>DDHO01000097.1 GCA_002352935.1 Firmicutes bacterium UBA1874
ATCCTACAATATTGACACTATGAGATAATCGTCTTTTATTGACACCTTTAAAGCACTTTGTTAATATTGAATTGGTTAGGAAAAAATTATTAGATTAGCACCAAGTACTGCCCCCCGGAGACGGAGGGAAGTTTTATTTTTTAAGATTTATTTTTTGACTAGGTTTCAGAAAGTGCAGAAAATAACAAGTTCAACAGGCTTTTCGGTGAAAGGGGGTTCGGCTTTGGAAAAGGTTAGGGTTGGGATAGTTCTTGGGAGTGACACGGATCTCCCAGTTATGCGCGGCTCGGGAGAAGTACTGGATGAGCTGGGAATAAAACATGAGTGGGTAATTGCTTCCGCCCATCGGACGCCGGATAGAGTAACCAGATATGCTCAGGAAGCTCCTCGCCGGGGAATTGAGGTTATTATTGCAGGCGCCGGCGGGGCAGCTCATTTACCTGGGGTAATTGCCTCTCTTACAATAATTCCCGTAATCGGGGTGCCAATTAAGTCGCCTGCTTTGAGTGGTGTAGACTCTTTATATTCTATAGTTCAAATGCCTTCCGGCATTCCGGTTGCAGCCATGGCTATTGACGGTTCCAAAAATGCAGCTTTATACGCAGCACAGATCCTGGGTTTAAAAGACCAGAGCATCATGGAAAAGCTAGTTTCTTATCGCCGCCGGCTGGCCGAAAAAGTAGAAGCCAAATCGGACAAGCTCGCTCGGATAGGCATAGAAAAATATATCAACGGCCGATAAGGTTAAGGAGGCTTTTTGTTAATGATCGAACGTTATACTCTTCCCGAAATGGGCAGGATTTGGTCTGAGGAGAACCGACTGCAGAAATGGCTGGAAGTGGAGATCTATGCCTGCGAGGCCCAGGCACGCCTGGGAAACATACCCGGGAAAGATTTGGAGATTATAAAAAAACGGGCCAACTTTAATGTGGAACGGATCAAGGAAATTGAAGCTGAAACCCATCACGATGTTATTGCATTTTTGACCAATGTAGCCGAATATGTCGGAGATTCTTCTAAATATATACATTTGGGCATGACTTCTTCGGATGTGCTGGACACAGCCCTGGCCGTGCAGTTAAAAGAATCCTGCGATCTGCTTTTGGATAAACTGCATGAACTCCGCGATATCTTTAAAAAACTCGCCCGGAAGCATAAGTTCACGCTTATGGTAGGCCGTACCCACGGTATTCACGGAGAACCGGTAACCTTTGGTCTTAAGATGGCGCTGTGGACTAAGGAAGCTGAACGGGGAATAGCCAGGTTGGAACGTGCCAAGGAAACGGTTAGCACCGGCAAAATATCAGGGGCTGTGGGGACCTTTGCGAATATAGATCCGTATGTTGAAGAATATGTCTGCGAAAAAATGGGGTTAACGCCTGCTCCTGTTTCCACTCAAATTGTACAGCGGGACCGCCATGCAGAATATTTGACCGTACTGTCGCTCATAGCCTGTTCTTTAGAAAAGTGGGCTACGGAAATTCGCAATCTCCAGCGTACAGAGATCCTTGAAGTCGAGGAAAGGTTTGCCCGGGGACAGAAGGGCTCTTCCGCAATGCCACATAAGAAAAACCCCATTATAGCCGAAAGGGTTACAGGTTTAGCCCGCAATCTCAGGGGAAATGCAATTGCCGGCCTGGAAAATATAGCTCTCTGGCATGAGAGGGACCTCACTCATTCTTCGGTGGAAAGAATTATTCTCCCTGATAGCAGCATTCTTTTAGATTACATGTTGTTTAAGTTTATAAATATAATGAAGGATCTTGTTGTCCATGAGAAAAACATGAAGCGCAATCTGGAAAAGACGCTTGGCTTGGTTTTTTCTCAACGGGTGATGCTGGCGTTGGTGGAAAAGGGTGTCCTGCGGGAAACCGCTTATTCCTGGGTGCAGCGCAACGCGTTAAAAGCCTGGGAAAGCGGTATATCTTTTAAGGAACTTATACTCAAGGACGCTGATATAACCCGCTACTTGCAGGAAGCAGAAATAGATTTAATTTTTAACTATGACTATCACCTCAAGAACATAGATTTTATTTTTCGACGTGCGGGAATAGAAGAGGAGGTATAGTATGGTAAAAAAGGGAGAATTTTTGTACGAAGGCAAGGCAAAAAGAGTTTACAGGACCGATAACCCCGAACTCTACTGGTTGGAATTTAAGGATGACGCTACTGCCTTTGACGGTAAGAAAAAAGGGACTATTACGGATAAGGGCTATTATAATGCCCAGATGTCCGCGTATTTATTTAATCTCTTGGAAGAAAGAGGTGTACAGACACATTTTGTTGAGAAGCTTAGCGAAAGAGAACTTTTAGTAAAAGGACTGGAAATAATACCTGTAGAAATAGTAGTACGCAATATTGTGGCGGGGAGCCTTGTAAAAAGGTTAGGCGTAGAAGAGGGTACCGTTCTGAATAAGCCTGTGCTCGAGTTTTATTATAAATCTGATGAATTAAACGACCCCATGATAAATGAGTACCATATAGACTCTATGGGGTGGGCTGAGCAAGACGTAGTTGATGAAATGAAAGAGAAGTCTGTTAAAATAAACGAGATCTTGAAAAAAAGGTTTCAGGAAGCGGGTATTTTACTTGTGGATTTTAAGCTAGAGTACGGCCTGCACCGCGGGAAAGTACTTCTAGGGGATGAAATATCCCCCGACACCTGCAGATTTTGGGATCAAGAAACGAAGAAAAAGCTTGACAAGGACCGCTTTCGCCGTGATATGGGAGGTATTGAGGAAGCTTACAGGGAAGTCTGCCAGCGCTTGGGCCTGGATGTTTAGCGTTACGGACTGGGACTTTTGTTAATGTTTTAATAAATGTTTAAATTTTACTTAATACGACCGGAGATGACCGGTTACCCTGATCTGTTTCCCCGTGGATATCATATTTTTTTAGGAAGGAAGTGGAACAGTGTTCAAAGCCAGGGTCCATGTATTGTTAAAGCCCGGGGTGCTTGACCCCCAAGGGTCGGCTGTTCAGAAGGCCCTTCAAACTATGGAATACCGCGGTGTACAAGAAGTTCGCATAGGGCGTTATATAGAAATTTACCTTGAAAGCGAAAGCAAAGAAAAGGCTTCCAGGGAAGTAGAAGAGATGTGCCAGCGCCTGCTGGCCAACCCGGTAATAGAGGATTTTACTTTTGAGGTGGTGGAAGAAACATCATGAAGTTTGGCGTGGTTGTTTTTCCGGGGTCCAACTGCGATGTTGATGTCTACCATGTGATTAAAAATGTCCTCAAAAAACCGGTTGAGTATATCTGGCATAGGGATCAGGAGATTGACGGCTTTAATTGTATAATTTTACCTGGCGGGTTTTCTTACGGGGACTACCTGCGAAGCGGTGCTATTGCCCGTTTTTCACCTGTCATGAAGTCCGTAGAAAAGTTTGCTTCGCAGGGGGGGTTGGTCCTGGGAATTTGTAATGGTTTCCAGATCTTACTTGAAGCGGGTCTTCTTCCCGGAGCCCTGCGTGGCAATGACAGCCAGCAATTTATTTGTGATGACACTTTCATAAAAGTAGAAAACGAAAGCTGTCCGTTTACCATAGATTGTGCACAGGATGAAGTATTAAAGATCCCCATTGCACACAAAGACGGCAATTATTTTGCAGAGGCTTCTTTGCTGCGAGAGTTAGAAGCCAAGGGGCAGGTAGTATTCCGCTACTGCGATCATGAAGGAAGGGTTTCCCGTGAAGCTAACCCTAACGGTTCAGTGGGTAACGTGGCCGGCGTATGCAATGAGAGTGGAAATATCCTGGGGATGATGCCCCATCCCGAGCGTTGTGCAGAGGAATTACTTGGAGGAGAAGACGGTAAAAAAATATTCAAATCCGTGCTCAAGTGGTGGGAAAAGAGAGGTGGAAGGCGTGGAAGCTAAAGTCTGGCGCGAGATGGGATTGACCGATAGAGAATACGAGCTGATAAAAGAAATTTTAAAACGAGAACCCAACTACGTGGAAGTTGGTATGTTTGCAGTAATGTGGTCAGAACATTGTAGCTATAAAAGCTCAAGGGCAGTTCTTAAAAAGCTGCCCACGCAAGGACCGCACGTGCTGCAGGGTCCCGGGGAAAATGCGGGGATAGTCGATATTGGAGAAGGTTTGGCAGTAGCCTTTAAGGTAGAAAGCCACAACCATCCCTCGGCTATTGAACCTTTTCAGGGTGCTGCTACCGGCGTGGGAGGGATAGTACGAGATATTTTTACTATGGGCGCCCGTCCCATTGCAAATCTTAACTCTCTTCGCTTCGGGGATCTTGAAAAACCCCGTTCCCGGTACCTTTTTAATGGTGTTGTAAACGGTATCGGCTGGTATGGTAACTGTATGGGTATCCCTACAGTGGCAGGAGAAGTGTACTTTGATAATAGTTATGCGGGCAATCCTATAGTAAATGCCATGTGCGTGGGCCTTGTCAAGCACGGAGATATAGCGCGCGGTGTTGCTGCCGGCAAGGGAAACGCGGTTATGGTTGTAGGAGCGCGTACCGGGCGTGACGGGATTCACGGGTGCACTTTTGCCTCGGAAGAGTTAAGTGAAGAGTCAGAAGACCGCCGCCCTTCGGTGCAGGTCGGTGACCCTTTTATGGAGAAACTGCTGCTGGAAGCATGCCAGGAATTAACTGCTAAAAATCTGATAGTAGGCATGCAGGATATGGGTGCGGCGGGCTTGACCGGCTGTGTCTGTGAGATGGCCTCGCGTGGGGGCACAGGCATGAATATTGATATTTCTCTAGTGCCCCGCCGGGAAAAAGGTATGACACCCTACGAAGTAATGCTGTCGGAATCCCAGGAACGTATGCTGATCGTACCCCGTGCCGGAAGTGAAGAGGAAGTGAAAGCAATTTTTTCTAAATGGGGATTAGAGGCCGTAGTTATAGGAGAGGTGACGGAAGACGGCCTTTTAAATATTTTCGATGGTGAGGAAAAAGTTGCTTGCATTCCGGCAGCTGCTTTGACGAAAGGCTGTCCTGCTTATTCGCCTGAAGAAAGAGAACCTGCTTATCTTAAAGAGGTTCGTGAAATAGATTCCGGAAAATATTCTTTCGGCAACTGGAACAAAGCGTTATTAAAGGTCTTGTCTTCTCCAACGATCGCCAGTAAAAAATGGGTGTACCGTCAGTACGATTACATGGTGCAAACCGATACCGTTATCGTGCCCGGCGGAGATGCGGCCCTTTTAAGAGTAAAAGGCACTTCCAAAGCGCTTGCTGTGACCATTGATGGGAACGGCCGCTATTGTTATCTGGATCCTTTCTGCGGCGGGGCGATTGCTGTTGCAGAAGCGGCTCGCAACATTGTTTGTACCGGAGCAAGACCGCTGGCGGTAACCGACTGCTTGAATTTTGGAAACCCTGAAAAACCCGAGATTTTCTGGCAGTTTCGCAATGTTATAGAGGGTATGAGTAAGGCCTGCAGGGTTTTGGAGACACCGGTGGTAAGCGGAAATGTAAGTTTTTATAATGAAACTGCCGGAGAACCCGTGTTTCCTACACCGACCGTCGGTATGGTCGGCCTGTTGGAAAATATTGAAAAGCGCTGCAAGGCCGGTTTTTCCGGAGAAGGGGATGCGGTGGTGCTCCTGGGAGAAAGCAAAGATGAACTGGGAGGAAGCGAATATCTAAAAATTATGACGGGCTTGGTCAGCGGGAAACCGCCCGTCATAGATTTGGAACTTGAAAAAGCGGTCCAGGAATGCTGTTTGAAGTTGATTGACCAGGGCCTGGTTTCTTCCGCCCACGATTGTTCGGAAGGGGGCCTCGCTGTAGCCCTGGCGGAAGGCTGTATTATCGGGGGTAGAGGGGTAAAAATTGAAATGATTTCTGATCTCAACCCTGCTGCTCTTCTTTTTGGAGAAAGCCAGTCCAGGATCCTTTTGACGGTGCCCTGGGAACACATCAGTAAAGCTGAAACTGTTTCTCTTGATCTGGGCGTACCATTTAACATCCTCGGCAGGGTAAAGGGAAGAAGTTTAACCTTTATTGTCAACGGCACGAAGTTTATTGACCTCGAAGTGGGATCTATGGAAAGGGAATGGCTGGAGGCGATACCATGTTTGATGAGCTGATGGAGGATAAAGTTCGGGATGAATGCGGGCTGTTCGGCATTTACGGACCGGGCCATGATGTCGCCCGCCTGACCTGTTTCGGGCTTTATGCACTGCAGCATCGTGGCCAGGAAAGCGCTGGTATTGCGGTAGCCAATGACCAAGGTATTGAACTTTACAAGGATATGGGACTGGTTTCGGAGGTTTTCAGCGATGAAATTCTGGAAAAATTACGCGGTAGAGCTGCCATAGGCCATGTCCGTTATTCCACTACCGGGGTAAGCACCATTGCAAATGCGCAGCCCATGGTATTTCGTTACCTGAGGGGAATGGTGTCCCTGGCTCACAACGGTAACTTAACCAATGTTGAGGAGCTGCGCACTTCTCTGGAAACAACTGGATCGGTTTTCCAGACCACTACTGACAGTGAAATTATCGTCAACTTAATTGCACGTTACGGGCAAAATCCCATAGAAGAAGCTCTCATGAAATGTATGATAGATATTAAAGGGGCTTATTCGCTTTTAGTATTAGCCGAAGGTAAACTTATCGGAGTTAGGGATCCCTACGGGGTAAGGCCGCTTTGTCTCGGAAGGCTGTGAGAGGCTTATATTCTTTCTTCGGAGTCCTGCGCGCTGGACACGGTGGGGGCGGAATTTGTTCGTGATGTTGCTCCCGGGGAAATCGTCATTATAGATGAAAACGGGGTACATTCTGTTCAGGCTATTTCTTCTGAAAAAAGAGCTTTATGTGTTTTTGAATTTATTTATCTTGCCCGTCCGGACAGCGTTATTGACGGTGAAACCGTAAACGTTGCCCGCAGGGAAATGGGCCGCCAGCTCGTACGTGAATACCCGGTAGAGGCGGATATGGTTTCTTCCGTTCCGGATTCCGGTACTACTGCTGCTATAGGTTACGCTGAAGAATCGGGGATACCTTTCGGGGAAGCCTTAATCAAAAACAGGTATATCGGGCGTACCTTTATTCAGCCTTCACAAAAACTGCGAGATCTGGGTGTCCGTTTGAAACTGAATCCGGTAAAAGAAATTCTGGTTGGGAAACGAGTGGTTTTGGTTGACGATTCCATTGTTCGGGGTACAACAAGTAAAAAAATAGTTAAAATGCTTAGGGATGCCGGAGTGAAAGAAGTTCACCTGCTGGTGAGCTCGCCTCCCGTTCTTTACCCGTGTTTTTACGGTATAGATACTTCGGCCAAGGGAGAATTAATTGCGGCTAGTCACGAAATGGAGGCTATTCGGCAGCGCATACAGGCTGACAGCCTTCATTACCTGAGCCTGGAGGGCATGATGAAGGCTTTCAAGATGCCTGCTGGAAGCTTTTGTGCTGCGTGTTTTAACGGGGAATATCCCATAAGCGTTCCCTGTAATACCTGCAGCGGCAAATATAAGCTGGAAAGGGAGACCAGAAGTGGCGGAGCATAAGCACTGGACCTATGCGGAGGCGGGTGTGGATATTGAGGCCGGAGAAAGAGCAGTTGACCTTATAAAAGAACATGTCAGGCGTACCCATCGACCTGAAGTGCTGGGTGATCTTGGCGGTTTCGGGGGCCTTTTTGCACTGGACAGGGATCGTTACCGGGAACCGGTGTTGGTCGCATCCACCGATGGGGTAGGAACGAAACTTAAAATAGCTTTTGAAATGGACAGGCATGACACCATCGGGATAGATGCTGTTGCCATGTGCCTGAACGATATTCTGGTCCAAGGAGCCGAACCGCTGTTTTTTTTAGATTACCTGGCTACGGGAAAACTAAAACCCAGCCAGGTAAAAGATATTGTTAAAGGCCTTGCGGACGGATGCTGCCAGGCCAACTGTGCTCTGATTGGGGGAGAAACCGCTGAAATGCCCGGTTTTTATAAAACGGGAGAGTATGATGTGGCCGGTTTTGCCGTGGGTGTGGTTGAACGCGACCGTCTGCTTGACGGCACAAAAGTTGCCCCCGGAGATGTACTGCTGGGGCTGGCCTCTTCGGGTCTGCACAGTAATGGTTTCTCCTTAGTACGCAAATTGCTGCTTGAAGAATGCGGTTATAGTTTATATCAAACCATCCCCGGGCTGCAAACTATTTTGGGAGAAGAACTTCTCAAACCTACCCGCATTTATGTTCTCCCTGTCCTGGAGATTCTTGAGGAACATGACGTTCACGGCATGTCGCATATAACGGGTGGCGGCCTTCCCGGTAATACAGCCCGCATGATTCCACCTAGTACTGATGCCATTATATACAATCAGAGCTGGAAAGTACCTCAAATTTTTAATATCGTCAAGGAAGAAGGTTTAATTTCTGAAGCGGAAATGTACCGGACTTTTAATATGGGTATAGGATTTGTCCTTGCCGTGCCGCCCTGTGAAGTAAGGTCTGTCAGAAAAAAGCTTGCAGCAAAAGGGGAAACTGTTGTTGAAATAGGCGAGGTAGCACCCGGAGAAGGCAGGGTGAAGATAGTTTAAAAGTTAGGAGGTGATAATTTTGAAACTTCTGAATATCGGAGTTTTGGCTTCGGGGAGGGGCTCTAACCTTCAAGCGATTATTGATGCCTCGGAAGAGGGGAAACTTGACGGCAGAGTAAGGGTTGTCGTCAGCGACTGCGAGCAGGCAATGGCTTTGGAAAGAGCAAAACGTCACGGTATTAGTTCTTATTATATAAACCCCAATATTTATCCCGATAAAAGCGCGTATGAGCAGGAAATAATTAAGAAGCTACGAGAACACCAAGTCCAAATAGTTGCCCTAGCAGGTTATATGAGGCTTGTTTCCAAAGTATTACTCCGGGCTTTTCCCAATCGAGTCATAAATATACATCCTTCCTTGCTTCCTTCCTTCCCGGGATTGGAGGCTCAAAGGCAAGCCTGGGAGTACGGAGTAAAGTATTCCGGCTGTACTGTACACTTTGTAGATGAAGGGGTAGACACGGGCCCCATTATTGCCCAGGAAGCAGTTAGGGTAAGAGAGGATGATAACCCGGAGACACTGGCGGAAAGAATATTAAAAGAGGAACACAAGCTTTACCCCAAGGTATTACAGTGGATAGCAGAAGACTGCCTCCGGATGGAAGGCCGGAGGGTGATTGTATTAAAAGATTAAAATTTGATTGCACTGCAAAGCAAAAGTTAAATATTTAATGAAAGAGGGATAAAAATATTTAATGAAAGAGGGATGGCCAGTTGAAAAAAAGGGCAATATTGAGCGTTTCTAACAAGACCGGAATAGTAGAATTTGGACGGGGTTTGGCTGAAATGGGCTTTGAGATAGTATCAACCGGTGGAACGGCAAAGGTTCTTAAGAGTGAAGGAATCCCTGTTACTTACATAAGTGATGTTACCGGGTTTCCCGAGATCCTGGGAGGACGCGTTAAAACCTTACATCCCAAGGTGCATGGGGGGATCTTAGCCAGGCGTACAAAAGAACATCTTGAGGAATTGAAGGAAAACGACATAGTTCCTATCGATCTGGTAGTAGTCAACCTATATCCTTTTAAAGAAACGATTTCCCGATCCGGTGTAACCTTACGAGAAGCAATAGAAAATATAGATATCGGAGGCCCGACCATGGTACGTGCTGCGGCAAAAAATTACGAGGCTGTGGGCGTGGTGGTTAACCCTCAGCGCTACGGTGAGATTCTGGATGAGCTTAAGCGGGACGGCGAATTGTCTTTAGATACCAGGTTTAAACTTGCAGTTGAGGCTTTTAGCCATACAGCGGAATATGACCGGTACGTGGCTAAATTCCTCCGGGAGAAGATTTCCGAAGATAAAAGCGAGGGGGAGGGCTTTCCCGAACTTTTTGTTCTTGAGGGGAGCCTGGCCCAGCAGCTGCGATACGGAGAAAATCCTCACCAAAAAGCTGCTTTCTACAGGCAGGATACTGAAGGCTGCTGTATAGCTGCAGCAGAAAAACTCCAGGGGAAAGAATTATCATTTAACAACCTCGTGGATGCCGAAGCTGCCCTGGAATTGGTTAAAGAGTTTGAAAAAACTGCGGCTGTGATTATAAAACATACTAACCCCTGTGGGGCAGCCCTGGATAATGAACTCTGCCGTGCCTATAGACGTGCTTTTGATGCGGATCCCGTATCTGCCTTTGGAGGTATTGTCGGTTTTAACAGGCCGGTGGATGAGGCAACTGCCCGGGAGCTGGTAAAAACCTTTTTGGAGGCTGTGGTGGCCCCGGAGTTTACAAAAGAAGCTTTGAATATACTGGCAGAAAAGCCAAATTTACGGTTGCTTGCTGCGGGTGATTTGAGGAAATCATGCACAGATTTGTATGATATTAAAAAAATAGGTGGCGGTTTTTTAGTCCAGGAAAGGGATAGGGGAACGGTCGGCAAAGAAGAGTGGCAAGTTGTATCTTCTAGAAAACCGAACGCAGAAGAAATTAACGAATTGGACTTTGCCTGGAAAGTAGTAAAGCACGTAAAATCCAATGCAATAGTGATCACAAAAGATAAGCGCACATTGGGTGTGGGAGCGGGTCAAATGAACCGTGTTGGAGCGGCTAAAATTGCTCTTGAACAGGCAGGTACAAAAGTTAAAGATGCGGTTGTTGCTTCCGACGCGTTTTTCCCGTTCCGCGATACGGTTGATGAAGTGGCCCGGAAAGGTGTCAAGGCTATTATTCAACCCGGTGGGTCAATCAGGGATAAGGAAACCATTGAGGCTGCAGATGAACACGGAATAATCCTTGTCTTTACGGGAAGGAGACATTTTAAGCATTAATTGTATTAAAAATATTTGAAGAGGTGATCAACCTTGAAGGTTTTAGTTGTGGGAGGTGGAGGACGAGAGCACGCCCTGGTATGGAAATTGTCACAGAGCAGCCTGGTTTCCGAGATTTATTGTTCTCCCGGCAATGCCGGCATCGGGCAGCAGGCAGTCTGTGTAGATATTCATCCTGAAGACACGGATGGCTTACTGAGGTTTGCCCGGGACAAGAAAATTGATTTTACGGTAGTCGGGCCCGAGGCCCCGCTGGTTGCTGGTTTGGCCGATGCCTTCAGGGAGGAAGGGCTAAAAATTTTTGGACCGGGTAAAGACGGAGCGGCCCTGGAAGGAAGTAAATCATACGCAAAGTACATTATGAAAAAATACGGGGTCCCTACCGCAAATTCTGAAGTATTCTATAACTATCAAAAGGCCTGTCGTTACCTGAGGGAAGAAGCGGAATTTCCCTGTGTGTTAAAAGCTGATGGTCTGGCAGCTGGGAAAGGAGTATCTGTGGCCGGTAATCTGACGGAAGCTTTAAGATTTCTTGAAGAAGTTATGAAAAAGAGGATTTTTGGAGAGGCCGGGAACAAAGTCGTTATTGAGGAATATCTCGAAGGAGAAGAAATCAGTATTATAGCAATGACGGACGGGAAAACAGTTTTACCTCTTGCTTCCGCTCGGGACTACAAGCGAATATACGATGGTGATAAAGGTCCGAATACAGGAGGAATGGGTGCTTTTTCTCCGGTTCCTATTTATACTCCGCAGCTCCAAAAACAGGTTGAGGAAAGGATTTTGAAACCCGTCATAAAAGGCATGTCAGCAGAAGGGGTTAGATACAGAGGAGCGCTTTATGCGGGTTTAATTATTACCGAAAATGGACCCAAGGTACTGGAATTTAACGTACGTTTCGGCGACCCGGAAACGCAGCCCTTAATGGTCAGAATGAAAAGCGATCTGCTGGAGCTTATGCTTGCGGTTGAATGTGGTAGATTGGAAGAGGAGCGCATTCTTTGGTTTTCCGAAGCCGCTGTCTGTGTAGTGCTTGCTTCGGAGGGCTACCCCGGCCGTTACGAAAAGGGTAAGGTAATTACTTCTCTGGACAAGCTAAGTAAAGACGTATATGTTTTTCATGCGGGCACCAGGTTGGAAAACGGTAGGGTTGTTACATCTGGAGGAAGGGTCCTCAGTGTTACGGCTCGGGGGAAAAATTTAGAAGAAGCGAGGAAGGTTGTTTACCGTGCGGCAGAGGAAATCCAGTATATGAAAAAGTACTACCGGAAGGATATTGGGAAAAGTATAGTAAACGGGCATATATAAAAGGACAGTTGACCTGAAGCTTATTATACCTGTTTAAGTCTTTTGACAGTCCACCCTGCATATTGATAGAATGTTAAGGAATTAGGCAAAAACTCATTAAATTAAGCTCTTTTTAGACAACCGGGGGTAATGTAGCAGGTGGAAAGGGTGGCATAAAATTGGACCTTAAGAAATTGGAACTAGAAGAAGTAGAAAAAGGAGGCAATTCTTCCCGGCCACTCGAGGAAAAGGATCAAAACAGTGAAGAAATTTCTGGGAATAACATTGAAATAGAAGTTAAAAATTTATATAAAATTTTTGGTCAGCAACCGGAGAGGGTTTTTCCTTTACTGGAAAAGGGCCTTGATAAGGAAGAAATTTTCAAGCAGACCGGCCAGACGATAGGGGTTAACAATGCATCTTTCGCTGTTAAAAAAGGAGAAATCTTCGTTATTATGGGTCTTTCCGGAAGTGGAAAGTCGACGTTAATTCGGTGTGTAAACCGGCTGTACGAGCCCACAAGCGGGGAAATCCTTATTGAAGGCGAAAACGTTCTGGATATGAATGAACAGCAGTTGCGGGAATGCCGGAGGCATAAAATGTCTATGGTCTTCCAGCAGTTTGCCCTTTTGCCGCACCGCAGTGTTATCAGTAACGTGGAATTTGGACTGGAAGTACAGGGGGTCAAGCCGGAAGAAAGGAGAAAGAAGGCGCTGGAAGCCCTCAAAATGGTAGGTCTCGAGGAATGGGCGGAAAGCAGTCCGGATAATCTCAGCGGTGGGATGCAGCAGCGTGTCGGACTGGCAAGGGCTCTGGCAACGGACCCGGAGATCCTGCTCATGGATGAGGCTTTCAGCGCGCTGGACCCGCTGATACGTAAAGAAATGCAGGATGAGCTTTTAGAGTTACAATCCAACATGCATAAAACAATCCTCTTTATTACCCATGATCTGGATGAGGCATTAAAGATAGGCGACCATATTGCGGTCATGAAAGATGGAAAGATAATACAAATCGGTACCCCTGAAGATATTCTCACTAACCCTGCAAACGATTATGTATCGGAATTTGTACAGGATGTCGACCGCTCAAAAGTGATCACGGCCAGAACTGTAATGAGAAAACCGGAAGTTGTGGTATTTTCAAAAGACGGGCCCAGGGTGGCCTTGCGTAAAATGAAAGAGCTGGGAATATCTAGCGTTTTTATCGTAGGAGACAACAGAGAACTTAAAGGGTTAGTAACAGTTGACGATATTATCAGCGGGGACAATATAAATAAAAAAAGCCTTACCGGGATTTTAAGAACTGATATACCGAAAGCCTCACCGGATACTCCCCTGAAAGACCTGTTTCCTATAGCCTCCGAGACTAAAATTCCCATTGCGGTAGTAGACGATAATGGTATCTTTTTAGGTATTGTTGCCAGAGTTAATATACTGGCAGCGATGTCGGGGGAGGAGGTGTAAGAGAATAAGATGGTTTATGATTTTATAAATTTTAGATTCCCGATTGGACAAGGGTTCGAGTGGCTGGTCAACTGGCTTGTTGATGCTATTCCCTGGGTGTTTGACGGTATTAGAGCTATTCTCGAATTCTTGATAGTCAATCTAGAATCTATTCTTTTGTTCTTCCCCGAAGTTGTTATTATCGTTCTTGTTGCTTTACTGGCATGGAGACTTAGCGGGCGTGAAACGGCCATATTTGTTTTCATAGGCTTAATACTTGTGGACAGCATGAGCCTCTGGCCGGAGACTATGAAAACCTTTGCTCTAATTCTGGCCTCGACGATTACGGCTCTTGTTATAGGTATACCCCTGGGTATTTTGTCGGCAAGAAATAATAAGATAAATGCTGCGATTAGGCCGATTCTGGATTTTATGCAGACTATGCCGGCTTTTGTTTACTTAATCCCTGCTGTAATATTTTTCGGTATGGGGCGAGTACCGGGAGCCATAGCAACTGTTATCTTTTCTATGCCTCCTGCAATACGTCTGACTAATTTAGGGATACGACAGGTTCCCAAAGATATAGTAGAAGCAGCGCGAGCATTTGGAGCGACGCCCAATCAGCTTTTGAGTAAGGTACAACTTCCTCTGGCCCTTCCTACTATCATGGCTGGCGTCAATCAGTGTATTATGCTGGCGCTTTCCATGGTGGTAATTGCCTCTATGATCGGTGCCGGAGGTTTAGGGGGTGAGGTCCTTAGAGGTATAACTCGTTTGGAAATTGGTATAGGTTTTGAAGGTGGACTTGCTGTTGTTCTCCTGGCCATGATCCTTGACAGGATTACACAGGCCCTGGGGCAGAAAGGCAGGTAGTTTACACAATTTTAAGGAGGGTTGTTTATGTTTAGAAAAAATAATAAAAAAGCAAAGTATGTAGCTGCACTGCTAGCATTGTTAATGATGGTTTCAATTAGTGCCGTCGGATGCGGGCAAGGACAGGATACAAATGGAGAAGGCGAGCAGTTGGAGTCCAAAGGCAGTGTAACTATCGGATATGTAGAAGGATGGGCAGAAGGGGTAGCGATGACTCATCTTGCTCAGGCTATCTTAGAAGATAAATTGGGCTATGAAGTAGAAACAAAAGCAGCAGATGTGGGACCTGTTTACCAGGCAGTTGCTCAGGGCGAATACGATGCTTTTATGGATGCCTGGCTTCCAGTGACCCACCAGTCCTATATGGAAAGACTGGGCGATCAGCTTGATAAATACGGACCCGTTTATGAAGGAGCGCGCATAGGGCTTGTAGTGCCTTCGTACGTAGAAATCGATTCTATTGAGGAAATGAATGATCACAAAGACAAGTTTGACGGCAAAATAACCGGAATCGATGCTGGAGCCGGAATTATGGAGAAAACAAGAAAAGCTATAGAAGAATATGACCTTGATTTTGAGCTCCTCGAAGGAAGCGGGCCCGCTATGACTGCTGCTCTAGGTAAAGCTATTGATGATAACGAGTGGATAGTGGTAACCGGTTGGGCTCCTCACTGGAAATTTGCTAAGTGGGACCTCAAGTTCCTGGAAGATCCTAAAAAAATATACGGGGAAGAAGAAGAAATTTATATAGTAACGACTAAGGGCTTGCCAGAAGAAATGCCGGAAGTAACCAGCTTGTTCAAAAATATGAAAATGGATGATCAGCAGTTAGGTGAATTAGAGGGGTATATAAACGAAGGTATGGAACCCCTTGAAGCCGGACGGCTTTGGATGAGTGAAAATGAAGAAGTCATAAACGAGTGGCTCTCTACTCAATAACATAGGCATTGACATTAGGTTTTTATAAAGGGCCTGCACTGTTTCTGCAGGCCCTTTATATATTAATTAGCGGACAGGTTGTAAAAGAAGCGGGTAAATTGCAGTTAATAAGCCAAGTTTTTTTCAGGTTTTTCAAAAAGGCTGGGAAAGGATCGGTTAATAAATATGTAGAATAACTTACAATCGAAAATGTGAAATTTTCTGGGGCTCCTGACTGTTCAGAAAGAAGGTTCTGCTCTCTTGAATTATCCTTTTTTTATTTCAAGTTCGTTCATGCTGCAGTAAGGGGGTTTGCAAACAGCCGTTAGAGTAAAGTTATTGTAGGAAAAAAAAATAAAAGAGAATAACTCCTTTATGTTATTATGATAGTTAGCCATAACAAAACAAAATAA
>DDHO01000089.1 GCA_002352935.1 Firmicutes bacterium UBA1874
GTAGGTTTTGTCAACAGTCTGAAGCCCTTACCTGGGCTCTTTTCTTTCTATGCAGGGCTTATCTATATTTAAATTCTATGAAACCTCAATACGGCCTTCAATGGCCCGGGCGAGGGTAACCTCATCGGCATATTCCAGATCACCGCCTACAGGGACCCCATGTGCAATGCGCGTCACTTTAATACCAAAGGTCTTAATTAAACGCGCTAAATACATAGCCGTAGCTTCCCCTTCGACATCGGGATTGGTGGCCAGGATTACTTCTTTAATCTTATTACCCCGCAAGCGGGTTAACAGCTGCTTAATCGTTAGGTCTTCCGGGCCAACGCCTTCCATCGGTGAAATCGTACCGTGTAATACATGGTACATTCCCTTATATTCCCGCATCCT
This sequence comes from Firmicutes bacterium UBA1874, assembly GCA_002352935.1. Classification (GTDB taxonomy): domain Bacteria; phylum Bacillota; class UBA1874; order UBA1874; family UBA1874; genus UBA1874. The sequence goes on from DDHO01000089.1 coordinate 391, forward strand.
TTCAAGCGCAAACGCATCCCTCACCTCTTCAACGACACAAATTACCGTTCTGTCTCTGCTAGGATCCGTACAATAACGGCAATGCTCGTTTCCTTTTTCAGTTAAGTTTCCACATGTTTTACAATAACGCACGCGTTCCCGTGCTGTGTTTATTGCATCCGCTAACTGTCGTGCTTCATCCGCAGGAATGTTAAGTATATGAAATGCTAGCCTTTGAGCGGTTTTGGGCCCAATACCGGGTAATTTATTTAACTCTGCAATCAGCCTCGATACCGGCTCCACATATTTTATCATGATGTGTTGTCACCTGATTTTTTTAAATTCGTAAAGATTATAAACGCTAAAACATTCCCGGAAGGTTTAGGCCTCCGGTAATCTTACCCATTTCCTCGTTGGCCATTTCTTGGGATTTCCGCAAAGCTTCGTTAACGGCAGCCAAAATTAAATCCTGCAACATTTCCACATCCTCGGGATCTACCACTTCCCTATCAATGGTTATGGACATTATTTCCTGTTTTCCGTTAACTTCCACCCTGACCGCTCCACCACCCGATGTCGCTTCTACGGTTTTCTCGCTTAATTCTTCTTGCAGTTGTGCCATTTTAGCCTGCATTTGCTGAACCTGTTTCATTATTTTATTCATGCCCCTCATTTGACTAAAGCCTCCTCTTTCTTCTTTTATATGTTTAGATAATAATTAATAATTAATCCTTTATTTCCACTATGTCTTCCCCAAATAATTCTATAGCCCGGCTAATTAAGTCCTCCCCATCCTCTTTTTTAATTTCCTCGGAGCTATTTTTCTCCTTTTTTTCCTCTAAAAAAACACATTTAAAGTTTAATTCGGTTCTAAAAAATTCAGATAAGACGTTTTTCAACGTTTCCCGGTGCTCTACCTCGTCCAATTTGTCCACATAAAAAGATTGATCCCTCCTATAAGCTATTTCCAGCACGTTGTTTTCCAGGCGATAGGCTTTTCCTTCTTTTAACAGCGCATAAGTCGTTACTCTTTTTCTTTTAACTAATTTCAATAGTTCAGCCCACTTTTTCTCCACTTCTTTTACGGTTAGCGCTTTTTGTCCGCCTATAAAACCGGGATCTTCACTAATATCGTGTTTAGACAAACTTTTATGCTCAGAAGATTTCTCTTTTCTATCTTTTTGAGGTGCTGGCTTAAACTCCACCGTTCCGGGCAAAATCTTTTCTTCCAGTTTTTTTATTCTCTCCTCCAACTTTTGTAAATCGCTTTCGCTCTCGTTCAAGGAATTTCCGGCTTTTATAAGCGCCACCTCTAAAAGGATGCGCGGAAAATTAGTCCAGCGCATATTATTTTCAGCTTTGGAAAGGATGTCAATAATTCTTATAATTTGGCCGTCAAGAAAAAAACCGGCCTGTTTTATTAGCTTCTCCCTCGCCTCTTCAGAAAAGTCCATAAAATCAAGATCTGGTGTTTTGCAAATACAAAAAAGCAACAAGTTTCGAAAGTGCCTTATTAGCTGTCCAATTAACTGCCTGGGTTCCTTGCCTCTATCCAAAGCCATTGAAACAGTCTCTATAAGCAAAGCAGACTGTCCTTTCCCTAAAGCTAAGGTAACACTTTCCAAAAATTCCTCATCAGCCATGCCTAGTACGGTTCTCACATCATCAATGCCAACCTTTTCTATCCCGTAAGCCAAACATTGCTCTAGAATACTTAACGCATCTCTGACTCCGCCTTCAGCAACTTCCGCTATAAGACGTAGTGCTCTGCTATCTATTTCTACCTCATTTTCTTCCACGACATCTTCGAGGCGTTTTATTATATCTCTAGTACTAACGCGGTGAAAATTAAATCGCTGACATCGGGAAAGAATTGTTGCTGGTAATTTATGCGGCTCGGTAGTAGCAAGAATAAAAAGAACATGCTGCGGAGGTTCCTCTAGAGTCTTTAAAAGAGCATTAAAAGCTTCTGCGGTTAACATATGTACCTCATCAATAATGTATACTCGGTAAAAAGAATCCGCGGGAGCTAGCCCTGCCCTTTCCCTCAATTCTCGTATTTCATCTATGCCCCGGTTGGATGCAGCATCTATTTCCATAACATCCATAGAGCAACCATCATCTATGGCCAGGCAGCATTTACAATCATTACATGGTTCCCCCGTTTTTCGTTCCTCGCAGTTGACCGCTTTTGCTAAAATTTTTGCCGTGCTGGTTTTGCCCGTGCCCCTAGGCCCGCAGAAAAGATACGCATGAGCAACATGTCCTGCTTCTAAAGCATTTTTCAACGTACGTGTAACGTGATCCTGTCCTACTATTTCCTTAAATAAACGGGGCCTCCATTTTCTATAAAGCGCCTTATAATTCACTTTTTACACCTCGTTATTACTTCGCTATTGAAGAACCTATACCTTTTTAGCAGCCTATTGAAAAAGAGATTACCCTTGGGTTTTTAACGGATAATCTCTTTTGGCTTCGAAATATTACAAGCATAAGGCCGTGCACCCACTCCTCGAATATCCACCTCCAGGCGTTACCAGCGCAGTTAGCTCGTATTAGGCGCCCCTGCGGCACACGGGTAAATTCACTTACCGCTGCTTCCTTCCGGACCTGACGGGGTTCATGAATTCCCGTTGCGCAGGACCCAACAGTCAACACCACTTACGCAGGTCAGTCCCTACAAGCAATACCCTCGGAGCAGGCATCAGCCCCGCTATAGCGGATTGCAGGTTACAGGGCACCGCTACCTCCCCGCCTAGCACGGCCTATTACATCATAACATATTTTCTAAAAATATAAAATGGCGGAGAGAGTGGGATTTGAACCCACGAGACAGGTTTTTGACCTGTCTACTCGCTTTCCAGGCGAGCGCCTTCAGCCAGACTCAGCCATCTCTCCGCGCTTACTTTTTATTATTTATAAATTTTTCTTTTTGCAGGTTTTAGGTTTAGTCTAAGCCTCTTTTATAACGCACAAAATATTATACGATAAAACCAGTCGCAAATGCAAGTATAAGAGTCATAGTGTCAATATACTGTAGG
>DDHO01000098.1 GCA_002352935.1 Firmicutes bacterium UBA1874
ACATATGTTTGACAACCCTACACATAATTTTAAATTCTAATTTCGACCTTATTTACATAATTCCTTCAGATATGATACAGTAAAGGACTATTTTTTTAAACCGGCAGAAGGGATTATAAGGGCATTGACCCGTTTCGCAAGAGATATACTGGTATTGAAGTACACCGAGCAACCTGTTTGAGAAATTTTTTTAGAAAAACTCTAGTTTATAAATTAATGCCGAATACTGCTTGACCTGTTTAAAAGGCTTCAGATCACAGCTTAAATTAGTGAAAGGTTGAAATAATATATAAACAACTTTAGAATAATAATGAGCATATGCACATAACTTCCCTATGAAGAGTTTTTTAACCCCCGGAGATTTTATAGATGAGCCCCTTGCCGCAGAGGGAACGATCAAGAAATTTAAAACGCTGCTTTAAAGTAAATGAGTTTTGAAATGTGGGGAGGAAAAAGAAATTGAAAACAGGATTAAAACGTAAAATTGCTATCGTGGGAGGGGGAACAGCAGGTATAATGGTTGCTTCTCGAATAACGAGAGAGCTACCGGCTTCTCAAATAATTATTATTGAACCTTCTGATAGGCACTATTACCAGCCATTATGGCCCCTTGTGGGAGCAGGGGTTTTTGCCAAGGAGAAGTCCGTGAAAAATGAGGAGGACCTTATACCCCGGGGAGCACGTTTTATACAGGATGCAGTTAAAGAGATTGCCCCTCGGGAAAACTATTTAACAACCGTTAAGGGAAAAAAATTTCTTATGATTACCTTATCGCGGCTCCCGGCCTGCAAATAAATTGGAAGGGTGTCAAGGGATTAGAAAATTCGTTGGGAAAAAACGGGGTGATGAGCATATATGCCTATGATTGTCTCGACAAGGTGTGGAATACAATTAATAATTTTAAAGGGGGTAATGCTGTTTTTACCCAACCGAACGCACCTTTTAAGTGCGGTGGGGCTCCTCAAAAAATAATGTACTTAGCTGAAGACAGGTTTATAAAAAACGGCATCAGGAACAAAGCAAATGTTTATTTTTTCTCTCCCCGAAAAAAAATTTTTCCTGTAAAAAAGTATGCAAGAGAATTAAACAAAGTTATCAAAAGAAAAAATATAATTACCAAATTTAGATATGATCTTTTAGAAATACTGCCTGAGACTAAAAAGGCTGTCTTCGAACAAGTGGAAACAGGAAAAAGAGAAACGATTTGCTATGCAATGCTGCATGTCACCCCGCCCATGGGTGCGCCGGAATTTATCCGGAATAGTAAATTATCCGATGAATCGGGCTGGCTCGATGTTAATCCCTATACGCTGCAGCATAACCTATACCAAAACGTTTTTGGCCTGGGAGATGCTGCGAAATTAACGCCAATGTCAAAAACGGGAGCTGCTATCCGCAAACAAGTACCGGTGGTAGTTAAAAATTTAATTTCCTTGATAAATGAAAGACCTCTGGAAGCTCGGTATAACGGTTACACTTCCTGCCCCGTTATTACCGGTTACGGAAAAGTAATCTTAACGGAATTCGATTATCATTTTAAACCGGCAGAAACTTTTCCCATTAATCAAGCTAAAGAAAGATACAGCATGTACTTGCTGGAAAAAAACATATTGCCCTGGCTGTACTGGCACGGCATGCTTAAAGGAAGGTTTTAATATTAAATAAATATTTTTTATTTTTATTTTAAAAAGTTGAAAATTATAATATAATAATCATATGTTCATTATATGTCCTTTTTAGAGAGATCTAGTTTATAAATACTATTTTTAAGGAGTGGTCTTATGGAATTTAACGGTAAGGTTGTTTTAATTACTGGTGCTGCAGGTGAAATTGGTGAAGTTACGGCCAAGTTATTTTCAGAGCTCGGGGCAAAATTGAGTTTAATTGATTTAGACCGGGGAGGGCTTCGCGAAACAGTAACAAGACTGGGGCTGGGAGAGGGAGAATATATTACAGTTCCGGCAGATGTCTCCAGGGAGGACGAAGTAAAAAATTACGTCCGAAAAACTGTGGAGGCCTTTGGAAGAATCGACGTTTTTTTTAATAATGCCGGTATTGAAGGGAAGTATGCACTGATTAAAGATAACCCTGCTGAAAACCTTGATAGGGTTTTAAATGTAAATCTAAAAGGCGTATTTTTTGGGTTAAAGCATGTCATACCCGTAATGATGGAACGAAAATCTGGTTCCATTATTAACACATCTTCCGTAGCCGGGTTGGGCGGATTTCCCGGTTTGAGCCCCTATGTAGCATCAAAACATGCGGTTATAGGCCTGACAAAGACTGCAGCGCTTGAATATGCGGGGACGGGAGTCCGTGTAAATGCAATATGTCCGGCCCCAATCAATACCAGGATGATGAGGTCAGTGGAGAAAGGCGCTTCACCCGATGACCCGCAATCAGCACAATCGCGGTTTACACATATGATCCCGATGGGCCGTTACGGGGAGCCTGAGGAGGTTGCTAATCTTGTTCTTTTTCTTGCCTCCGATCTGGCATCGTATATTAATGGCGGAGTCTATACTGTGGATGGGGGCATGAAGGCAACTTAAAAAATAGTAAAAGGTATATATAATAATATTTTATACTTATAAAAAATATTATTAATTGCTAAGGCAGTTATTTAGGTTTTCTCTTGGCGGGGTGGGAATATGCAGCTCTGGGTAACTACACTATGTGAAAACACTTCTTCCGGTATGGGTTTCGCCGGGGAATGGGGATTAAGTGTGCTGGTGGAATTCGGAGGCGAAAAGGTTCTTGTGGATACTGGTTTTGGTGATTCGATAATAAATAATGCGGCTGCGTGCGGTATCAATTTGCAGGATATTGAACAGGTAGTTATCAGTCATGGTCACGTTGATCATACCGGCGGGCTGCGGCCCTTACTGCAAAAGACGCGGAAAAAAGTTTATATTTATGCGCATCACCGGGTATGGGATAATAAAGTGTCCGTACGCTCTGCTGGTAAAGGTTCAGCTTGTCGTTATATAGGCATACCCTACCGTCTCGAAGAATTGAAGGGACTGGGAGCATTGTTTTCATACAGCGTGGAACCTGTCTGGTTAAATAAGTACATGGTAACTACAGGAGAAATTCCGCAGGTAACTTCTTTTGAGAGTATGGATAAAGACCTGTTTTTGAACACGGAAGAAGGGTTGGTGCCTGATAGCCTGTGTGATGACCAGGCTTTGATCATCAAAACGGGTAAAGGGCTGGTATTAATTTTAGGCTGTGCTCACCGCGGTACGGTAAACACAATGTTGCGAGCCCGTGAAGTGACGGGAGTAGAAAAGATCTATGCATTAATTGGAGGAACGCACCTTTATCCTGCAGGCAGGGAGCAGCTTCAAAAAACTATGGAAAGCATAAAGAATTTTGGCGTGGAAAAGATTGGCGTGTCTCATTGCACCGGTCTTCCCGCTGCAGCAGCATTATTAAATGAGTTTCCTGACAAGTTTTTCTTTAATAATGCAGGTACAAGAGTAAAGTTGTAATATTTAAAGGTGCGGGAAAACGACAAATTAATAAAAATAAATCTTTCTCCTGTAATGTAGAATAGGAAGGTAACTGTGTTAATAATACTCATGGTTGCCTTCCTATTTTCAGTGAACTGAAGCATATAATTAACGTTGTCCGGGAAAAATAAATTAAGGTGATAAGATATGTTGAGCAAACTGGAAGATAAATTGTTGCTGGGAATAGTCTCCGGCCTGATCGGCAATATTCCCAAAGTGCTAATTTGCGATTATTTTGCCGAGAAAGGCTAGGTAGAAATTTCGTGCCCGAAACCACCCAGTTGGATTTTTCTTTCTGCTGTTTCTACATTGATGGAGGACAAAAATACTAAATTGTCTCCGGGGACGGTATTAAACAAGTTTTTGATTACTGCGATTCATGGTGCGGTTACCTGTTACTTGGCTACAAAGATTGGCAAGCCTGAACTATTTTCCGGTAATGATTCTTTAAAGTTTTCCAGTGGAAGAGAGAATAGGTTAAGGATACCGGGATTAATAAGTAAATGAATACCTATATAACAGAAAATGTTCGGCCTGTCAACGACCGCTTCACTGAGCATAGTGTCAATATACTGTAGGAAAAATTTAAAAAGGAT
>DDHO01000058.1:0-1336 GCA_002352935.1 Firmicutes bacterium UBA1874
TACAATAACTTTACTCTAACCGTACCATTAAAACATAAGCAAACATTATTTCACAACTGTTTCGTAAAGGCTTATCATTGCAACATTACATTCAACGGGTTTCCGGATAGAAACTTTAATTTAATCACAGCTTCTTCTCACTTTCCCGTTCATTCATAAAGACAACGACCTGGTTCTTACCTTTTCTTTTTGCAGCATAAAGAGCTTTATCAGCCTCAGAAATAATTTCAAAAATAGTTTTCTGATCCCCGGGCTTAAAAATAGACAGCCCTATACTAATTGTTAACCTGATATTGTCTTCAAAAATATTTTCTTCCACTGCCTTGCGAATACGTTCACATACGGTCAGTGCTCCCTCCTTACCCGTCTCGGGCATTAGCAATGAAAACTCCTCTCCACCGTAACGCGCAATAATATCACAGTTTCTTACTTTTTTGGAAAGTATCATTCCTAAAGTACTTAAAACTTTATCCCCGACTGGATGACCGTAAGTATCATTGACATTTTTAAAATCGTCTATATCCAGCATTGCAACTGCAAAGGAACTGTTATACCGGTTGGCCTGTTCCATATATTTTTTTGAAAAATTCATAAAATAGCGGTGGTTAAACAAACCTGTAATATCGCAGGTGGTGGCCTTTTTCTCAAGTTGTTTATTTGCTTCTTTCAAACGCTGGGTTATGCCCTGAAGTTTATTTTGCAAATTTTTCTGTTCTGTAATATCTCTTATAACTGCAGCGGCACCGAGACTTTTATTTTTATATTTTAAAGGGAAAACGTTAAGCAATAAAATCGCTTCTCTCTTATGCTCGGGATGTCTGTAGGTCACTTCCTGCTCTTCAGGTATTTCCTTATCTTCACTGCGACTTAATGTTTTTAATAGCAGTGAAGCAAAGCAGTCACAATCATCCTGCTTGCAACCAACATAGTCGCCTTTTAATACTTTACCGATCGAATTCTCCAAATTTATTCCCAGAATCCGTGAAGCGGTTTTATTAAATACCCTGATACGCTTCTTTTTATCTATAGCTATAACTGCATAATCGGTACTTTTAATTATGGAGTAAGCGAATATTAAATTTCCAAACAGCCTATCAACTAAATACATAAAAAAATGACCCATATTTTATTCCCTTCATCCCACATTATTAATTATTGTTCGACATCCCAAGCATACTTTCCTTTGAAGTAGTTTCAAAAAATGTAATAAATTGTAAAATCCATAGCTCACTATATTAACAGCACCTTTGAAAATTATCTTTTAAAATAAAAAAAGAATGCCTTTTTCCAGCATCCTTAAGCAAACTTAAAATTGGTGAGCCATGGAGGATTCGAA
>DDHO01000058.1:1539-11390 GCA_002352935.1 Firmicutes bacterium UBA1874
TTTGGTGACCCATCGGCGATTCGAACGCCGGACACCCTGATTAAAAGTCAGGTGCTCTGCCAACTGAGCTAATGGCCCACCTTGCCTTACGCCAAAGGATTTTACTACAATTACTCGGTTTAGTCAACCCGCCTCGGGAAAATTTGTGTTCATTCTGTGAGAATGTCAACTATAATTATCGTGAGAAAATGTCACTGACGGGTTGCCTTACCCTCCGTCCGAAAACACCCAAAATAAGTTTACAATAATTTTCAACTTATTGAAGGTATTTGTAAACCTCAGAAGCTGCGAAAGGTTATGATTAAATGAAGCCAAAAAAGATTATTTTAAAAAAGTGATTGAAGACAGTTCTGTTCTAATACAAAAAAACGACCAGTAAACCTAATACTTTTTAAAATATATTTTCCAAAATAATAGTCTGATCCCTGCGGGGACCAACAGCAATAATAGCAATAGGTACACCTGTAAGCTCTTCAATAATTTTTATATACCTTTTAGCATTTTCCGGGAGGTCATCATAATCTTTAATTTCACTTAAATCCTGCTGCCATCCCGGTATTTCTTCATACACAGGGTCAGACTGGCTGAATTCACGGTATTGTTGCGGAAATTCTTTAAGTATCCTGCCTTTATATTTATAGCCGGTACATATTTTTATCGTTTTCATTTTATCCAGAACATCAAGCTTCGTAAGTGCGAAAGCGCTGAAACCGCTTATCCTGGCAGCATACCGCAGTATAACAACATCCAGCCAGCCGCAGCGACGCGGCCTGCCGGTGGTAGTGCCATACTCCATTCCTAATTCCCGTATTATTTCCGCCTCTTTTCCAAACAGTTCGGCGGGGAAAGGCCCTTCCCCAACACGCGTCGTGTATGCTTTCGCCACACCCAATGTCTTGTCGATTTTGGTAGGCCCCACACCTGACCCTGTACAGGCCCCTCCTGCAATTGGATTGGAGGAGGTCACAAAGGGATAAGTACCGTGGTCTATATCTAGTAAAGTTCCTTGAGCCCCTTCAAAAAGAACATTTTTCTTTTCATCTATGGCTTGATTTATAAGTATTGAAGTATCCGTAACATAAGGCTTCAGCCTTTCAGCATATTTTAAATTTTCTTCCAGCAATTGATCTTTATTAAAGCCTTTACTTCCATATACTCTTTCTAAAATGCAATTTTTTTCTTCAATAATTTTTTCAAGCTTATTTTCCAGCTCTTCGCTGTCTAAAAGATCTATCATTCTCAAACCGCTGCGTGCTGCCTTATCCATATAGGCGGGTCCTATCCCTCGTTTAGTAGTGCCCAATTTTCTGGCCCTGTGTTTCTCCTCTTCTTCATCCAGCTTTTTATGATAAGCCATAATGACGTGAGCCCCGGAACTGATATTTAACTCTGACGTGCTTACTCCTTCCCTTTCCAGGTAGTCTAGCTCTTCGATAAGGGCCTTGGGATCAACAACAACCCCGTTGCCGATAACGCATTTAGTACCGGGGTAAAATATACCGGAAGGGGTTAGATGCAGTTTGAATACTTTATCACCCAATTTTACTGTATGCCCTGCATTATTTCCCCCTTGGTAGCGAACAACTACATCTGCACGACTGGCCAGATAATCTGTTACCTTTCCCTTTCCTTCATCCCCCCATTGAGATCCTACCAAAACCACTGTTGACATTTCAAAACCTCCTTATTTTCACGAAACACCACCATCAATATTAGTTTTTAACACCCTCTTTACTATATCTCTCGCTGCAATCACACCGGCAGCCGATGCCTGTGCAAGTCCCCTTGTTATCCCAGCTCCATCTCCTGTGGCATAAAGGCCCTTAATGCCAGTTTCTAAATTGCGTTTCAGAGCTAAACGCGAAGAATAAAACTTAACCTCCACTCCATAGAGCAACGTATGCCTGGAATATACCCCCGGAGCAATTTTATCTAGCGCTTGAAGCATCTCTAATATAGCCTTTAAATGCCGGAAAGGTAATACGAGGGAAAGATCTCCCGGTGTAGCTTCTTCCAAGGTAGGAGAAACGAGACCTTTTTGAAGGCGTTCTTTAGTAGAACGCTGCCCAGCAGTTAGATCTCCGAGACGCTGAACCAGTACTCCGTCTCCAAGAAGGTTTGCTAAGCTTGCAACATAGCGCCCGTACGAAATTGGTTCCTTGAAAGGCTCGGTAAACGTCTTGCTTACAAGCAGGGCAAAATTGGTGTTGGAAGTTTTCTTTTCAGCATGAGTATGCCCGTTTACGGTAATTATTCCATCCACATTTTCCTGTACAACTTCCCCGTAAGGGTTCATACAAAAAGTTCGCACCTTATCGTCAAAGGTCTTAGAATAAAAAATAAATTTCGATTCGTAAATTACGTCCGTAAGGTGCTGCAAGACAGGGGCAGGGAGTTCAACCCTCACTCCGACATCCACCGGGTTTATTGCGGTTTTCAGGCCCAATTTTTCGGCTTCCCGCACCAACCATTCGGATCCTTCGCGGCCGGGAGCAACGATAACAAACTTGCTGATAAGTTCTTCACCTTTATCGGTAATAATTCCACGGGCCTTTCCTTCTTTAGAAATTATCGCCCGGGCAGCCGTCTGCGTACGTACCTGAACTCCTTTACTGATTAAATAGTCCTTCATGCTCTTTAATATTTCCTTAGTACGCCCGGTTCCCATATGGCGTATAGGAGCCGGAATAAGCTTAAGATCAGCGAGCACCGCCCTGCGCTGGATTTCATTTATCTCATCTTCCGTATCAACTCCGTAAACTTTTTCAGGAGCACCGAACTCTAGGTAGGTGGAATCGATATAAGATATAAGCTCCTCAAGACCGCGGGTCCCAACGAGTTGATCCAGCAGGCCCCCGACTTCGGGAGATAAAGTCAGCTTCCCGTCGCTGTAGGCACCAGCCCCTCCCCACCCGGAGACCATTGAACAAGTAGAACAATGCCGGCATAAAGACTTATTTTCCTTTGCAGGACAAAACCTTTCATTAATATCCAACCCCTTGTCTATCATAAGAATGTGCAGTCCGGGGTGCAAACGCACTGCTTCTATAGCAGCAAAAATGCCGGCAGGGCCCGCACCAACAATAATAATGTCATATTTTAGAGAAGTCAAACCTTAACCCCCTCTTGAACAGCACAAGAAAGCAGGCAACTAAATAAACAAAATTTACCCAAAAAGAAGTCCCGTATGCTTCTGTTTGAGCCGCAGTAAATTTATAATTTATATTTTTAATATAGAAATTTTTTTCTTAATTCCCAGCTTATCGTAACAGACGGTTCTTTTTCTGTCAATTATATGAATCCATTTCTACTGATGACGATCCTAACCTTTATCAGCCGTTAATTCAAATCCTCTTGGACCTCATGCAGCACATTACGAGCATCAAAAATTATATCTACCAAATGACTGCACCCGAATTGTCCTCCCACTTTACGTGCCAGGTCTCCCTTGCGTGACTGCAGGATATTTTCATCGATAAGCTTTTCGATACTTAGTATGCCCACGGGACAAACTTTATGAGGGTAGCGAATTATTTCCGCACGACTTTTCATTACTTTACCATCGGGCAAAAGGACGAGTTCGGTGTCAATCTCGTGAAACGAATCGTTCATGGTCGAGTTTAAAATCAGCAAGCCCTGATCCAACTGTTTGCACAACTTAGTATATCGGTATCGTGTAAAAAGACTTTTTTCTCTGTTCTGTTTACTTGCGTACTCGAACCACTCGCGGGTCTTTCGAGGTTTTCGGGAAAAGTAAATACAAGTATTAAAAAAGTTCTTGTGAAAATGGTATTCATAGTCTTCCTCGGAAGAAAAACCCCGCTCCTTAATCAGCAGGTATTCGCACTGTATTACGGACCTTAGAATTTCCAGAAAGATTTCTTCCCAATCCCCGGCCTTCTCTTCCGCCAGGGCCTCTTTAATTTTAGGAGCGGAGCCCACATAAAGAATGAGACCCTCCAGCCTTTTTAAACAAGCAGGTGGCCGGATAGGGCTTCTGGTATTTCGGCATTCTTCTACTTCCGCAGCCCGAATCTCAAAGTTCTTCACCCCGACAATAACGCGGGCTGTTCTTTCAGTAAAAGTATCCAGGTAATTAACATATACGTTTAACGTATCCTTTTCCTTGGAAACCATTAAATGAGAAGCCTTATTAAACAACAGTTTTAACATAAAAATCACAATCCTAATGAAAGTCAAAGTTTAATTTAAAACGCTGCTTTTTAGACAGTACTTTTAATAACCCAATTACGGCCTCTTCGGGGCTGTCTGCCTTTTTAAAATTTTGATCTATTAATGTTTCCCAGGATCTAATACCCACTACAGGTTTCCCCATTTTAAGAGCAAGCGCGATCTCCGAAAGCGTTCCGTAACCACCGGACACGGCAACTAGCCCATCCGAAGCCCTGGCAATCAGAGCATTTCGTGCTTCCCCCATACCGGTAGGTATACTGAAACTAAGATAAGGATTACCTTCTCTCCGGTCATTACCGGGAAGTATTCCTACGACTACACCGCCGTTTTCCCGGGCACCACGGGATGCCTCCTCCATAACCCCGCCGCGTCCCCCGCACACCAGAACAGCACCCCTCGAAGCAACTTCTCTCCCCACCTCGCGGGCAATTTTACTAATAGAAGAAGAACTCTCTGCAGCGCCCACTACTCCGAGATAAACCCTTTCTGGGGAGGGCGGAAATTCCTGAAAATTTTCTTCGGAATATGTTTCTATGCCGTCTTCCAATAACTTAGCAGTTGTAACACCCGGCCCTCGACGAATTTTACCGTTAAAATTCCCATCATATATTTCACAGACCCCACAGGAAGGACTGCGCTCTTTCAAAATTGCAACCCTGGCCCCTGTTGTTTTAGCCAGATCGGCAGCAAATTTAGCCCCGGCTAAAAATTTAGAAGTTACATCCTCCCCTTGCGCGTTAACTACCTTTGCCTTTCCCAGCAAAACGTCTTTTCCGTCTCCCCCTTTGATTTCAGCAAGAGAACGGGGAACAGGAAGCCCCCCAAGCTGCTCCGGACAAAAAGGAAGTGCTCTGCCTTCCGCAACCATATCCTTTATTTTATGGTCCAGGTTCGACCTGCCGTCGTATTTACATTTAATACCCGCTAGGCAGGCGCTAACTAATATCATCAAGCCCTTCTCCTTCATAATAAAAATCTGAGAATAATTAACGGTCAAAATATATGTTTTTCCCGGTTGCAGAAACAGGAATGCCAATAACTATTTCACCTGAAATTAGCCCCAACCTTCGTGCAGAAACCCCGACACGGTACATCACACGGTTGTCCGCGTTATGTAAACCGGCTGTGCGTGCAGCAGAGCCTACTGCTATTCCGAAATCTACGGCACGCCAAAAACAGAACGGACCCTTAAACTTCTCACCTTTTAAGCGGCCTTCTTTTTTTTCTTTCTCAGCTCTAACTTTAGTTAACTCTTCACAGCTGTTAAAACCGCAAGCTCCGCAGTTAAGTCCAGCACTTTTAGGTTTATTTAGAGAAATTAAGAGCATGGCATCCGAATGGAGTATGTTTTCTCCGTCACGGTCGAAATTTTTTTTACCGGTTTCCTCACCGTACTTCACCATATCATCTGCAACCCTTTTTAACTCCTCACCTTTTACTATTTTGATGCCAAGAAAATCTTTACCTGCAGTTTTGGGAGCAGTACGGGCCGACAAAGCCATCAACTGTGCCACGGTCTCCATAATATCACGGAATTCGTACAAACTCAGTCCCTCCTAAAATTATTCTTCTTTGGCCAAATCTACAAATCTCGTGTATTCAGGAAGAAAGGCCAGCTCAACAGAGCCTACGGGGCCATTACGGTGCTTAGCAACAATAATTTCAGCAATGCCCTTTCGTTCTGAATCTGAATTAAAATAATCCTCCCTGTGAATAAACAGAACGCAGTCGCTGTCCTGTTCCAGAGCCCCGGACTCTCTTAGATGACTGAGGCTGGGTCGTTTATCTTGAGTATGTTCTACAGCACGGGAAAGCTGCGATAGCGCCAGAACGGGAACCTTCAGCTCCCTGGCCAGGGCTTTCAGGGAACGCGATATTTCAGATATTTCCTGCTGCCTGTTTTCTCCCCGGTGTTTGCTGTGAATTAACTGCAGGTAGTCTATGATTACGAGCCCCAGGTTTTTTACTTCCTTCTGCAACCGCCGGCATTTGGCCCTGATTTCCATAGGAGATATTCCGGGCGTGTCATCTATATAAATAGGCGCCCTGGACAGGGGAGCCACTGCCTGTGTCAGTTTTTCCCAGTCCTCGCTGCCCAATTTTCCCGTGCGCAGTTTATACTGGTCTATCATAGCCTCTGAGGAAAGAAGCCGAAGAGCAAGCTGTTCCCCAGACATTTCCAGGCTGAAAATGGCCACTGCGATCCCGTTTCTAACAGCTGCATTCTGGGCTATATTTAAACAAAAAGATGTTTTCCCCATCCCGGGCCGGGCGGCACATATAATAAGGTCGCTTTTTTGTAACCCTGAAAGCAATTTGTCCAAATCCGTGAATGTAGGTACGCCGGTTACAGTTTTTTCTTCCTGGTTGAGCTTCTCCAGCCGGTCAAAGGTTTCTAGTAGTATTTCTTTTATCCCGATAAATCCTTCATCTTTTCTGCGATGGGTAAGATCAAAGATCATCTTTTCCGCGGTGTCAAGTATATCATTTACTTCCATACTCTCCTCATAGGCATGCTGTACTATACGAGAGGCAGCCTTGATCAGGTCCCTTAAAAGTGATTTTTCTGCAACGATGCGGGCATAATGGACAGCATTGGCAGCCGTGGGAACAACACTGGCAAGTGAAGAGAGGTAAGCAGCTCCACCAACTCCATCCAGTTTTCCCTTCAGCCTTAAGCGTTCGGTAACGGTAACCAGGTCTACGGGTTCTCCTTCTTCTCTTAAAAAAATGATAACATTATAAATATCCCGGTGCTCCTTGCGGTAAAAATCCTCATCACGCAAAAAATCAGCAACCAGGTCTATAATATCTCTGTCCAGCAACATAGAACCCA
Source organism: Firmicutes bacterium UBA1874 (assembly GCA_002352935.1). Taxonomy (GTDB): domain Bacteria; phylum Bacillota; class UBA1874; order UBA1874; family UBA1874; genus UBA1874. The sequence goes on from DDHO01000058.1 coordinate 8,570, forward strand.
AAACCGCCTGCTCCGCTTCAATATTTTGGGGTGGAATTTTTTCCAACAACAATTCTATTACCCCCCCTGCCTCTCTTGTTTAGCCAACCAAATCTTTAGTATCTTCAAACGCTATTTTGACCGCCTCTTCAATATTTTTTACTAAATTTACCTTTATGCCCTTTATCCCTTCGGGAACATCCCCTTTATTGCTCTGAGGAATGATCACTTCTCGGACACCCGCCTGCTTGGCTCCGAAAATTTTTTCAAATATTCCTCCTACCGGAAGAATTTTGCCCTGTATGGACAGTTCTCCGGTTACTGCAACATCCTGCTTTAAAGGTCTTTCTTGTACGGCGCTCGCAATTGCTAAAAAAATAGCTGTGCCTGCCGAAGGACCGTCAATATTGCCACCGCCAGTGACATTTACATGAATATCATAATCGTTCAGGTTGCTACCAGTAAGTTTACGAAAAACCGAAGCTGCGTTAAAAACGGAATCCTTGGCCATCTTCCCGGCAGCATCATTAAAACGCATGCTCCCCTTCCCTTTTTCATAAGCTTTAAAAGCTACCGCTTCTATTTCCAGTACCGTGCCCACGAATCCGGAAACCCCGAGTCCAAAAATTCTTCCTACTTCCGGCGTCCTACCGGCTTTTTGAAGCGTATAAGGTTCCATGCGAGAATTTCTGATCACTTTATAAACCTGTTGTTTGGTCAACAACAGCGGCTTTCCTCTGTTTCTTTTATTTAATTTCTTTTCTTTATAAAGCGCCAGCCCGTACGAATCAGCCAATATGTTGTTGGCTTTTCTCCCCTCCATGGTGTACTCACTTATAATTTCCGGCACCCCGGGCTCAAGCTCAACCCCCAGCTTAGATGCAGATTTAACAATAATTTCTTGAATAACTCCCGGAGTCAGCGGCTCAAAGTATACTTCCGCACAGCGGGAACGAATAGCAGGATTAATCTCACACGGCTCCCGTGTAGTGGCGCCAATTAATACGAAATCTGCCGGAACCCCTTCCTCAAAGATTTTTTTAATATATCTTGGCACTGCATCATCATGGGGATCATAATAAGCAGAATCAAAAAATACCCTCTTATCCTCCAATACTTTAAGCAGTTTGTTTAGCAGGAGAGGATCCATTTCACCGATCTCATCTATAAATAAAACCCCACCGTGTGCATCTGTTACCAGGCCGAGTTTGGGCTCCGGTATGCCCGTTTCAGCAAGGTCATGTCGGGCACCCTGGTAGATGGGATCATGAACGGATCCCAGTAGAGGATTAGTAACTTCACGAGGGTCCCAGCGCAGGGTAGCACCGTTTACTTCTATAAAAGGAGCCTCGGGCCCAAAGGAACCCGTTTTTAATTTTCGCGCTTCATCAAGAGCAAGCCTGGCTGCCGTTGTTTTTCCCACTCCTGGAGGACCATAAAGGATGATATGCTGGGGGTAGGGCGACACTAATTTGGAAACCAGTGCTTCCACGGCGCGTTCCTGCCCTTCAATTTCTTTTAATGAACGAGGCCGTAAAATATCCATTGCCGTCCTGGCCAGTTGTGTTTGATCCAGCTTTTCCAAAGCAGCCAAGCGCTTCAATGTCTGTGCATTTTCGTGGTTATTTTCTTTAATAATCTGCATCTTTATTTCTTGAACGTATTCATCGTGTTTTTCTTCCATTCTTTCCTGAATCTTGCGTTCAAGGTTATCTTCCACAGAGCGGCGGGCAATCTGATCAGCTATTTCATCCTGCATACGTGCCAGTATGTGTGGAATTTCTCCGTCTGCGGGCCTTTTATCAATAGTTGGGTCTTCATAAATAACCCTTTCTAATGCCAGCACCCTTTCTGACAGTTCAGCCGAGCGCAAAAGGCCGAGCGCTTCCATTTTACTCGCCTTTAATACCAACTTATCTGTACCGTACATATCACATAAAATACCGTAAAGAGCAGACACCTGGCGAGAAAACTGGTTGTTGTTACTTTCCTGTGTGCTCAATTTTTCTTTTAAATTTTTGTCTGAAGATCCAAACATATAACTGCTATTCTCCCCCTTCAACCACCTGAAGATTTAGAGAAGGTTGATGTTCGGCGTCAATTTTTATTTTAACTCTGAAATTTCCCAAGGCTTTAATCGGCTCGGGAAGTTCAATTTTTTTCTTATCGATTTCAATACCATGCTGTTTTTTAAGCTCGGTCGCAATATCCTGGCCGGTAACTGAACCAAAAAGTCGCCCTCCCTCACCTGCTTTGCTTTCCACCTTAAGTTGGAGCATGGAAATCTTCTCGGCCAGCTCTTTATTCCTCCGCCGTTCTTCTTCCCTTTCAGCCTCAATTTTCTTTTTCCATGCTTCCAATTTTTTAAGATTAGACTTGCTGGCCTCCTCAGCCAGGCCTCTAGGTATCAAATAGTTGCGCGCGTAGCCGTTAGCTACCTGTACAATATCTCCTTTTTCGCCCAATTTGTTCACATTCTCCTTAAGAATCACCTTCATTTTTTTCACTCTCCTCTTCTTTTTTTTCAGAAAGCTTTCTATAGTTAAATACCATATCAAAAAGTCCAAGCAGGGTTACTACCATTAACGTATATGGTAAATACAGTAGCGCAATTATACCCAGCATTATTTTTAACGGAGTCGGAATTTTCCAACGAGCAGCAAAGTATATTACAACCGCACACCCTATAATAATGACAAATGGAAAATATATATATAATACGTTCTGCCCGGCCGTTTTCAATAAGCTTAATTCCCAGTAATCACCTAATAACCACAAAACCAATCCTGCAATAACACCCCAAATAAAGTACCAGGGCAACCGCCAATGCCGAAAAGGAGGG
>DDHO01000058.1:11576-13686 GCA_002352935.1 Firmicutes bacterium UBA1874
CCCAGGCCACCCGCCAATGCCGAAAAGGAGGGATACTGGGCACTTTGATATTTAATCTTAACAAAACAAAACGCGCTATGAAAAAATTTAGCAAAGCAGAAAAAATAGTACCTACCACAAGCATTCCTGGAGTAAGAAGCATTAAGGATTCGAAAAAGCCCCGGAGCGTTGCTTCTATCTCGACCCCCTTTTCTCTCCCGGTTCCAGTCCCGTTTAGTAAACCCTCATACCCGTAGTTCTCTATAATATGCTGCATATCCCTCTGCATTTCTTCAATCCAATTCGAAGGGGAAAATCCAAAAAAGATAAACCCTAAAACTGAAACAAAAAACAGAGAAATTAAAGCCGTTAACGATCCCCATAAAATTATAGAACCTACTTTTGCCCTTGCTTTTATAAGATACCCGTACACCAGCCCTAAGGGAACTAATTGAATAAACACTATTATTGCTTTAATAGCGTCTGTATAGAAAAGAGTTAAAACAAAGGCTGCCACAGCGCTTAAGGCAGCAACCCTCAAATTATACCGAATTGCGAGAAGTATAAGAGGTATTGACCAAATAAAACTGATCACAACCTGCATAGATGGCAGGTTTAGTCCTAAAAGCACCAGAACTACCGTCAACCCCGCAGCTAAAGCACTTTCGATCAGGCTCAATACCCTTATGTAATTACTTTTCAAAAAGTTCACCTCTTCATATCAGCTACTATTTCTGTATAACACTGGTCATTTCCTGCTCAGTAGAGTAAAGCAAAACTCTTAATTTCTGCCGCCTAAAGCATAAAATTCTAAGAGGGCAAGCAACATGCCTCTAAGCATAAGGTAATAAAAAGGCAGTAATAAAAAAGGAAGCCTTGTATCCGCTTCCTTTTTCAACCTATTCGCTGGTAAATGGTAACAGTGCAACTATACGAGCCTTTTTAATAGCTCTTGTCAGCTGGCGTTGATGACTTGCACAATTACCAGAAATACGTCGGGGCAGTATTTTACCCCGTTCCGTAATATAACGCTTGAGCCGCGCGGTATCCTTGTAATCAATCTGTTCTATTTTATCAACACAAAAACTACAAACACGTTTGCGACCGCGCTTACGGTCCTTACGCAACTTTAATTCCCCCTCCAAAAAGAAAATTCCATCAAAATTATTAAATGTAGTATATTAAATGTAGTAGTTAGAAGGGCAGATCATCTTCAGAAATTTCTACTTCTTGATCTACTTCCTGTTCCTGAGAATATTCAAAATCTCCTTCGCTTTCCTTGGGACGATCAAGAAAACGTACTGTGTCAGCAACTACTTCTGCTATTCTTCGCTGAGCACCGTCCTGTCCTTCATAAGAACGTATCTGCAAGCGCCCGTCAACAGCCACCAGTCGTCCTTTATTTAAATTGTTAGCACATACTTCCGCCAACTTGCGCCAGACAACAACCCGAATAAAATCCGTTTCTTTCTCCCCCTGCCGGTTTGTAAAAGGGCGGTCTACGGCAAGAGTAAAATTGCCAACAGCGTTGCCGCTAGAAGTAAAACGCAGTTCGGGATCGCGGGTGAGTCTCCCAATAAGGACTATCCTGTTAAGCATGTCATTACCACCCTTCTCGTTTCTTCAAATTTTTACGCCTGGGCTTCGATTTCATTTTCGGTTTTATCTTCGACTTCTCCCTGTTGTTTTTTATCGGGTTGTTTATTTTCTAATTTTGTGATCATATGTTTTATAACTATTTCGGTGAGCCTGAACATCCTTTCCAGCTTTCCGGGCAGCTCAGGTGAACCTTTAAATTTTATAAGAACATAAAAACCATCATTAAAGCCCTGGACGGTATACGCCAATTTTCGCTTACCCCAGTCGTCAACGCTTAAAACTTCTCCCTGGGAATCCTGAATAAGCTTTTTAACTTTTTCAATTAGCTCTTCCATTGCTTCCTTTTCCAAATTTGGCTTCATGACAAATATTGCCTCATAAGCGCGCACCGGCCTCACCTCCTCCCTGTGGACTAAACGGCTCCGCTATAGACGCGCATTTAATAACCTGCGGAGCAGGGACTTGCAGAAAAAAAGTATATCATATTTTATGTTAAGTTTGCAAATTGACTCTTCTAAAACATAGTGTCAAT
>DDHO01000011.1 GCA_002352935.1 Firmicutes bacterium UBA1874
GGTTTTGTCAACAGTCTGAAGCCACCGTTTTAATCGGTGGCTTTTTTGCGGTTAGCTGAACTGCGGTTGGTAATTTTCCCCTATATTTGCTGCCGTGTAAGTACCCATAATCGTGCTTGTAGTTTGATCCTTCATGGTCGGTATCTGGTAAAAACCCTTTTGATGCATGTACTGCCATACTTCGTAAGCCTGCTCCGCAGAGTTGGTAGCTGCTTGTAATATCATTTTCCTTATTTGGGGCTCAGCACATTCCAAAGAAGCTCTCAACTTTAAACAGGCCGAGGCTTTATGGCACCCCAACATACCGCTGGATACGTCTCTATCATCCATATCGTCGGCTGACAAATTCGGTGACTGGCTGGAAGGGTTATTTAACCCGTAGTTCGGACTGATGTTTCGGGGTTTCCTGTAAGGAGAAATATTAACATTTCCCTGCTGGTTAACTGCCTGGACCATATTATTGTACTCCTGGTTCATAAATTGGAGCTGCCGATCCAGAATGCCGAGTAGTTCTTGGTCCTTCACATAAGGGCGGTACAGTTGAAATTGATTAATTCCATCAATTGTGTCCGTAAGAACCTCATGAATTTCCATTACCTCATGAGCACCTAAATTAGCTGCCATAGCCATTCCTCCTTTAGTTTTATTTCTATTTTTATTTTGCTCTTTTTTTACAAATATATGTAGAAATAGTCGAAATTACAGGACGTTAAATATTGGCACCTTCAAGCGGAAAATAAAAAATATCAGACATAATTACAAAGCGAAAAAATAAAAGGAATATATAATACTTTAAGAGAATATATAATTGTAAATGCAAATGTTTGCATTTATCTCAAGACAAACGGGGAGGAAAATTAGTGAAAAAACTTGTTATTTATTTAATATTGATGTTTTGCATCATTTTAGTAATAACAGGTTGCGTCAAGGAGCCCGTTGACAAAAACGTTAAACCGAACGTTTATGACGATAGGGTAACCGTCGCAGTAAGTATCCTGCCGCAAGCCTACTTCGTAGAAAGTATAGGGGGGGATAAGGTACAGGTTAGCGTGATGATTCCACCCGGTGCTAACCCCGCAACTTACGAACCAACTCCGAGCCAGTTGAAAAGTCTCAGTGACGCCGATCTATATATTAAAATTGGACATGTTCCCTTTGAAAAAACATGGATGCAAAGACTTATTTCCGCGAATAAGAATATGAAAATCATTGATTCTTCCGAAGACATAAATATTATAGAAAATGACCCTCATATCTGGCTGTCCCCGGTCCTGGTTAAAAAACAGGCAAATTCCATATTTAAGGGACTTGTCGAAATAGACCCGGAAAATAGGGATTATTATGCTCAAAACCTGGCTGCTTTCCTTAAAGAGCTTGATGACCTGGATGCTGAAATAAGAAATAATCTGTCAGGAGTTGAGAATAAAAAGTTTATGGTCTTTCATCCTTCCTGGGGATATTTTGCACGCGAGTATGGGCTGGAGCAAATTTCCATTGAGGTTGAAGGAAAAGAACCCAGCGCAGAAGACCTCGTAAAACTGGTGGAAAAAGCAAGGTCAAACAACATTAAGGTTATCTTTGCCTCACCTCAGTTCAGCAGCAAAAGTGCTCAGGTAATAGCAAAGGAACTAAATGGTAGAGTAATTTTCGTAGACTCTCTTTCCAGGGATTATAAAAACAACCTACGTGTCATATCCGAAACCTTCGCTCAGGTTTTAAAATAAACAATACTTTATCAATTAAAAATCAATTTAGCTTACAGGATTAACTTTTAAACAAGGCGGTTATTCTTATGGAAGATATTTTAAGATTTAAAGACGTTTGGGTTCAGATTAATAACCTTACAATCCTTGAAAACATCAACCTTAGCGTTCAAAAATCAGACTTTTTAGGAATTATCGGCCCCAACGGCGGGGGGAAAACAATTCTTCTCAAAGTTGCACTGGGGTTTATTAAACCGACAAGGGGAGAAGTGTTCTTTAAGGGACAAAGTCCGGAAAAAAATCGAAAATACATGGGATACGTCCCTCAATACCCAAATTTTGACCGCGATTTTCCAATAAGTGTTTGGGAAGTAGTATTAACAGGCCGCCTAGGAAAAACGGGCTTAATAAAACCCATTAAAAAACGCGACAAAGAAATTGTATCCGAGATGTTGGAAAAAGTTGATATGTTAAATTTAAAGGACAGGCAAGTAGGAAAGCTTTCAGGGGGACAGTTTCAAAGAGTTTTAATTGCCAGAGCCCTGGCAGCAGAACCGGAAATACTTCTTTTGGATGAACCTACAACCGGCATTGACAGCCGTGTCGAAAAAAATCTTTATGAACTACTTAAAAAACTTAACGAGAAAATACCGATAATTATGGTTTCTCATGATATAGGAGTAATATCTTCTTACGTAAATAAAATAGCCTGTTTAAACAGGCTTCTCCATTATCACAGCACTAAAGAAATAACTAAAGACATGCTGGAAGCAACTTATAAGTGCCCGGTAGAACTAATTGCCCACGGTTTGCCTCATAGAGTACTGAACAAGCACACGGAGGAAAGCAGGTGACAGGCCATGTTGGAAGCACTACAATATGAATTCATAAGAAATGCACTTCTAACCGGACTGCTGGCCAGCATCGCCTGCGGTATTGTGGGTTCCTTTGTAGTGGTTAAAAGAATCGTGTTTATAAGCGGGGGTATATCACATAGTGCTTACGGCGGCATAGGACTTGGTTATTTTTTAGGAATGAACCCTATATTGGGAGCAATATTATTTAGCCTTGCAGGCGCACTCACTATCGGGGCAGTAAGCAAAAAAGCAGGACAGAGAGAAGATTCCTTAATTGGGGTAATGTGGGCAATTGGAATGGCACTGGGAGTAGTATTCATCGGCCTTACCCCGGGTTACGTTGCCGATCTTTTCAGTTATCTTTTTGGCAGCATTCTTGCAGTACCCAATACGGATATTTACATCATGCTCGTTCTGGATGTGATCATCGTTATCTTAGTGCTTTTGCTTTTCAAAGGGTTATTAGCTCTTTGCTTTGATGAAGAGTTCGCAGCCCTGGTCTGCCCTTCCAAAATACTGTACCTCGTACTTTTGTGTTTAATTGCACTTACGGTAGTGACATTGATCAGAGTAGTAGGAGTAATTTTAGTAATTGCTATGCTAACAATCCCAGCCAGCATTAGCATACAGTTTACAAGCAGTTTAAAGAAAATGATGCTCATGTCCGTATTGCTGGGTATCTTTTTTTCTACTCTAGGGCTGTGGATTTCCTATACTTTTGACATTGCATCCGGAGCTACCATCATTCTGGTTTCCGGAATTAGTTATATCCTTTCTCTCTGTTTTAAGCCCCTAAACAAATTTCGGCACGGGCAAAATTAGGTTTTTACAGTTAAGAAGAAGGAACTTTAAAACATCAGTAAAATATATGTATTTGAAGGGGAGTTTTTATGCCTAAAAAAACAACTGACCTTGAGAAACATTTGTCAAAACAAGGTTATAAATTGACCGAAACACGAAAGAGTATCTTAGCAGCATTAAATAAATTTAATACGCGCTGGGTAACGGCTCAGCAGTTATTTGAAATTGTCGCCCCGAAATGCAAAAAAATTAACATTTCCACCGTTTACCGCAATTTAGAGTTGTTAACAGGCAAAGGTATTCTTTGTAAAATCAAAAAAAGTAAAGGCACCAGCTTTTATATCCTAAATAGAGAAAACACCCACCATCACCATTTAATATGCAAGTCATGCGGAAAAACATGCAAGATTAGTTTTTGCCCTCTTAGGGCAATGGACCAAGACGAATTTCAGGACTTTAACGTTGAAGAACATAGGTTTGAAATTTTCGGTTACTGTAAAAATTGTCACGAAAAAAAGTAAGCCCAGCAGGAAGGAATCTTTACCCTTAAAGGAGGCCAATATTAAAAAGTTTTTAAAGCTTTACTCTGGCAATATATGCCAGCCTATGCAATCCTGTAAAACCTTTTTTAATCCCAACTGCATTACAAATTGCCATTACTGCATTACAGGCTGCCTTAAAAAGGCGGTCTTTTTATTTCCCTTCAGGCCAGATGGCCAGGACGTTGCATCGATGCCTCCTGCTCTTTGGAGCAACTCCCCGCATTCCCTCGCAGGCTTTAACAAAATTCTGCACGTCTTCTCCCGTAAAAGACGGAATCCTTTCCTTCACCATGGTATATCTTTCAATATTATTGGGGACAGTTCGCCATACATCACTGGCTACTTTGAAGCCTTCGGGCAGCCTGTTGGAAAAAACCATGTCCAGGCACACGATTCCTTTCTGGCGTTTAATAGCAGCAGGACGATAATTCCCCAGCAAAAAAGTAATCCTGTCCTTGCCCAGCCGAACCCCACAGCAGAACAGCAGCGTTTCTTTCAACCAAAAACAAAAACGCAAAAGAGCACTGACTTACGCGGTGCTCTTTTGTTTTGGCCTGGCAGAAAAACCCTAAGATTTAGGCTTTGGATTTTAATCAGCGCTAACTCTTACTGGTTAATGTAATCTTTCACTGATATAATTTCGGGCATCTCTTCATCCGGTTCGTCCAGATCATTTTCCCAGCAGACAATAAAGTCGCAACCGTCTTTAGGGTGCCCGTGGTGGATGAAATCGCTGGCCATTACCTCGAATTCAATAGTCTTAATTTCCCTGTTTTTGTTTATCACCACGCAGTCAGGAAACGCTGTTTGTAATTTCAGCACATAAGGGAAGCCCAGGTCGCGGTGAAGTACAGAGAACAGGTATACTACCTCCTGCTCACATTTGGGCTGAAATAAAGCCCCCAGGGAGTGGAGCGGCTCCATTTTTGTCCTTCTTGTTAAGGCAGGCAATCTCTGCGGAGGGTAAGTTTCATAAAGAAACCTCGTCAGTAATAACGTGTCATATATGCTGGTTTCTGCTTCCTGGTACTGAAATGCAGCAAACAGCACATCGTTAAGCAGTTCACACTTCTGTCCCGTGGAAAGCGTGTTATAGCTTTTCCCGTACTTGTTAAGTGCTCCTTGGGCATAATCTGCCTGCAGGCAATTGGCGAAATGCTCGAGGTGGTCAGTCTTGAAAACGGGGAGCATCTTTTCCGGGTTATAGCAGAAAATTATTTTCTTTGCTACCAGCTTATCTCCACCAAAGCCACGGATGCTCTCCCACGGAGCGTTTATTTTTTCCGCAATGTTTAAAGCAGGGTCGACAGCTGTTTTAAGCAGCTGCTTGAATTTATCGGAGTTCTCCCTGGCGGATTCGGCATAAAGCGAACTCCCCACAGAAATGCGGCCCAGGTTTTTCAGCTTAAATTCGATCCAGGCTATGAAATAATCCTGGACCCCAGGGTTATAAATTCTTTCGGGTGTGAGCTCGTCAATTTTTTCCGGGTGCTCCCGAAAAGGATACCGTTTCAAAAATTCATTATAAAGTCCTATAGCGCCTTCAAGATAATCTTTATGTTCCTTTTCAAACTCCTTTAACTTCTCATTCAGGCTATATTCTGAGTAGGCGGCCATGGGCGGTACTCCTTCCTTTTTTTATTGCCCTTTTTCCCTTTTATCTTCCGGCCTATGCTCCAGCAAGTCCCCCGGCTGGCAGTTCAAGGCGGAGCATAATTTATCCAGGACTTCAAAGGTTACGCCCTTAGCCCTCTCGTGGTAAAGGGACAGGACGGTGTTCTTAGCGATTTCGGCCTCCTCGGCCAGCTGGCTCATCTTTATCCTGCGCTCGCCCAAGATGCGGTTTAGGTGTTTTTATTGCCATATTATGTCTCCTCCAACGTTTAAAAATATTAAAGACTCCTCTCACCCATTTTAACAACTTTGAGACTATAGCGTAACATGCTAATCTTTTAACGTCCGATAGTTATATGTTATCACTGACAACATAACCAGATAACATTAAAATAATATCAGGATACCTATATAACAGCTTAATATGCCGAACCTATAAGGAAGCCGTGCAATGGACGGAAAGAGTACAGTTAAGACTGTTTACCGTAAACTTTTAGAAGCTGCCAAAGAAGCAGGGATACTGGTCGAGGACGGCGCAGGAAAGCATTTAACAGGGGAGCAGTCGCATAATAGGATAACTAAATAACTATATAACTATCGTCAAGGTTTCTTAATGAGTCCACTCTATTATTAGTATCTCAGGGTTAACCTGCTTTTTAATTGCATTTTTAATGTTTTCAAAATTGGGGCAAGGATACCCAATCGGGTTAAAATCCGTATTTCCCGGACACATATCTTCTGTCTGTTGACAACGTATTATTCCTACCTTCATAATCGAAAAATATCCAACTTCCATACTCATATTTGTAGCTCTCTTCAGGTATTATTGCTCACTGTTCCGAAATTAGGAAAAATATAATTTAGCTGTCCTCAAGCCAGAAAAATGGGAGAGGAGAAAAGAATTTTTCCCATGCGAGGACTATAACGAAAAGGGCAAAAGTTCCCCCGATTTCCGAAAGCAAGCCGGGAAGAGGGTATCAGGCTGGGCTGAAAATATAAAATCCCGGCCCACGTTACATTTTTGTTTGGAGGTTTACCACACGGCAAAGTTGTAAATTACTCGCTGTCATGTTACAAAAAATTTGAAGTTAAGTTTGGGCAGTAAACAGCCTGCTCGTTTTAATGAGTGCTGCTTAAGGAGGTTAATGAGACAACTTTTTCCCAGAGATTGCTACAAAACCCCCTTCACCGTAACCACCCTTTACCGGTTCAACGGTAGTTATTTCCCCTAATGATTTAAATAGTGTTTGATAGAGCTGGATGCTTGTAAAGTCTAGCTTGTTTAACCATTTCAGTATGTCCTCAACCGCATAAAAAGTAACGTATTTATAAAATTCGCTTTTTTCCGATTTTGCCGCAAGACTTTTTCCCAGCTTGCTGTTTTTATCGATCAAGCCGATTATTAAAATTCCACCAGGGCGAAGAACCCTTCTTGCTTCTTGTAGGGCTTTAAAAGGGTCCTGAAGAAAGCAAATCGTTGTAACTATGGCTGCGTAGTCAAAAGTGTTCTCTGGAAAAGGCAGTTCTTCTGCCACAGCCTTATATACTGTAATTCCTCTTTTTTCTGCAAGTTCCGCCATGGATCCGGCGGGCTCAACACCTTCCTTAATGCCAAAAGGTTTCGCAAACCTCCCCGTCCCCACCCCTATTTCCAACCCCCTTCCTTTTGGAGGGACGAACCTACTAAGAGCCGCTATCTCGGATTGATATATTAAAGGGTAATTATCAAACCATTCGTCGTATTTTTGAGCATTGCCTTCAAATACCAGTATGGTTTTCATTTTTTTTCCTTCTTTACTGATTGATTTAAGCCTTTCCGGTACAAAGCTCAAATTACTCATTTTTAAATCAGTTCCCCAAACTGTTTAATCCACCAATCACAGTAAGACCTATCTACATTAAACGATTGATCGGGAGATATGTTAAGATCGTTTTCACATAAAACATAACAGTGATTATTTTTCGGGTTAGTCAGGACTTCGTATGCTTCTGAAATTAACTTGAACATGTAGATTTTGCTTTCATCATTGCCATTCAAGTCAGGGTGGTAGTTTTTGGCTAAACGATAATAAGCAAGCCGGATTTCTTTTTCTTCCGCATTTTCAGTTACGCCAAGAATTTCACTTGCCTTCTTTTTAATTTGAATTATCATTTTAAATCACCACACCAGATTGCTGTAATGATAAAAATTACCATCTTTTCTTGTTCCGGGTTCCATTTAAGTGGATATCCACCTTTAACTTACTAACAATGGCAGAGAGTAATATGAAAGTAACACATTCTAAAATTTTTTAATCCCTGCTGCTATGTACTTGAATTTGGGCTTTTTGGGATTTATTTCTGCATGCTTCTTTCACAATGGATGAAAAGGGTTTCTTCCGCCTTGTGTCATAGTACTGGTATGAGTATGTGGGAGTCCCTGCCTGTTATAAGTATAAATGGGGTAATCTGAATCAAGTTTTTCTACAGGTAACCTGTAATCAGCTGGCATGAACTGGGAAAACTGCTCAATGGAAAATTCTATTCCCGGATGTACTTCGTCTGGATATGGCCATTTTAAAATTCCTTCTTTTCTTCGTTAACCAGGTTTTCTTCAATGAAGTATATTTTTTCTTGGTCAGCTTGTTATGATAAAACTTCTATCATTCCCACTTCCTTGGCTGTAATATAACCGATATTCGCTGCTGCCAGGCACCCTTTTTTAAGCAAGGATTCCCGCAAGCGTTCCTCCCTGTCCTGGGGAACTGCTATTAACAGTCCACCTGACGTTTGTGGATCGCATAAAAGCATTCTGTCTTCCCGGCTGCTGATATCATTCCAGTTCACTTTTTCCCTCAGAAAACCGTAATTCCGGTAGGCCCCAGGCGGCACAATACCTGCTTCAGCCAACTCTCTTGTTCCATTTATCACAGGGATTTTAGATAAAAAAAGACTGGCTGAAACCTTGCTGGCAATCAGCATCTCTAATAGATGCCCTAAAAGACTGAAACCTGTTACATCGGTACAGGCATTAACACCAATTACCGTCATTGCTTCAGATGCTTTTTTGTTCAGATGACCCATTATATTGTATACTTCCTTCTCTAGTGGGTCATTAATTAATTCCTGACCAAGGGCAGTGGTAATGATACCGGTGCCCAGCGGTTTAGTCAAAATTAAAGCATCCCCGGGTTTTGCCCCCCTTTTGGTAATTAATTTTGCAGGATCTACTATTCCTGTTACAGCCAAACCATATTTAGGTGCATTATCTTCCATGGAATGTCCCCCGGCAATACTAGCCCCTGCTTCCAAAGTTTTGTCTTTGCCTCCTTCTAGAATGACTTCCAGAATGTTAAGGGGCAGACTTTTTACAGGAAATCCCACAATATTGAGTGCAAAAACGGGCTTTGCTCCCATGGCATAAATATCGCTAATAGCATTTGAAGCTGCTACGGCACCAAAAGCATAGGGATCATTTAGAATGGGAGTAATTAAGTCTACAGTTTGCACAATGGCCAGAGAAGAACTGATTTGATAGATAGCAGCATCTTCTTTTATGCCACTAACGATCCTTTTATCTGTAACGGGAGGGAAATTATTTAACAGCTGCTCAAGATCCGCCGGACCTATTTTGGAAGCTCAGCCGGCTCCAGGTGAAAAAGCAGTAAGCTTAATAAAGGGTTTTTCCAAGCTGCTACACCTCGAATTTGTTTTATGTTATTTCACGGCTTGATTGATGTTTTTGGCTATGCCGGAAATCCCTGACCGTTAAAAATTAAATTTATCCAGGAACCACCTTCTACTTTAACAATTACTTTAGCTTATGTTATCATAGGTTTAATAATAATAGAAATGCATCTTTATTATAATATCTATGCAATAATGTTATATATTGGAGAGAAGAAAATGCTGGCTCGTTTAAAGTACTTTTACCAGGTAGCAAGCAGCGGGAGTTTTTCCCGGGCGGCCGAAGAACTCTTTATCAGTCAACCAGCTCTATCCCGTCAGATCGCTGCTCTGGAAGAGGATGTAGGACTGCCGCTTTTCAGCCGGCAGGGAAGAAAGCCGGTGCTAACCGATGCGGGAAGGCGACTTTTTAACTATGCGGAGAAAATAATGGAGCTGAACAGGGAAGCAAAAAAAGAGATTTCCGAGCTTAAAAATCTTACTTCCGGTGAGGTAATCATAGGAGCCAGCACTACTATTGCCAATTACCTGCTCCCGCCGGTACTGGCAGATTATCACCACCGCCATCCCGAAATAAAGATTTTTTTAAATGTCGGCAACAGCGAAGATATTGAACAGGATGTGTTAAATAACCGGGTAGACCTGGGATTTATAGGCAGCAGCGTGCAGAGTCCCAGGCTTTTTCAGGAACAATTTGCTGAAGACGAGCTGTTCCTGGTAGTCTCCCAAAACCATCACTTTGCCAAAATAAACAGGGACGTTTTTCCCTCACACCTGGCTGAGGAAACGTTTTTATATCGAGAAGCAGGCTCGGATACCCGGCGTCTCTTTAATATTTTTTTAAAGGAGATGGAGGTAAAACCCAGTTCTGTCGTGACCTTGGGTCATACCGAAGCCATAAAAAGCGGAATTATTAACAACTTGGGCATCTCTTTTCTTTCAAAACATACTTGGCAAAACGAATTGAAGCTGGGGCTGCTGGTACCCCTGGAAAAATATATAAAATGAAAAGGCCCTTGAAGCTAGTTTATCTGAAAAATGCTCGGCTTTCACCGGCGGTTTTAATGCCTTATATCTGCACTGAAAAAGTACTATTATCAATAGGTGGTAAAAACCGGATTATCCCGATACACCCAAAGATTTTTCCCTTTATCAAAAAATTGGCATGATAAAAACGGTTGTCTGCCGGGAGGAACGGCAGGAAAATGTCCGCAAAATATTACCGGGAGAAAAAATACTACCCCACACTTAAGCAGCTAAAAAATAAAAAAATTAACATCCCATTCTGGCAGGCATACTTTCGCCAGTTTAATGGCTAGAGCCAAAGTGGACCCATTAAATATAGAAGGAATAATTGGAAACAGTGATTACGCTTTTACAGCTAATACGTATACACATCCAGAGTTAGAGGAATTAAAAAAGGCAATCAGTAAAATTTAACCCTTAATTTATGTTAGTTGTTTGTTAGTTACCGCCCAAATTTTGCACGATTTTATACGAATTCCGGTTAAAAGTAAAAGACCCCTGCAAACCTTGCGGTTGCAGGGGTTTCTTGGTTTTCTGTGGTCGGGCTGACTGGATTTGAACCAGCGACCCCTTGACCCCCAGTCAAGTGCTCTACCAAGCTGAGCCACAGCCCGACACCCATTGATAGCAGGTGAAATTATAGTACATCTTGCTTAAAAAGTCAAGGTGGGGCTTATATTTCTAATAGATCAAGCCCTTAACTATTTTTTGTTGAATTTTTCAGCAGGTAAAAAAGCGGTACAGCATTATTATATCAAACCCGCCATCGGTCCATTATTCGATAAACAGGCTTAAGACTTTTAAGAAACTTCCTGCCGGTTTTCTTGATCAAGCCAGAAGCTACTGTGTAGAGCCCTCATGGCTTTTTCCGCCGCGTCTTTTTTAACAATTACTGAAATTTTAATTTCCGAAGTAGAAATCATATGGATATTTATCTCTGCTTCAGCTAAGGCAGCAAACATGCGGCCTGCCACACCGGGATTAGTGATCATGCCTGCCCCGACAATGCTTACTTTAGCAACATCAGAATCATAAGCTATCCCTTTTGCCCCTATATCGCTTTTTACTTTTTCTACAACTTCCACGGCCTTATAAAGGTCATCCTGTGAAACGGTAAAGGAAATGTCGTTGTACTCCTCCCTCATAGTACTCTGCACTATCATATCCACATTAATGTTGGCCTCCGCCAGCGCGACAAAAAGTTTTTGGGCAATTCCAGGCTTATCCGGAACATCAAAAACCGCAATTCTTGCTACGTTTTTATCAGCAGCTACGCCACTGATGATCATTTCTCTTTCCAAATTTTCCCGATGCAACTCTTCTTCCCCCCCCACAACAGTTCCGTCCTCGCGGCTAAAACTCGATCTAACATGTAAAATAACATTGTTAATCTTAGCACATTCTACCGCCCTAGGATGCAGCACTGCCGCTCCCAGGCTGGCCAGTTCCAGCATTTCATCATACGATATTCTCTTTAATTTTCTAGCCCTGGGCACTACCCGGGGATCTGCAGTGTAAATACCATCAACGTCTGTAAAAATTTCGCATACATCCGCCTTCAAGGCAGACGCTACAGCTACTGCAGTTGTATCGGAACCCCCTCTTCCAAGCGTAGTAATTTCGTTTTCCTTAGTAGCTCCCTGGAAACCGGCAACGATAACAACTTTTCCTGCTTCCAGCTCTCTGTCCAAACGTTTTTCGTCCACCTTCAGGATTTTAGCTTTCGTATGGACTTCGTCGGTTCTAATCCCGACCTGGGCTCCTGTAAGAGAAATTACGGGCTCCCCAAGGCTTTCTATAGCCATAGCCAGCAAAGCCATAGATTCCTGTTCACCGGTAGCAAGAAGCATATCCATCTCACGTTCGGGAGGGTTATCCGTAATTTCTTTGGCAAGAGCAATAAGTTTATCTGTATTATTGCCCCTGGCAGATACAACCACAACCACCTTGTTTCCTTTCTTTTTACATTCTACAATTCGTTTGGCCACATTTTTAATACACCCTGTATCTGCAACAGAAGTTCCTCCATATTTTTGCACAACAATACCCATCTTAAAAAATTCGCCTCCAACATTATCTAAGCTATAAAACTAATTCCAGCACCGCTTTTTTATCAGCGGGAACAGAAACGGGTCTGGATATCTCACTTATTGCTGTATCCGGGTCTTTAAGGCCGTGCCCGGTTAACACACATACGATAATACTACCGCTGCTGAAGTATCCTCTTTGGGAGTATTTAATTACACCCGCAAGGGAAGCTGCTGAAGCCGGTTCTACAAATACTCCTTCTTTATTTGCCAGTAAACCGTAGGCATCCAGTATCTCACGGTCGCTAACACTGTCTATAAAGCCCCGCGATTCTTCAGCTGCGTTAACCGCGCCCTTCCAGCTTGCAGGATTTCCAATTCTAATTGCCGTAGCTATGGTTTCGGGGTTTTCTACAACCTTCCCCAGCACTATGGGAGCAGCTCCCTCGGATTGAAAACCTATCATTTTGGGGCAAAACTTAATTTTCCCCGCCTCATGATACCTCTTAAAACCTTTCCAATAAGCGGTAATATTACCCGCATTTCCAACAGGAATAGCCAGGTAATCAGGACTTCTACCCAGGGATTCGCAAATTTCATAAGCACCAGTAGTCTGCCCTTCAATCCGAAAAGGGTTTAATGAATTAACAAGAGTAATGGGGTATTCTTCACTAATCTCCCTTACTATTCGCAAGGCATCGTCAAAATTACCTTTCAAGGCAATTACTCGTGCTCCATATATAAGTGCCTGTGCCAATTTACCCAGAGCTATTTTCCCTTCCGGAATGAGAACAGAGCATTTTAGCTGGCACATCGCAGCGTAGGCTGCGGCAGAAGCTGAAGTGTTACCGGTGGAAGCACAAATTACAGCTCGAGACCCTTCTTCCAGGGCTTTTGCTACGGCCATAACCATGCCTCGGTCTTTAAAAGAACCAGTGGGGTTAAGGCCCTCATACTTAAGATATACCCTTGCTCCGACTATTTGCGAAAGGTGCTCGGCTTTTATAAGGGGCGTATTTCCTTCCTGGAGAGTAATTAGCGGGGTTTTAGGTGTTACCGGGAGAAAGTCCTTGTATTTGACGAGCAAGCCTTCCCTCTGCATCTCAATCTTCACTCCCCTCTACACGCAGCACACTACTAACCTCGGCTACTATTGAAAGGTCCTTAATGATCTTCAGTGAATCTCTTAAATTCTGTTCTTCAACTTCGTGAGTAATCAATACTATCTCCGCCATGTCACCACACGTCTTCTTCTGAAGTACTGTGGCAATGCTTACGTTCTGGTTGCCGAATACCCCCGCAATTGTAGCTAACACTCCGGGTTGGTCTTTAACCGCAAGCCTTAAGTAAAATTTAACCTTAACCTCGCCTATCGGTTTGAGCCGTTTGTGTTCATAGCAGGTGCAGCCCACTCGCCCGGTGCAATTATGGATTAAATTACGCGCAGCTGCAATTATATCGCCCAGTACAGCGCTAGCTGTAGGTAGCTCTCCCGCTCCCTGCCCGTAAAACATGGTTTTTCCTACGCCATCCCCCTGAACAAAAATAGCATTATATACATCTTTTACAGCAGCCAGGGGGTGTTTCCGGCGAATAAAAACAGGGTGTACTCTTACTTCAATTTCCCCATTTTGTTCCTGTGCAATTCCAAGCAGTTTAATTGTGTATCCCAGCTCACGTGCATATACAATATCTTCGGTTGCTATACCAGAAATACCCTCCGCGTAAACATCCGGAAAAGTCACCCGAGTATTGAAGGCAATGGAAGCCAGTATCGAAATTTTTCGGGCAGCATCCAGCCCTTCAACATCCGAAGTAGGGTCAGCTTCAGCATATCCAAGAGACTGGGCTTCTGTCAGCGCTTCCGCAAAGGTGGTTCCGCGTTCTTCCATGGCTGTTAATATATAATTGGTAGTTCCGTTAATTATGCCCATAACCTTTTGAATACGATTACCGGCCAAACATTCCTTTAAAGGTCGTATGATGGGGATTCCCCCCGCGACGCTAGCTTCAAAAAGAAGGTCCAGGCTTTTTCTTTCCGCTATCTCAAATAGTTCGGCACCGTGTAAGGCCATGATGTCCTTATTTGCAGTTATTACCGCCTTTCCTCTATCCAAAGCCTCAGCTATAAACTCCTTTGCCGGAGAGAGCCCTCCCATAACTTCTACTACTATATCTATATCAGGACTATTTAAAATTTCACCCGCGTCTGTTGTATATTTTTCCGCCCCTAACTTTACTTGTCTCGTTTTAAGAAGATCGCGGACCAGTACTTTTTCTATTTCCAGCGGCATTCCTACTTTTTTAATTATATCCTGTTTGTTTTTATTAAAAAGCTTAACTACCCCGGTACCTACAGTACCCAAGCCCAGCAGGCCGATTTTTATAACTTTTTGAGCCATTAATATCCCTCCGGAATTTTTCTCCGACATCTTTATCTTCTTTCTCTATTTCAGACAAAAATCCTTTAATAATACGAGTGAGCATATCAAACTCAATCAAAAAAGCATCGTGGCCATAAGGAGAGTTTAACTCCCTGTAACTGGCATCCTTTCCCAAACGGCGAAGAATCTTTACAACCTCTTTTTGCATATAAGGGGGGTAAAGAAAATCGGTCCTGATGCCTATGAGTAATATCTTACACATAATCCTCTCCAGAACCTCTACCAGGGAATCTCCCCGGTAGCGGGACAGGTCATAAAGGTCCATAGCTTTAGTAAGGTAGAGGTAAGAGTTAGCATCAAAACGACGTACGAGCTTTTTCCCTTGATAATGTAAGTAGTTTTCTACTTCAAATCTGGAATCAAAGACGTAATAATCTTTTTTTAAAAGGCTGCCAAACGTCCGGCCGAATTTTATATTCCATGCTTCATCACTTTTATACGTGATGGTCCCGATCATACGAGCAAGGGCAAGCCCTTTTTGGGGCCCCGGAGTACCGTAATAATTTCCTTCTTTCCAGTCCGGATCCTGAATAATTGCTTGTCTTTGAACTTCGTTATAAGCTATACCCTGCGCAGAAAGCTGAACAGGAGAAGCAATGGGAATAACCGAGCGGACCATTTCAGGGTACATAACAGCCCATTCGAACGACTGCATACCTCCCATAGACCCGCCCAACGCCGTTACGACACTTTTTACTCCCAAGTGATCAAGCAGTTTTTTTTGCACATTCACCATATCTCTGATTGTAACTATAGGAAAATCCATCCCGTAAGGCTTACCCGTCGCCGGATTCATGGAAGCAGGGCCCGTTGTCCCGGAACATCCACCCAGAACATTACTGCATATAATAAAATATTTATCCGTGTCCAAAGCTCTGCCCCTGCCAACCATCGGGTCCCACCACCCAGGCTTGCGATCTTCGGGAGAATTTTTCCCGGCAGCGTGCGCGTCTCCTGTTAATGCGTGCAGGACCAGTATGGCATTATCGCCTTTTTCATTTAACTCCCCATAAGTTTCATAAGCCACGGTTATAGGTCCTATACGGGAGCCGCTTTCCAGGACCAGCTCATCGGGAGGATGAGCAAATGTAACTTTCTTTGTATCTACTAACCCAACTCCACTACTATTCACACCTATCCCTCCTGGCATCCATTCAGACCCGCGTTCATCCTAATGCCCGTTCCAAGTCCAAAATCAAGTCTTCCGCATCTTCCAGGCCCACCGAAAGCCTGATCATGTCTTCCGAAACTCCGCTGCTCCTGCGTTGTTCCGGAGTCATTTGCTGGTGAGTAGTGCTTGCAGGATGAATAACAAGCGATTTTGCATCTCCCACATTTGCAAGGAGAGAAAATAATTCCAATTTTTCTATAAATTCACGGCCCGCTTCTAGGCCTCCTCTAATCCCAAAAGTAACTATTGCTCCGCACCCCCTTGGCAAATATTTTCTGGCATTTCTAGAAGAAGGGTGACTGCCAAGGCCCGGATAACTGACCCAGCTGACTCGCGGATGCTCCAGAAGAAACTTTGCAACTTTCATAGCATTCTGACTGTGCCGTTCCATGCGCAGAGGGAGGGTCTCAAGGCCCTGGAGAAATAAAAAGGAATTAAACGGGCTCAGGGAAGGCCCCAGATCCCTGAGGAGCTGCAAACGTGCTTTAGAAATATAAGCTTCCTTTCCGAATTTTTTTACATAGCTTATTCCGTGATAACTGGGGTCCGGTTCCACCAGCCCTGAAAACCTGGGGCCTGTCCATTCAAACTTTCCTGAATCTATAATAATGCCTCCTATAGAAGTACCGTGCCCACCGATAAATTTAGTGGCAGAATGTACAACGATATCCGCCCCAAATTCAATTGGACGGCAAAGATATGGAGTAGCAAAGGTATTATCCACAATTAAAGGTATTCCCGCTTCGTGGGCAACGTCAGCAACCGATTCCAGGTCAGGAACATTCAACTGAGGGTTGCCGATGGTCTCAACATATAAAGCCCTGGTTTTAGAAGTTATGGCCTTTCGATAGTTGTTCGGCTCCGGCTCAACAAATTTAACCTTTATCCCCAGTTTGGGCAGAGTATGTTCAAAAAGATTGTAAGTTCCTCCATACAAGCTGGTCGCGGAAACAATCTCTTCGCCGGCACAAGTAATATTTAACACAGCCAGCGTTATAGCAGCCTGACCGGAAGCAGTAGCTAACCCCCCCACACCTCCTTCCAGCGCAGCCATACGCTTTTCAAAAACATCATTAGTAGGATTCATAATCCGCGTGTACATATTACCCGGTTCAGAAAGAGCGAAGAGATTAGCAGCGTGTTCGGCATCTTTAAACACATAAGACGTGGTTTGATAAATAGGTACCGCCCGGGAACCGGTAACGGCGTCCGCTTTCTGGCCTCCATGGACGCTTAATGTATTAAAACCGTATTCTTTTGATTTCATAACTTCCCCCACCTTAATTTAATTATTTCAGCTTTTTTGCCAAAAAGCAGTCTCTCCAAACATAAAAATACCTCTTCCCGGAGAAGAGGTAATAAATCCATCTTTAGCCTTATCTCCCAGGATAAACCTGCAGGATTTAGCACCTTCCCCTTCAGGGAGGTTGCCGGGTTTCACAGGGCCAGTCCCTCCACCTCTCTTGATAAGAGCACTTACAGATATTCAGCTTTTGCTGGGCCATAAACTAACAATAATATACAAAGTAAAGCGGGGTTTGTCAACCCCAAATACATTTTAGTTTTAAACTAACTCAATACTTTATATAATTATGCAAATTAACCCGCCGCTTCCCTCATTAACTATTCTTTCCAAGGTTTCTCTAAGTTTAATTTGGGTGTTTTCCGGCATACGGTATAACTTGCCCTGGATGCCCTCTCTGACTAGATCGTGCAGGGATTTTCCGAATATATTTGTCTCCCAAATTTTTCGCGGATTCTCTTCAAACTCCTCCATTATATATTGCACAAGTTCCTCGCACTGTTTTTCGGTACCAATTAAAGGTGTGATTTCAGTAGTTATATCAGCCCTGATAAGATGATAAGAGGGTGCCGTGGCTCGTAGTTTTACACCGGAACGCCCACCTTGTTTAATAAGTTCAGGCTCTGCAAGTTCCATTTCTTCCAGGGTGGGAGTAACCACGCCGTAACCTGTATTGCGAACCTCCTGTAAGCCATAAGAAACCTTATCATATTCCTTTTTAACCTCGCTGAGTTCACGCATCAGGCGCAAGAGATCGTGGTCCCCCTCAATTTCATAGCCCGTTTCCTCCTGTAGAACCCGGTAAAACAGTTCTTCTTTAGCCCAAACATCTATGGAAGCAGTTCCTGTGCCCAGATTCATATTGCTTAGGGCCACTTTTTCCACAAAGTCTTTGGAACTAAGTTCCTCAATAACTTCATCAGTATCCCGCAGGCGCGTAACCTTGTTTACGGCTTCCCTGATTGCCTCTTCAAAATTTATGCGCAGCCAATGGTTTTGATCAAGTTCTTCAATCCACTTGGGCAGGGAAATATTAACTTCTGTAACCGGGAACTCGTACAGCGCTTCTTCCATAATCGTCAGAATTTCTTCCTCGCCCATCCTTTCGCAGTCCACAGGTATTACAGGTGCTTTATAGTCGCTTTCCAGACCACGCGCCATCTCTACCGTAGCTTCGTGATAGGGGTGCGCTGAATTTAAAATAATGACAAAAGGTTTGTTCAATTCCCTAAGTTCCCATATTACCCGTTCTTCCGCATCCCTGTAATTTTCCCGGGGAATGTCAGTTATACTGCCATCCGTAATGATAACCAGCCCAATAGTAGAATGATCTCTTATTACTCTACGCGTTCCTTCTTCCGCAGCCTCTTGAAAAGGTATCGCCTCTTCAAACCAGGGGGTTCTCACCATCCGGGGCCCCTCCTCATCTTCGTAACCCTGCGCCCCTTCCACAGTATAACCCACACAATCCACCAGCCGCACTCTCATTTCCACCTCATCCAGAACATCTATTTCCACAGCCTCATCAGGAATAAACTTTGGCTCCACAGTCATAATCGTTCTCCCCGCACCGCTCTGTGGAATTTCATCTTTGGCACGGTCACGGTCTTTAGGATTCTTTATATTAGGAAGGACCATTATTTCCATAAAACGTTTAATAAAAGTCGATTTACCAGAGCGAACAGGTCCAACCACTCCTAGATATACATCGCCTCCGGTGCGCTGAGCAACATCCCTATATACTTCTTGGTTACTCACTTTTCTCTCCCTCCTTTTTATTAACTTTCAAAACACTTTTAAATGAAAACTATCCTTAGTCATCCCTCCTTAAAGCAGGTGACAGAATCAAAAGGCTTCTTAGGAGCTTTAATTTCTAATATTGGTATGTATTAACATTATATATATATGAGTAGTCCAAAAGATTATTACAAAGATACAAAAAAAGTACGGCTCAACCGCACTTTTTTTTTAAAAACTAATATTTTTATTTTTTAAAAGCATCTCGGAAACTAAAGACCTAACGGAAAGATGTTGCTAAAAATCATTTACTTCCAATTTTCCCAATTTAATACTACTTCTTCCACTTCGTGGGTACGGCTACGCTGCATAAGATTGGACACACCTTGCTGCGGTGTTTCGTTTTCAAAAAGGACACGGTATACCTGCTGGCATATAGGCATCTCTATCCCCTTTTCGGAAGCCAGCCTCCATACCGCTTTTGTAGTACGCACACCTTCCACTACCATTCCCATGCCAGCCAGCACCTCTTCCAGGCATTTCCCTTTTCCCAGTTCTTTACCCGCCCTCCAGTTCCGGCTGTACACGCTGGTACAGGTAACTATTAAATCGCCTATTCCCGAAAGACCTGCAAAAGTGAGAGGGTTTGCTCCCATTTTAACACCCAGGCGGGTAATTTCAGCAATACCTCGCGTCATAAGAGCAGCTTTGGCATTATCCCCTAAGCCCAAGCCATCCGCGATCCCCGTCGCCAGGGCAATAACGTTCTTTAAAGCACCTCCAAGCTCTACTCCCGTAACATCAGGATTTGTATAGACCCGAAAAAAAGGTGTAATAAATACGTCCTGCACATATTCCGCAAGAGAACGTTCGGCAGAAGCGACTACTACCGTAGTCGGAAGTTTGCGGCTTACTTCCTCAGCATGACTGGGTCCCGACAGGACCGCAATACGGTTTTTTAAAGCTTTTGGTAATTCTTCAGATAGGACACGGGAAATAGTGTAAAGGCTATCCATTTCCAGGCCCTTTGCCGTATTTACAATGATCGCCTTCCCGCCTAGAAAAGGCCCAGACATTCTAATTACTTCTCTAACAGCATGAGAAGGAACGCTAAGAATCACCATTTCCGCATTTGATAAAGCTTCTTTTAGGCTATCCGTAACTTCTATTTCCCGTGGAATTTTTACACCAGGGAGATAGCGGCTATTTTCTCGCGTTTCCATTATCGCCTGCGCGCTATGTCTCTTTCGGGCCCATAGAAAAACTTGAAAACTTTTATCGCCCAGCAAAACAGCAAGAGAAGTACCCCAGCTCCCGGCACCCAGCACTGCAATTTTCTTTGGCATTATTTCACCCCTTTGTCAGCCTGCTTTTTCTCCCCACTTATATTCCGTTCCATCGAGGAGTCTTTTCAAATTGGGACAGTGCCGGTAGATAATAAGCACGGCTACCACAACGCCGAATATAATATACGACCAGTGCTTATCAAAGGCCCATAAAAGTATGGGTACTGAACCCGCCCCCAGGATGGAACCTAAAGAAACATAACGGGTTATGAAAACAGTTATTCCCCAGATGGAAAGTGCCAAAACCATCACCGGAGGAGCAAGAGCAATAAGAACTCCAGCCGCTGTAGCCACTCCACGGCCTCCATTAAATTTTAAAAATATTGACCAATTATGTCCCGCCATTGCTGCAAGTCCTGATATCAGCCCCACAACAGGACCGCCAAAATATTTTCCTAATAACACGGCCAGAATCCCTTTTGCCACATCTCCCGCTAAGACGATTATCCCGGCTTTTCCCATTACACGGAATGCATTAGTGGTGCCTATATTGCCGCTTCCATGCTTTCTTATATCAATACCTTTAGTTTTTCCAACTATAAAGCCAACAGGTACCGAGCCCAGCAAATAACTTATAAGTACAATAACAAGAATAAGCATTTTATCCACCTAGTTAATTCCCCCTTGTAACCGAACAACATATCATGTCCTTCTATCTTTCCTGCGCACGCTTAACCATATAGGAGTGCCTTCAAAGCCAAAAGATTGCCGGATATGATTCTCTAAATACCTGCGGTAAGAAAAATGTAGCAGCCGTGAGTCATTTACAAATAACACAAAAGTAGGCGGTTGGATTTTAACCTGGGTAGCATAGTAAATTTTCATCCTCCGGCCTTTATATGCAGGCGGAGGGCTGATCCCTACCGCTTCGTTTATAACATCGTTGAGAACCGAAGTGCTAACCTTTTTTTTGGCTTCCCCCACAACCTTGTCGACCTGTTTCATAACTTGGGGGACTCTTTTCCCGGTAAGAGCAGAAATAAAAATGACGGGTACATAATAAGCAAATGGAAATGCCTGTTTAATCTCCTGTCTATAAGTCTCCATCGTAATGGATTCCTTTTCTACCAGGTCCCATTTGTTAACAACGAGAATAGCAGCTTTCCCGTTTTCCAATGCATAACCCAAAATGCGTTTGTCCTGTTTACTGATCTTATTCGTCGCATCTATGACCACAAGAACTACATCCGAACGGTCAATTGCTCTGAGCGCTCTAATAACGCTGTACCGTTCAACCGGTTCTGCTATACGGGATTTCCGACGGATCCCCGCTGTATCAATAATTACATAAGACCTGTCTTGGAAACGGAAAAAACTGTCCACCGCATCCCTGGTAGTGCCAGGTAGATCACTTACTATTTGTTTTTTCTGTCCCAATAAGCAGTTTACCAGAGACGATTTTCCTACATTAGGCCGGCCAACCACCGCGAGCTTTACTACTTCTTCACCGTAATCTTTATCCTCCACAAGAGGCAAAACCTCCACAAGACGATCCAAAAGCTCGCCGGTGTTAGTTCCGTGCAGTGCAGAAACCGCAATAGGTTCGCCTAAACCTAGAGCACTAAACTGGTACACAGGAGAAAGGTTTTTAAAATCATCTACTTTATTGGCTACTACTAGCAGAGGCTTTTTTGTCCGTCGCAAAATATCAGCCACTGCTAGGTCATCAGGGAGAATACCTTCCTGAGCATCAACTACAAATAATATTGCATCAGCTTCCTTTAAAGCAGTTCTTGCTTGCTGCTGGACCTCTTCGACTACTGAGCCTTTTTCAGCATCAGAGACCATTCCACCCGTATCAACAAGGGTAAATGTCCTCCCCGACCATTCCGCTTCGCAATAAAGAGAGTCCCGCGTAACCCCAGGAGTGTCTTCCACTATGGCAAACCGGTAGCCCGCTAGACGATTAAAGAGGGTTGATTTACCCACATTTGGCCGCCCGACGACGGCCACAATCAGCTTAGGCAAGTTATAAAACCTTCCTTTCTTCTCATTCGTGTACTTAGTTTTAGTGTGATTAATTAAAATATTCTTCTCGTCCATTCAAGCTGTCAAACTTCGGACTAGTCCTCGAGCTTCCGGTGGCACAGGTTTTATCGACACACAAAGTTTGTCGGAAACTTCTTGCAACGACAGACCATCAAGGAAAAGGCCCTCCTGATTAAGCGCTGAGCCCGGAAGAAGCAGCTCCCCGTACGCTTCGTTTTTCAGGTAAGCAGGCAGTTGCTTTATAAGATCAGAAGCGGTAAGCAGGCCCGCAACAGTTACCGAAGGACCGAAAAAATTGTTTTGGAGAGGTAAAACCCGGGCATTAAACCCTCCTATCTTACGCTTAATTACAGACAGCACCTCCTCCAAAAAAGGAGCTGCCAGAGTTCCAGTAATTATACCTACTTTTTTTCCGTTATTTACTCTTGAACTCCGTTTAATAATATCGGCTAGCTCTTTACGGAAAAAGCTGATCATTCCAATTCCATTTTCTAACTGAGGAAAACCTTCGTATGTTTCCGGGGATGGGATTTCATAACCAGCAAGCAAATAAAACTCATCAGCAGCAAATACAAAGCGAGAGCCTGCCTGCTTATAGTAAAATTCCTGGTAATCTTTTATTAAGTCCAGGACCTTTTGGGCCGTTGCCCTTTTGTATCCCTCTAATTTAAAGAGGCCTTCGCGGTAAGAAGTCAGGCCAACAGGTACTACTGCCAGAGTTTGAACGGCCGGCCAAAGCGAAAAAACATCATTAATGGTACGTTCCAACTCCCTACCGTCATTAATGCCGGGGCAAAGAACCGCCTGTAAATGCAGCTCTATTCCTGCTTCAGACAGACGTTTTAAAATATTCAAAATATTTTTGGCCGAGGCATTACCCAAAAGTTTAGAACGAAGGCGATCATTAGTAGTATGTACCGACACATAAAGGGGGCTTAGGTGCCAGCGGGTAATACGCTTAATGTCTTCCTTTCTCAGGTTGGTAAGAGTAATATAGTTTCCAAAAAGAAAAGAAAGCCGGTAATCGTCGTCCTTGACGTAGAGACTTTTTCTTAATCCTTCAGGCATCTGATCTACAAAGCAAAAAAGGCATTTATTGCAGCACCTGCGTATCTTCCCAAAAACAGCATCTTCAAAAGATATTCCCAAATCCTCTTCATATTCCTTTTCTATTTCGACCTGCCAGCGTTCCCCGCAGGGTTTTAATATTTCCAGGTTTACGTATTCATCCGCACATAAAAACTGATAATCAATTAAATCAGACGGTATTTTTCCGTTGATGCTCAAAACAATGTCACCCGCTTTTATTCCCAACTCCTCTGCTATGCTTCCTGGAAGGACACCGGATATCAGGGCTTCGGACTTTTTCGGCAATCCTTTCACCTCTTAAATAATTATTATCCATTATCCCTGATCGGAAGTCAAGCTTTTGCAAATGGTCTACCACTATCAGCCCTGCGGGCCTTTCTGCCCTGGCTGATAAGTTTAAAATAAGCATTTTTTAAAAGGATTAAAATTAATTTTCTGCTGAGGCTTTTCATTCCCGGCAACGTACGGAAAATATGTAATTGGTTGATTAAAGGCGAAACATACTTTTCACAATCAATTAATATCATTTCTTCGCGTGGTATACCAAAAAGATCGGAAAAACCTCGAATAATTTTAAAGCATATCTTCTTTTTGTTCATCACCGGTAAAGTATATACGCCATTTCCTTCTTCATCTTTTCCCAAGAATAGCGGTCTGCCGCTGATTTGAGAAGGAGGGAGGTCAAAAAAAGGAAGAGAAAGAACATTTCTCTTCGAATATTCTTCTCCTTTAAGAATGCCCAAATGGGCTGATGCCGCGATAACAGAAGCATGAACACCGCTGCCGCAACAATAAAAAAAATTCATGCTCGGGCATCCCCCGGAGAAAAAAAGGATAGTTCGCCAGCAGCGTCTTTGTCCTGAATATCTTCTTTTACACTATTCACCAGATTGACAAATTTAAAATAAGAGTGCTGTACTCCCAATAATACAAGCGGACGCCCTATCCATATTACCTTTAAAGCTCTTGAAAGAAATCCACCGAGCTTCATGGGAAAATTAACAGCAGGCAGTGTGTTCACTAACAGGAATTCTGAAGAAGGAATTTGGAGTATTTCTGCAAGCCCTGTAAGCATAGGTTCAAATATATCTCCCAGGCTCTGGCGACCTATTGTGTAGATCTCGTTTCCGAATTTATCCTTTCCCATAAATTGAAACTGACCGTGTTGAAACGACTGTTGGGTATCAAAATACGCCAGATCCAGAATTTCCCTTGCGCTCGGTACTCTGTTTGAAGGCAAAAGTTCTAAATGAATGCCGGCAGCAAGCACGGAAGAATGTGAACCGCCAAAGCAGTGATAAATTATTTTCACCAAATACTTCCTCCTCTTTGGTAAAGACGGTTTTCTCTTTAAATGTCTGTTTCACTAATGTTTCATCAATATATAAACCCCGTTTTCAAGGTCATGTGCCATAGCTTTTAAAGTACGGCTTAAATTCAAGGCTATTTTTTCTTGTTCTTCTTCGTTTTCAGCGATAAAAATCGGGGCTCCACCGGGTTTAACTTTATTCCTTGCCCCAGCTAGTACTACTATGGCCAGGATCTTACCCTTTTGCTCTATATCCATCCTTATTCTCCTAGTCAGCAGCTGATCTACCCACAGCAGTCTTTAATGGAAACCGCTTGGCGCTTTCCAATACAGGAACTTTTCGGATAGCCTCTAAAAAACACTCTTCATCTTTTTCGTTGGGAACAATAAAGACTGCAATTTCACCGGTATCAATATTTTTTCGTGCAAGGGGAGACCATTCCAGTTCCCCTTCCTCTCTTTTTGTTCCGATGAGAATTGCTACCGTATTTAAAATTGCCTGGCGCTGGCCAATATCGTGAATAATAGCCCTGACATTATCATTTTTAGGCTTCAGAACAGCTCCCAGGCCATCCTGCAATATCTTTTTGCGGGCCTCTTTAAGTCCCACATTCATAATTACTATATCTCCTATTTTAAGCAGGGCCCCTTCAAAATGCGGCTTAACAGGAACCACATCCACCAGTTCACCCAGCGTTTCACCACGCATAAAATAGATGCTCAATAAAATTCCCATTAAGCCGCCGAGCAGGCCGTAAAACCAGTTCCCGAACAAGGTAAGGGAACTGACAACAAGAGCTGCACCCATAACAAGATAATTTCTCGCTTCAAAAACCCGGGCTATTCCTTCAACAAAATCCAAACCGCGGGGCACCAGTTCAATTTTTTCCAGCTGGGCCAGACTGTTGCGTTCCATATTTCTTACTTCCCGAAACTGCTGTGCAGCCAGTGCAAGGAAAGTTACTGCGGTAAACTCTTTTTCTAACAAAGCAGGAACTGCTACCGAACCCAAAGCAGCAGCAATAAAACCTAAAAAAAGGTGGGTTATATACCCGTGAGGATAACCGGGATAATGCCGGTAATCGTTTCTTAAAATAACAATTCTAGCAACTAATCCAGCAGCAATACCCATAACAATAGCGGTGCCGTATTCTGCCACTTCTCCCCCTCCCGGCTAATTATTTCATTTTCTTTGTAATTAACTTAACATTACTCTTTTTTCCGCATTCGGTTTCTCATATCCGCCCACTCCCAGGAGCCAAATTGTTTTAATTTTTCGACCGCTCCACGGAGGCTGCCCGTACTTAATACCAGAAAAGCCATTCCGCCTACGACAAGGGCAATGATTACCCAAAATATCCCTTTCCAATCTCCCGGCGTACTCCCGGGGCTGGTGCCCGGCGTAACTCCTAACACCGCAGGGACTGTGTCTGCAAACATTCTGGCCCCGTTTTGGACACGTTCTAAGCTGTTCGTATAAGTTCCCATTTCCAAAATAAGATTCCTGGGAGCAATGTCCTGGTTATAATTGCCCCTTGCCAGAAAAATGCTGTGAATAAGCCCCGGACGTTTTTCGTCCAGGTATGCCTTTATCTGCTTGGCAAAATCCAGGTTGGCCTGCATATTGGCATTTTGTCTTCCTACCACCAGTCGTATTTGAGCGACTTTTTCTCCCGAAACCTCTTCTAGATAAAACTCCGGATCAGGAATCCCGTCCCGATGAATGTCAAATATAGCGACGGGTTTTTCGTCCAGGTGTTTGACAACCGTACGCCTGGAACGCTTGTAAGCATTATTGTCTTTTGGTTCGTGGGGCGTCTTATCCTGAATAACGTTAACCCCTTTCTCTTTCATGGTGTTGGCTACTACTTCTCCGACTTTAAAGACGTCGCCCGAAGCAGGCTTGCTTTCAGTGCCGCTGGTAGGAAGATACGACTCGTCGCTGTGCGTATGGTAAATTAAGACGGCATTATTGTTGGCCTCAGCTCCCTGAAAGGGAACGTTTTCAGACCCGGTATACATTCCTCGTACCCCGATTCCGGTAAAATAATTTTTAAGAGAAATTTTATTACCATTCCACTTCAATTCTTCTTTTCCGCTCAATTTTGCATAGGCTTCGTCTCCATTAACCCGTGTAACTTTGTACCGCAGGTTATCCCGGGTAATAAACTCGTCCCCTACAAATACGAAACGAGAAGTTTTGTCGATAATATTACCGTCTTCATCACGAATCGTATAATACTGTCCATCAGGACGTTCCCCTTCCAAAAAGTTTAATTCCGAGTCTGAAACTGCGTGGATCTGCATATTACTCACAGAAAAAGATGCTGCTAGTATCAAAAATATTGATATAATCGAAGCAATTAATGTTTTTCTATTTTTATTTTTCATGATCGTTTCCCCCGTTGCTTTCGGGCTTTTTAATTTTTGGTTCCGATTCGATATTTCTCAAATGTTTCAGAAGCGGTTCGGGATGCCCTTCAACTTTAGGACCACCCTGCAGACGTTCTCTTCCCTCACCTATAACTTCAGCAAGGAACACCGCAATCACCCCCGAGAGAATAATGGCATCAAATGCTCCTGCTCCTCCGAAAGAGACAACTCCGGGAGTATCTGTTATAATAAGCCAGGCTAAGTCATAAAAATCAAGTAAAAGGACGCCTACAACTGCTCCAATAAACGCTGCTCGACGGGATCGACCCAGCAAATACGCAACTATTCCGGCAGCCAGAGGATAAACAAACATGGGATCAATAACGTCCCGCCCGGTTTGCCAGAGATCCCCCCGCAGCCAGTAACTATTAATTAATATTGCTGTACCTGCTGTAACAACTGCAGCCAGCAGGGCTCGGACTTGTTCCCAGCGGGTTCCCGCCCGGACCAAAAGATACGCTGACAGGATAACCGGGATCACTGCACCCCCGACATTAATAGAAAAATCTATTCCTGCTACACTAAAAGGAAGATTGACGAAACTTCCGATTATAATTGCTGCTATAATCCCCAGCGCTGCCCTGTCGCTTAACTGCATGCGGTCTAGAGCACGCTGAGCAACACCGAAATATATAAGCACTGACAAAACCAGTAGTACGATCATACCTGCGGGAAACCCAAGCATGATCTCCGCCCCTTCACGGTATTTTGTTCCTATCTTTCCCCAGATAACAAACTCGTATACAAAGAAAAAACGGCTCCTTTTTAAAAAGAGCCGTTTTTAATCTTCAAACCCAATTATCGTTGAGCAAAAAAGTATGTGTTTATTCCTCTTTGTTGAGCCCACTCTCTAGTTTTTCCGGTAATAACAGCAGGTTTTTTTCTCAGTTCCTCTGGAATCCGGGCCCCCTGTAAAAACATCATTCTTTTCAATTCCAGATTCCATTCTTCTATTCTTTGAATAAGAGCACTTTCGGAATCCTGGTGTAGTATTTTTAAGAATATCCCCGCTGCTCCGGCCATTTCAGCACCTAAAACCAGCACCTTACACCAATCGAGCGGGCTGCTTATCCCGCCGCTCGCTATTATATGTACGGGCAGCCCGGTACTCATCACTTCCAACAGGCTGACAGGAGTGGGGATACCCAAGAATCTCAGGGAACTTTTACATCTCAGCCTGCTTTCTTCAATGGCTACAAAATTCGTGCCCCCGCTCCCCCCGATATCCAAATATTCAATTCCTTCTCTTAAAAGAAGACTTGCCGCCTCTTTGGATAAACCAAACCCAACTTCCTTTACAATAACCGGTAAATTTAAAAAATTGCGCAATTTACAAATATTCTCAAGAAGCCCCCTGAACCTGCGGTCTCCTTCCTGCATAACTATTTCCTGTGCTGCATTTAAGTGAAGCTGCAGCCCATCGGCTTCCAGCATTTCCACGGCAGCCCGGGCAAAATCCGGAGAAGCAGAAGCGCTTACATTGGCCAAAACAACACCGCAGGGATTTTCCCTGCGTACAACTCTGAAGCTTTCAATTAAACTTTCCTCTTCCAAAGCAGCTGTTTGGGAGCCAACAGCCACCGCTACGCCCGTTTCCCGGGCAACGCGGCCCATACTTCTGTTTATTTCGAGCCCCTGCCGGGTTCCTCCCGTGATAGAATTTATTAAAAGAGGCATACGCAAATTCTTGCCCAGCCAGCAAAACGATGTATCGACTTCTTCCATATCCAGCTCCGGCAGAGCTTGAGAAATTAAATAAATATCCTGAAGCCAGTTTTCCTTTAGATCGCTATCCTGTTGTAAAGCATATCTAATGTGTTCCGCCTTTCTTTCTTGTCGGAGAGAAAGCGCACTGCTAGTCTTTATTTTCTTGGACTTTATTCTCCTCAAAAAGTTCACTAAATAAATCCCCTAACTTTACCCCTGTTTCCGCAGCTTTATTATCTTCTGGCTGCGTTTCTTTTTCTTTATCTTTTTCATCCTGTTCACCGGTATTTTTTCCTCTTGCTTCGCGCAGGCTTAAACTCATACGCTGAGCTTTATCATCCACACTTAGAATCTTCACTGGAATTACCTCACCTACGGAAACAACATCTTCCGGCTTTGCTACATGGTAGTCAGCTAACTGGGAAATGTGAACGAGCCCTTCTATTCCCGGTTCAACTTCTACAAACGCACCGAAAGGAGCGATGCGCAGAACCTTGCCTTCTACAATTTCTCCTACCTTATACTTTTCTGAAGCAGTTTCCCAAGGGTTGGGCTGGAGTTGCTTCAAACCAAGCGAAACCTTTCCTTCTTCTTTATTAACACCAAGAACCTTCACATCAATTCCCTGGCCAACCTTGAGAACAGACCGAGGATGATCAACGCGGCCCCAGGATATTTCGGAGACATGAAGCAGGCCGTCTACTCCCCCGATATCTACAAAAGCCCCAAAATCTGTAATGCGCCTTACAACACCGTTTACTACTTGTCCTTCTTCTAAATTATCCCAGGTTTCTCTCTTTTTATTTTCATACTCTTCGTCGAGTATTGCTTTCCGTGATAACACTACTTTATTCTTATTGCGGTCAAGTTCAATAACCTTTAACCGCAAATTTTTACCTACATAAGCTTCTAAATCTTCTACATAGCCTCTTTCTACCAAGGAAGCAGGCACGAAACCGTTAACGCCCACATCTACCAGCAATCCTCCTTTAACTACTTCGACTACTTCCGCACTTATTTCCTCCTGTTTCTCAAACGCATTCTCAAGCCGTTCCCAAGCCTGCTTGCGTTCAGCACGCCGTTTAGAAAGGATGGGGTTCCCATCTTCATTTTCGGGTCTGATAACAAACACTTCTATTTCGTCTCCGATTTCCACCACTTCCCTGGGATTTTCAACTCGCCTTCGGGACAGCTCTGGCAGGGGAATTATACCTTCAGATTTGCCCCCTACATCTACCAATACTTCATCCTGCCGTATCTCTACCACTTTCCCCTTAATAATCTCACCTTT
Organism: Firmicutes bacterium UBA1874; assembly: GCA_002352935.1. Taxonomy (GTDB): domain Bacteria; phylum Bacillota; class UBA1874; order UBA1874; family UBA1874; genus UBA1874. The sequence continues at coordinate 30,056 of DDHO01000011.1, forward strand.
ACGGAGATTTACGATATTTTCGGTAAGTTGAACTTCAACATTCTCCCTTTCCTGCTCAATATTTTCATCTTCCGATTCTTGATTCAGTTCCTTTGGTTCTGTGCAGGTTTCTTTATCAGAAACCCCAGTAAGTTGTGCGTCCTGCTCCTGAGCAGTTCCTTCCGGTTCTTTTAATGGCGAACTATCCTCTTGCAGGGGTTTTTCCTCTTCTGAATCTGAATCAGGAATCTTTTTGTCATTCCACTCTTCCATTGTCCTAACTACCTCCTCAATAATCCAATCTGGGGTTGAAGCACCAGCAGTTACTCCCACCCTGTTTATATTATCAAACCACCGGAGACACAGCTCATCTGCCTGCTCGATATGGTAGGTTAAGGTTCCTGTTTGGCGGCACAATTGTGCCAATTTCTGCGTATTGGAACTGTTATAACCTCCAATAACAATCATAACATCTACTTTTTTCGCCAGAGCAACTGCTGCCTGCTGGCGAAGGCGGGTTGCCGGGCAAATTGTATTGTGTGTCACCAGCTTATTGGTCTTAGTTTTTAAAACTTCTTCCACGCTGCGTAATTTTTCCTCCGGCAAGGTTGTTTGAGATAGTAAAACCATGGACTCCTCATGAACAGCAAGCCGTTCGGCTTCCGAAGCCCCGCCTATAACGAGCGCGGAACCCTCCGTCCAGGACACAACCCCTTTTATCTCGGGATGGTCGCGGTCCCCGACAATTACGACCCTGTATCCGTTTTGGTAATAACCTCGGGCCAGTTCCTGTAGGCGCTTAACGCGTTGACACGTTGCATCTATAAAATCTAACCCTTTTTCTTCAATTTTTCTAAAGGTCTCAAGGCCCTCTCCGTGGCTCCTAATTATTATAATGCCTTTATTTATTCCTTCAAGGCTTTTAATCTTATTGAGTCCTTTTCCTGCTAGCCATTCAACTACCTGAGGATTGTGAACCAAAGGTCCGAGAGAATATAACCCTTTATCTTCCTGTTCCAGTGCTTTCAGGGCCTTATTCACAGCTCTTCTAACGCCTTTACAAAATCCACTATTTTTGGCAGTAATAATTTCCAAACTTTTCTTCTCCCGCGATAAACTTCATAATCAATAAATAAAACAAGAAAACACCTGCTTTTTTAATTCTATATTTTCCTGTGTTTATCCTGCTTGATAAAAATACAGGAAAGTTCCAGTTTCAACATTTTCGTTTAGTTTATGGCTTTAAGGTCCACATTATTAATCTTTTGAGAATCTTTCGTTATAAATAGCTAAATTCCTGCAAATTCGGACAAACGGATTCAGCGGAAAGATATCAAAGAGAAATTATACTGCTTAAAAATTACATTTCTACTGCTGTTCTAAAAGGCCTTTTACAGTTTCCCAGGCAAGACGTTTATATTCTTTCAGCTCTTCTCCTTTTAAGCGGCCTGAAGGCATCTTAAAGGGCTTACCAATACGAACAGAAAAAGTATGGAACCGTCCTTTAGAAAAGATGTGCTTAGTATCTCTAACCGCTACTGGCAGAACCGGAGCGTTGCTCAGGGAAGCTAACAGAAATGCCCCATCTTGAAAGGGCTGCAATCCACCATGCTTGCTGCGCGTGCCTTCCGGGTAGATGCCCAGTACCTGACCCATTTTTAAAAGTTTCAATGCCTTGCGAAAAGCAGCCTGGTCGGATATATTCCTGTTGACAGGAAAAGCACCCCAGGCTCTGATAACTTGCGCTAACAATGGAATGCGAAAGAGTTCCTCTTTAGCCATAAAAAAAACCGTCCGGTCAAGTGCCGCTCCCAGTACAATTGGGTCCCAGTAGCTCACATGGTTACAAATTACCACAACAGGCCCCTTCCGCGGGAGGTTCTCCCTGCCTTCTACTTTCCAGTGGCAGATATGTTGAAAAAACAGCCGAAATAAAAAACGTGATACTTTATAAAACATCAACCTTCTCCTTTACACTGCTCGATGATTTTCTGCACTACCTGAGCAGGTGTAAGAGCATCAGTATTAATTACATAGGCATCCGGGTGCCGTACAAGTGGTGCAAGTTTCCTTTCCCTATCCAGCCGGTCCCTTATCTCCAATTCTTTTTTTACTTGCTCAAATTCTACTTCATAACCGTTTTTCATAAGTTCCTGATACCTGCGTCTTGCCCTTTCCAGGGGAGAAGCCGTGATAAAAAACTTGTACTTCGCCTGCGGAAGCACATAACTGCCAATATCCCTCCCATCCATAACCACACCTCCGTCAGCTGACATGCTTCTCTGCAGTTCGGCCATTCTCATCCTTACACCCGGTACTCCCGCTACGGTAGAAACGTATCTCGAAACCAGCGGTTTCCTTATCTGCTTGGTTACGTCCCTGCCATCACAAAAAACCCGGGGCAGAGAATCCGGGCTTTTGTTTTTAAGTACAATATTAGTTTCCCGTGCAAGATTAGAAAGCCCCACTTCGTCCTCTAACGGAACCCCGAGCTCAAGCGCTTTAAAAGTCAGCGCGCGGTACATCGCTCCCGTATCTATATATAAATAACCGAGTTTTTTTGCCAGCATACGGGCTACCGTACTTTTACCAGCTCCTGCAGGCCCGTCAATTGCAATATTTTCACCACTGTTCATACCCTTCCCTCCCGGGACATTCTACCATAAAATCCCGGACAAGCCAACGACCCCACAATTCGCAATAAGTTGCGAACAACTAATCTTCCAACAGTGACTTCAGATGCTCAAAAAAGCCGGGATATGAAATACCTGCGCTTTCTGCTTCCCGAACTACCGTTTCTCCCTCAGCCACAAGGCCGGCAACAGCCAGCGACATAGCTAACCGGTGATCGCCATGTGCATTTACCTCAGCTGCACGCAATCTTACAGGGCCTTTTATGATCATACCGTCAGGAAGTTCTTTTACTTGTGCTCCCATGCATTTTAATTCCTTAACGGTCAGGGATATGCGGTCGCTTTCCTTAACGCGAAGTTCCTGTGCATCTTTGATTAAGGTTTCTCCATGTGCCTGAGTAGCAGCTACGGCCAAAACAGGAATTTCATCTATTAGTCTGGGGATAATACCTCCCTTTATACAAGTCCCCTTTAATTTTGAAGCACGCACTAAAAGATCGGCAACTGGTTCCCCGGCTATCATTTTTTGGTTTATGATCCTAACGTCGGCTTCCATTTTTCTCATTATTTCTATAATCCCGGTCCGGGTAGGGTTTATACCCACGTTTTTGATGAGGATCTCAGCACCAGGTACGATACAAGCAGCTACAAGAAAAAAAGCAGCGGCCGAAATGTCGCCGGGAATAAAAAGCTTTTGACCTTTAAGACGGTTATTACCTGAAACAACAACCTCCAGCCCTTTTTTCTTAATTTTCCCCCCGAAGGAACGAAGCATACGTTCAGTATGATCGCGTGAAAGAAATGGTTCAGTTATGCTTGTAACCCCGTCCGTAAAAAGCGCTGCCAGAATAATTGCAGATTTAACCTGAGCACTCGCAACCGGCAGGGTATAGTTTAAAGCTTTCAAAGGTCTACCCACAACTGTAAGGGGAGCGAACCTGCCACCCTGTCTGCCGAAAATAAATGCTCCCATTTTCCTTAAAGGTTCAACCACCCTGGCCATGGGTCTTTTTCTCAGAGACGCATCACCGGTTAGAGTAAAATATCCTTCCTGACCCGCCAGGGCTCCCAATAATATGCGCATTGTAGTCCCGGAATTTCCTGCCTGAAGTACATCCTGAGGTTCCTGTAAACCTCTCAGTCCCAGGCCATAAATTTTCAAGTCGCTATTAGAGTTTTCGACCTTTGCTCCCAGCGCTTCCAAGCATCTTAACGTGCTCAGACAGTCTTCGCCCGGAGAAAAGCCGCCGATCTCCGTGATCCCCTCTGCCAATGTGCCCAAAATGGCTGCGCGGTGAGATATAGATTTATCTCCTGGAACGCATATTTCTCCCCGCATTTTTACCGGCCCGGTAATATGAAAATCCAATTCGCTACCTCCCTAACGCCTGTACACTTCTATTCCCTTTTCTGAAAGTACTTGCTCGGCCTTTGCCCGTTCTTCGGCAGTGGCAAATGCAATTCTTATTGAGCCTTTTTCTCCTTCTCTTACTCGAAGTATTTCTATGTCCGAAATATTTGAGCCACTACGGCCCAACGCGGAAGCTACTTCTCCTATTATGCCCGGCCGATCCGGAACTGCAATTAACAGTTCATACAAGGGAGGAAGTATACCTTTCTGTTCCCTGGGAATTTGTTCCCTGCAGGTCTGTGCTTTCCTCAACCACTCCAGAAGCTGATCCCGTTTGTTTCCTTCTAACAATGCGCACAATGCGTCCATTTGTTTTTGAAAACGAAGAATGGCTTCTTTCAACCTCTTTTTATTAGCCAGGCATATATCCACCCAAAGTTCAGGATTAGATCCCGCAACACGTGTAGTATCACGGAAACCGCCTGCGCTTAAAGTTAAAGTATGGCTTTCTTCCTTATTTAGCTCTGCAGCTGCGTTTACCAGGGCGGCAGCAAGCACATGCGGAAGGTGGCTTACCGTTGCAACTATGCGATCGTGAGTAGCGGGATCCATCAATACGGGCCTCGCGCCGAGGATTTCTACCATAGAAATTATCTTTTTGATCGCCTCATCCGGAGTTTTATGGGTGGGGGTGAGAGCATAAACAGCGTTTTCAAACAGGTAGCTATCCGCTGCCTGGAATCCCGATCGTTCAGAACCGCTCATCGGGTGCCCTCCTAAAAATTTCAAGCCTGCCGGGAGGAGACGTTCCATTGCACTCACAATAGTTTCTTTTGTGCTCCCCACATCTGTGATAACGCACCCTTCTTGGATGTGCGGTAAGATCGTTTTTACCAGACCTGTAATAACGCTTACGGGCACCGCCATAACGACTATTTCTGCACCTGCCACCCCTTTTTCTATATCCTTTCCCGCCATATGAACTGCACCCGCTGACAGCGCCATCTTTATCGTTTCTGCATCTTTATCTACTCCATATACACAGTTAACTTTTTTGCTGCCCTTAAGTCTCCAGGCTAAAGAACCTCCAATAAGGCCGAGACCGATTACAGTCACTTTTTGAAATTCAAAGGACATTTGCTCTCCACCTCAATATGTTGCGGGTATGATCCCAGTATCTGTACCTCAGCCATAGTTCTTACGCGAGAAATAACCTCTAAAAGTGCTTTTTCCGAGCAGTGCCCTTCGCAATCCAGGAAAAATACATATTCCCCCAAATTATACTTGGTCGGCCGTGACTCTATTCTCGTCAGGTTTATCTCCGCGCGTGCAAATTCTTTTAAGATATTGTACAGTACTCCCGGCCTGTTCTCGGGCGGGCTCACCACTAAAGACGTTTTATCGCAGCCGGTTCTCATTGTTGAGCCCCTCCCGACAATAATAAAACGGGTTTTATTTCCTTCATAATCCTGAATGCTGGCTGCCAGGATCTGTAGTCCGTACCGTCTTGCAGCGAGAGGAGAACTTATAGCAGCAGAGTTTTCTTTTTCCCCTTGTGAGGCAACCCTTCCAGCTGCTTCCGCGGTGCTCACAGTTTCTATTATCCGGGCATGAGACAGCCGTTTATTAAGAAAACCCTGGCACTGCGCTAGAGCCTGGGGATGAGAATAAACAACTTCAATATTTTCTAATGAAGAGTTCTTACCGGCAAGGCAGTGTTCAACAAGAACAATAATTTCACCTTTAATAGATAACTCTTTTAGTTCTCTTAAACGATCAAGAGTGAGGTTGACTGCTCCCTCTATGGAATTTTCCACAGGAACAACGCCCGCGTCAACGTCTCCTCCTCTTACTGCTAAAAGCACCTCGGGGATGCTTTTAAAAGGTACTAGCTCCAAGGTGTCTTTTTGTTGCTGGGACCAGTTGTAAGCAGCCTGGTGAGAAAAAGTTCCCGGTGGTCCTAAATAACCCAATCTTTTCAAAATTCCATCACGCCAGTTTTCTCCCCTCTATGTGGGCTATTTTTTTTATTTGCTCCATCACGCCCGCAAAATCGTCCGGCGTCAACGACTGAGAACCGTCGGAGACCGCTTCCGAAGGGTTAGGATGAACTTCAACCATAAGGCCGTCCGCTCCTGCTGCAACCGCAGCCTTGCTCATCGGCGCAACCAGCTGCCGCTGCCCGGTACCATGGCTGGGATCAACTATTATGGGTAGATGAGAGAGGTGTTTTATTATTGGCACCGTACTGAGATCAAGCGTATTGCGCGTATAAGTTTCAAAGGTGCGAATTCCCCTCTCGCAGAAGATCACGTTATAATTTCCGCCGGCCATAATATATTCCGCAGCCAAAATCCACTCTTCTATGGTGGAGGACAGGCCGCGTTTTAAAAGCACCGGCTTATTGATTGCCCCCAGTTCCTTCAAAAGATAAAAATTCTGCATATTCCTTGCACCCACTTGCAGAAGATCAGCATATTCCGCAACTAAGTGCACAGTATTTTGGTCCATTACCTCAGTAACTACGGGCAGGCCGGTAAGTTCCCGTGCTTTGGCCAGAATTTTTAATCCTTTTTCCTGTAATCCCTGGAAAGAGTAAGGAGAAGTGCGCGGTTTAAAAGCTCCGCCTCTCAGCATAGTGGCTCCTGCTTTCTTCACGGCTTCCGCCGCCTGAAGGAGGCTTTCCTCACTTTCAACGGCACACGGACCTGCAATTACCTCCAGTTCTTCTCCTCCTATCTTACGGTTTCCCACATTAATAACAGAATCTTCCGGGTGAAATTCCCTCCCCGCAAGTTTGTAAGGCTGCAAAATGGGTACTACTTTTTCGACTCCCGGCATAACTTCGATGGCCATTTCACGCAATTTTGTTTTTGTATCCTCCCCAATTACTCCGATAATTGTACGGGCAACACCGCTCGAAAGATGTATTTTAAAGCCTTCTCGAGAAAGGCGTTCCTTTACAGCTTCTATGTTCTCTTCTGAAACATTTCTTTCCATGATTATAATCACCATAAGCTCCCCTTTCTTCGATAATAATCGGTAAATTTAGAACCATTGCCTTTAAATTATATATAAAGATTCCACCATAAAGCCTCACACGCCTTTCTTTGATGACAAAAAACGGTAAACCTTTTGGAAAATAAAAAAGATCACCCCGGTTTAAGTGATCGCAGCCATTTCAACCACCTCGCTACCGTTCTGCCGGAAATGCTTTTAAACCTTAACCTGTTTCTTGCCGTGCTTCCAGAATCTTCTACCCGGATATTATAAAATAGTGAAATCAAGATCACAGTGGATCATAGCACAGCATCCGATCACTGGCAAGATTTTTTTATCTTTAAGCGCTGCAGGCCTCGTTAACAGCCTTTTTGAGACCTCCTATAAAACGGGATACCTCCCGTAGCAAGTCTTGAGAGCCGCTGTAAGAAGCAACTAAATTTACTACTGCACTCCCCACTATAACGCCATCACACCAAGAAGCAGCTTCACGGGCCTGTTCATTTGTGGAAATACCAAATCCCAGTGCCACAGGATAGCTGCTTTGCTTTTTGACGCGCGTTAGGTACTGGGGGATACCGGGTGCTATATTCTTCCGAGCTCCAGTTACCCCTGTTAAAGATACACAGTAGATAAAACCTCGTGCCGAGGCCAGAATGCTTCCCAGCCTTTTCTGGGGAGTAGTAGGAGCTACCAGCGGTATCATGCTTATATTCTTTTTGTGTATAGTACTGCGCAGTTCTTCGCTTTCCTCTAAAGGAAGGTCGGGGACAATAAGGCCGTCAACTCCACATGAAGAAGCCTGCACAGCAAAACTGTCAAAACCAAAACGAAGCAGCGGGTTGTAATAGCTCATAAGAATAATAGGGACCTCCGTTCTGGCCCGTACTTCTGATACCATTTCTAATATTTTGGGAAGGTTAGTACCCGCTTTCAAAGCGCGAGTAGAAGCTGCCTGAATGGCAGGCCCATCCGCAATAGGATCTGAAAACGGAACTCCGAGTTCTACCACATCAGCACCTTCTGCAGCGGCAGTCAGAACTAATTTTTTTGTGGTTTCCAAATCTGGGTCTCCTGCGCAAAAATAGATAATAAGAGTTTTTTCTCTTCTTTTTGAATTCTCTTTAAATACCCCGGCAACCCGGTCTAAGTGTTCTGCCGGAATCATAATCACTGCTCCTTTCCAAAAGCACAACTTATTTTTTAACTGGAAAAAATTACTGTATAAGCATTAAATATGTGCGCCGCTGCCAAGCACTCCGGCAACAGTCTGTACGTCCTTATCGCCCCTTCCTGACAAGTTTACGATTATGATTTCTTCTTTACTCATATTTCCTGCTTCCCGTTTAATATAAGCAAGCGCATGAGCGCTTTCCAAGGCAGGGATTATCCCTTCCGTACGGGCTAAAAGCTGAAACGCATCAAGAGCTTCCCGGTCAGTAACCGATACGTATTCAGCTCTCTTTGAATCTTTTAGATAACTGTGTTCCGGGCCCACCCCGGGGTAATCTAAACCCGCGGAAATCGAATGAACAGGACTAACCTGTCCGAATTCATCCTGCAGGAGGTAGCTGTAAGAACCGTGAAGTACTCCGGGAATTCCCTTGGTGAGGGACGCCGCATGCTCTCCGGTATCTAGTCCCCTTCCTGCAGCCTCCACACCTATAAGCCTTACGTCATCATCTAGGAACGGGTAGAAAATGCCCATAGCATTACTTCCCCCTCCTACGCAGGCAACAATGCAGTCCGGAAGCCTGCCTTCCTTTTCAATAATCTGTTCCCGTGTTTCCCTGCCGATTACCGTTTGAAAATCCCTGACCATGACAGGGTAGGGGTGCGGTCCCACTACCGAACCGATAACATAATAAGTGTCGTTCACATTTGTTACCCAGTCCCTTATGGCCTCGCTGGTAGCATCCTTGAGAGTTCGGGAACCGGTAGAGACCGGAACAACTTCAGCACCCAAAAGACGCATGCGAAACACATTTAACTCCTGCCTCCGCATATCTTCTTCGCCCATAAAAATCTCACACTTTAAGCCCAGCAGGGCAGCAGCAGTCGCTGTAGCCACACCGTGTTGACCGGCTCCCGTTTCAGCAATGATACGTTTTTTCCCCATCCTCCGAGCCAGCAAAACCTGGGCCAGAGCGTTATTAATCTTGTGTGCACCCGTGTGATTGAGGTCTTCTCTTTTTAAATATATTTTCGCCCCTCCCAGTTTCCGAGTTAACTGATCAGCATAATAGAGCGGTGTCGGCCTACCCACGTATTCCCGAAGATAAAACGATAAAGTATTTAAAAATTCCGGATCGCTGCGGGCTTTAAAATAGGCTTTTTCAAGTTCAAGAACGGCAGGCATCAATGTTTCGGCTAAAAAACGACCTCCATAATCTTTAAAGTGACCTTCGCTATCAGGTAATACCATTTTCAGCCCTCCTAATATTTATAATAAACTCCTTAATCAAAAAAGAATTTTTGACACCGTTTTTTTCAACTCCACTGCTGACATCTACCGCATAGGGGTACACAGCAACCACGGCATCATATATATTTTGGGGAGTTAGACCGCCCGCAAGTACAATTTTAAACCCCGCTCCAACCGCCCGCCGGGCCAGATCCCAATTGAAAGTCCTCCCCGTTCCACCGATCTGGCCTGGCAAATAAGTATCCAGTAAAAATCCTCCCGCAACCCCCCTGTACGCTTCCATTTCCCGCAGTACTTTTTTATTACGCACGCGAAAAGCTTTGATTACTACCCAGCCTATTTGCCGGCAGTACGAAACCCCTTCCTCTCCATGCAGCTGGATAGTATCCAAGCCGCAATATTCAGCCGTTTCGCGTAAAATATTTAAGCTTTCGTCCACAAAAACTCCAACTTTATTTACGAAGGGTGGAAGCTGTTCGGTAATCTCCCTTGCTTTTTCAGGTGTAATGTAACGTCGGCTGGGGCCGTAAAAAACAAAGCCCAGGGCATCTGCGCCAGCATTTATGGCTTCCAATGCTTCTATCCGGTCTTTAATACCGCATATTTTAACCCTCACGGCCATTCAGCCTCGCTCCTTTCTCAACTTGAAGTTCTCTTATCTTTCTGCCGGGATTCGGGCTGGTAACCAGTCCCTCTCCTACAAGAATTGCATCTACTCCCAGTGCAGCAACCCTGCAGGCATCTTCTCGTGTTTTAAAACCGCTTTCGCTTACTACAGCACAACCCCGTGGTAGGTACCTGATTAACTGAACAGTAATTTCCAAATTAACTTTAAAATCACGGAGGTTGCGATTATTAATCCCTATAATGGAAGCTCCAGCTCCTATGGCATCTTCAATTTCGGAAGCAGTATGCGCCTCTACCAGGCAGTCCATATGTAATTTTTCTGCAAGTTCGAGAAATTCATATAGCTTTTCGGGTGTTAAGGCACCCGCAATAAGCAGAACAGCATCGGCTCCCGCGCACCTCGCCTCGTAAATTTGATAAGGATCAAGAATAAAATCTTTGCAAAGCAGGGGTAAATTAGTAATTTTCCGTGCTTCCGACAGGTTGCTCAAACTCCCTCCGAAGTAACGCTCATCGGTAATCACCGATATAGCTGAAGCACCCGCCTGCTCGTATAAAGCCGCAAGCCGGTGGACATTAAAATCGCGGCAGAGAGTACCGCGCGAAGGCGAAGCTTTTTTTAACTCTGCGATAATTTTCAGATTCTTGCTCTTTCTAATTAGGGCCGCTTTGAAGCCCCTCGTCGGGGGTTGTGTATAAGCCATTTCCCGTATTTCTCCCAGGGGGACAACCTTTTTTTTCTCAGCAATTTCTTTTAGTTTGTTATCTAGTATGGGCTTTAACACTAGGCAGCACTGCTCCTGCTAAATTCAGCCAGTTCCTGGAGTTTTTTATAAGCAGCTCCGGAATCAATGCTCTCGAAAGATAATTCAATCCCTTCCCGCGGAGAAGAAACACGGCCTGCAGCCATCAGTGCAAAAGCGGAGTTTAAAAGCACTATATCACGACAGGGCCCCTTTTCCCCCAGTAAAACTGCCCGGGTTAATCGTGCATTTTCTTTGGCTGTACCGCCTCTTATACTCTCCAAAGGAGCCCTCTGAAGGCCAACCTGCTCCGGAGCAATAGAAAAAGTCCGAATACGGTTATTCCTCAGTTCCGTTACTTTGGTTTCCCCTGTGATAGTTATCTCGTCCAAACCATCGCAACCGTGCACAACATAAGCACAACTGCTCCCAAGCCGTTGAAGAACGGCAGCCATTACTTCGGTAAGAGAGGCATCGTAAACTCCTAAAACCTGCGCTCGCGCTCCAGCAGGATTGGTAAGAGGACCGAGAATATTAAATACAGTACGTATCCCGATTTCCCTCCGCGGTCCTGCTGCATATTTCATGGCTTCATGAAACCGGGGGGCAAACATGAAAGCTATACCCGTTTCATTAAGGCACTTTTCAACCGCAGTTGGAGAAAGCTCAACTTCCACCCCGAGTTCTTCCAGGACATCAGCACTGCCGCACCTGCTGGAAACCGACCGGTTTCCATGCTTGGCCACCGGAACGCCCGCTCCCGCAACCACAAAGGCCGCTGTGGTCGATATATTAAAGCTGTTGCTGCCATCACCACCCGTCCCGCATGTATCGACAAGGTTTTCAAGGCAGGCATTAATGCAGAAAGCTTTAGACCGCATGGCCCGCACGAAACCGGTTATTTCCGGGACTGTCTCTCCTTTTAGGCGCATAGCAGTCAAAAAAGCGCCTATCTGTGCAGCTGTAGCCCTGCCTTCCATAACTTCGTTAAGCACAACCTCGGCTTCACTTTCGGTAAGATGGGTACCCTTTACAATGATGCCCAGCGCATATTTTATATCCAATGAAGATTTCCCCTTTCTTTCAAGGTTATAATTACTTATTTTTGGTCAACAACATCCCTTACAATAGTAACCGCCGAAAAGTCAGAAGGTATTCCATATGCAACCATAAAATTTTTGAGGAGCTTTTCTCCTTCCGAACACAGGATCGATTCCGGATGAAACTGAACCCCTTCTACAGAAAAATCCCGATGGCGTATGCCCATTATTTCTCCTTCCTCCGTTTCTGCTGAAATTTCCAGACAGGAAGGAAGCGTCTGACGCTCCAGAATTAAAGAATGATAGCGAGTTGCGGGAAAAGGATTGGGAAGATTTTTATAAATCGTCCTCCCATCGTGGTATATCAAAGAAGTTTTACCGTGAACTATGCGGTCCGCCCTGATTACTCGCCCCCCGAAATGCTGTCCCAGACACTGGTGGCCAAGGCAAACGCCAAAAATGGGGATTTTTCCGCAAAAATATTCTATGACTTCAAGAGACACACCAGCATCATAGGGAGTCCCCGGCCCGGGAGATATCAATATCCCGTCGGGCTGGAGTTCGGCTATCTGAGTTACAGATACTGCATTATTTCGGTATACCAGGGTGTGGTATCCCAGCTTGCCCAAGTGTTGAACAAGGTTGTAAGTAAAGGAGTCAAAGTTGTCAATCATTAGAAGCATAGTATTCTCCCCTCTCACTCATCTCCAGTGCCGCGATGAGCGCGCTTGCTTTATTCCAGGTTTCCTCGTATTCCTTTTCTGGAACAGAATCGGCAACTATCCCCGCTCCTGCCTGGATATAAGCCCTGCCGCCGGTTATAACCAGCGTACGAATAGCAATGCAGGTATCCATATTTCCGTTAAGGCTAAGGTAGCCAACAGCTCCCGCGTAGGGGCCCCTGCGATTAGGTTCCAATTCTTCAATTATTTCCATGGCCCTAACCTTGGGAGCTCCAGAAACGGTCCCCGCGGGAAAACAAGCAGCCAGTACGTCCAAGGCGCTTTTATTTTCAAGCAGCCTGCCCTGTATGGATGAAACAAGATGCATAACATGTGAATAATTCTCTACTTCCATAAACTGCTCGACTTTCACAGAACCGTATTGGCATATTCTTCCTAGATCGTTACGTCCCAAATCAACCAGCATAATATGCTCTGCCCGTTCCTTGGGATCCCCTTTTAAATCTCCTGCAAGCGCACGGTCTTCCTGAAGGTTATTTCCCCTCTGACGGGTACCGGCAATAGGACGATAAAATATATTATCGTCATCAACTCTGACCAGCATCTCCGGGGATGACCCCACAAGCTGCACTTCGGGAAAATTTAAATAAAACATATAAGGAGAAGGGTTAAGGACTCTTAGGCTCCGGTATAACTGAAAAGGATCCCCTTCATACGCTCTGTGCCAGCGTTGGGATAAAACTACCTGAAATATATCCCCTGACCTGATATATTCTTTGGCACGCTTAACTTTTTCTGTAAAATCCTCTTTAGTAATATTGTTCCTATACAACTCCCTAAGAGAAACATGCTTCGTAATTTTAAACCTGGGTGAAATTTCAAACGTTACCTTGCGCTCTTTGTCGCCCAGCAGCTTTTTAATTTCTTTTATTTTTTCGCGTGCTTTGCTATAAGATAAAGCCGGTTTTTCTTTATCTATCTCCATCAACACAACGATCCTGAGCGTACGCTGTACATGATCATAAATAAGTACAATTTCAGTTAAAACAAGATAGCATTCAGGCAGGTGAAGGTCGTCAAGGGTATAATCGGGTATTTTTTCTATACATCGTACGATATCGTAGCTCCAGTAACCCACAAAACCCCCAAAAAAACGCGGCAAATTTTCCTGTTCTTCTACGCGGTACATTTTTAAAAAGTCCTCTAAAAGCTTTAAAGGATTGCCTGCCATTCTATCGGTCCGCCCTTTTTTTTCAATTTCAATCTTGTTCCCCCATGAACGCAGGATAAATATAGGATTGAGACCGATAAAGGAATATCTGGCTACCTTTTCCCCTCCGGTAACGCTTTCCAGCAGGTAAGAATGACCGAGCGGGCGAAGTTTTTGGTAAAGTGAAACAGGAGTTTCACAGTCCACAACTATTTCTTCCCACACCGGTACTATCCGACTGTCCAGATCCCTGGTTCTTTTTAAAAACTCCTTGAAACCCGGTTCCATACTCCACCTCCACTGCTTATTTTAGACACTAAAAAACCGGCGCCAAGGGACACCGGTTCTGTGGTCAATTACAAGATCCGCATCTCTCCTTAGCTCAACTCTTCTCCGCTCAACTCTTCTCTGCTCATCTAAATATTAAGTTTTATGTGCATCGGCACTGTTAGTTTAGCAAACACGCCTCAACTAAAACCACTAAACTATATCTAGAGACTAACATCTTTATTTTAAAATGTCAACACTACTTTTTTAAAATTTTTTAAATTAACTCTGGCCGCAGCTGTGCCGCTTCACGAAGGTACACGTGTTTAATTTTTCTGGACTCCACTTCAGTATTGACGTGCAATAAAACCCTGATTATGCGGGGCAGGCTGCCGGGCACATCAATTTCCTGGGCGCAAAGAAGGGGAACGTATTTCCACCCCAACTCACGTGCAGCGCGGGCCGGAAAGGTAGACCTCAGATCCGGAGTAACCGTAAAAAAGGCGCTGGCAATATCGTCGATGTTGAGACTGTTTTGCTCTACAATTGCCTGTAGCATTTCCCGCGTAGCACGCATTATCTCTTCCGGTTCATCAGAAACTACCGATATCGCACCTCTAATGCCTCTTACACAAGTTTCTGCCACGTTATCAACTCCTGCCCGGAGCAACCCTGTGTCCCAGACCAACGCCGACTTCATTTAAATGCAATAAGCCGATACCAAAGAACACAGCAACGCTAACATGCTCTTTGTATCGAGCTATGCCAATCTTTCCTCCTACATTAAGGCCGACGGCTTTAACCATGAGCTGGGACAACGCCTCTCGTGCCGCTCCGGCAACTGCACCTTCATCAGCATGTATACCCTCTATCACGCCCTCACGTTTTGCAGCAACTACCGTTCTCTCTACAATGTTCTTTACGGAACCTATAAATTCCCCTCCGTAATCTACAGCGGCCGTTTTTATGCTCTGGTTGAGAAATCTCTCCTTGAGCTCACTTTCCTCTTTCCTGTTTCTAGATATTGCCATCTGTATAGCCGCTCTGGCTATGTTCCTGCTACCGTACATATCTTCCACTTGGGATTATCCTCCCCGCTTCTCTATAAAATACCTCAGCGCAATTATAAATAAATATCAAGTCATTTTTTTAGCCAAGGCATCATTTTACGAAGGTCTCCCCCCACTTTTTCTATAAGGTGGTCCCTGTCCCGTTCATTCAGAGCATTAAACTGCGGGCGGTTGGCCTGGTTCTCTAAAATCCATTCCTTGGCAAAGCTCCCGTTCTGGACTTCTTCCAGTATACAACTCATCTCTTCACGAACATAATCATCTATGATGCGGGGACCACGGGTAAGATCGCCGTACTGGGCAGTATCGCTCACAGAGTAACGCATACCGGCAAGGCCGCCCTCGTAGATAAGATCGACTATTAGCTTAAGTTCGTGCAGGCATTCAAAGTAGGCAATCTCGGGCTGGTAACCCGCTTCTACCAGGGTCTCAAAACCAGCTTTAATTAAAGCCGTAACCCCCCCGCATAGAACAGCCTGCTCGCCAAATAAATCGGTTTCAGTTTCTTCCTTGAAAGTCGTCTCGATTACTCCGGCACGGGTGCAGCCGATACCCTTTGCATAAGCCAAGGCAAGAGTTTGTGCTTGCCCGGTATAATTGTGTTCTACTGCCAAAAGACCAGGTACTCCAACGCCCTGCTGGTACATTCGGCGGACCAGATGGCCGGGACTTTTAGGGGCTACCATGAAAACATCCACATGCTCCGGCGGCACTATTTGCCCGTAATGGATATTAAAGCCATGAGAAAAAACGAGGGCATCCCCTTTTTTCAAGTTATCTTTAATTTTTTCCTCGTAAACTTTTTTCTGTACCTCATCGGGTAAAAGAACCTGTATTATTTGGGCTGCTTCAGCCGCCTCTTCAACTTCCATTACCTTGAGACCGTCTCTTTCAGCTTTTTCCCATGAACTGCTGCCGGAACGCAAACCTACAACAACATCCAGACCGCTGTCATTTAAATTTTGGGCCTGGGCATGTCCCTGGCTACCGTAGCCCAGGACTGCAATCTTTTTACTTTTCAATACTTCCAGATCTGCATCGGCGTCGTAGTAAATTTTAGCCATATTATCTCCCCTATCAAAAATTATTTTATTTAGAACTGTTCAATTTTTTATACGGGGTATAAATATTATGAAAGAAACATAACCGCTCTACCGTATTCTCCTCTATAACTTAAAATTCCTTCCACAATAGCAAGATTAATATTCTATCCCTCTCCTGCTGCCGATCCCTTTCCGGTAGGGATGTTTAATTTCCTTCATTTCCGTCACAAGATCCGCAATTTCTATAAGCTCTGAAGGACAGTTTCTTCCAGTCAAAATTAATTCTACATGTTTCGGTTTTTTGCGCACGAGATCGACAACCTCTTCGGTAGTAATTAAATTATAATAAAGGGCATTGCATATTTCGTCTAAAATTAAAAGGTCCGCATCCCCGTCGGCTAGAACCCTTGCTGCTTCTTCCATCGCTTTTCGGGCCAGCTCCAGATCTTCAGGCGTAACTGCGCCTTTGTTAATAAAGCCTTTCCTGCCAAAAGATTTAATTATTACTTCCGGGTACAGCTTACGGAAGGCCTTTACTTCCCCGCAATTTACAGCCGTTTTCAGAAACTGGATGATATAAACCCGAAAACCTTGCCCAAAGGCCCGCAGCGCAAGTCCAAAAGAAGCGGTACTTTTACCTTTTCCTTCTCCTGTGTAAACCTGCACCAGGCCTTTTTCCAATTGCCTCCGTAGCATTACTTCACAATCCCCTTATTAGCAGCATCTTTTGTTAAGAGGCTACCGAATGTATAATAAATATTCATTTAAAGCTTCACTTAGGTTCCATACATGCCAACCATAGACTTTAACTGTTCAACCTCGCCGGGAGAAAGCGAGCGGTACTGACCCTTCTCAAGTCCGTCCAACGTAAGAAAACCGAGAGCAACCCTTTTTAAATGTATTACGGGGTGACCGATTGCAGCACACATACGCTTTATCTGCCTCTTGCGGCCTTCATGCAGCGTAATTAACAGCACCGCGCTATCCTCCCCGGTACGGCTTTTAATTTCTGCTCCGGCTGGGCTTGTCCAGCCGTCCTCCAAAAGAATTCCTTCACGTAATTTCTTAAGGTCATCTTCACAGGGAATTCCCTTGACAGTTACCTGGTAAACCTTATCAACTCCGCTGCGAGGATGCATAAGTCCATTAGCCAATTGGCCATCGTTTGTAAGCAGCAGCAATCCTTCGGTATCCAGGTCAAGCCGTCCCACCGGGTATATTCTCTCTTTAACACCCGCCAACAGCTCCATAACGGTCCGCCTGCCACGCTGGTCCCTGACAGTCGTCAAATAGCCTGCCGGTTTATAAAGTATATAATATACCTTCCGTCGTTTACTTGGCAACTTCCTGCCGTCAAATTCCACTACATCTTTTTCGGGATCTAAACAAAATCCCATTTCTTGAATGACCCGTCCGTTAACCCTCACTCTTCCCTGTCGGATTAGCTCCTCACATTTTCGGCGTGATGCAATCCCCGCATCAGCCAGCACTTTTTGTAGTCTTTCCAAGGAGGCAGCACCTCTGTATGTCAGACGTTTAAATTACAAAGAAAAAGAAAAATAATTTAAATTAAATAATACTAGAAGGCAGAAAACTATGCAAACCCACAACAAAGTCTTTTTCCTCTTAGTTAATAACTGTGCAACAATGACCTGCTTCCAAATCCAAACCCTCTTTAGCTAAAAAGAAGGTTCACGATAAATATGGAAGCCAGCAGGCCGCTTATGTCAGCCAT
The DNA here is from genome assembly GCA_002352935.1 of Firmicutes bacterium UBA1874. Taxonomy (GTDB): domain Bacteria; phylum Bacillota; class UBA1874; order UBA1874; family UBA1874; genus UBA1874. The sequence goes on from DDHO01000011.1 coordinate 47,862, forward strand.
TAGTCCCAGCGCTAGAGCGTAACGGTACCTGTGTATGCCTACGGAGCCAAAGTAAACTGTAAGTACGTAAAACGTGGTATCGGTACTACCCTGCATTGTTGAAGCCAGCATACCAATAAATGAATCTGGCCCGTGCGTTCCTATCAATTCAGCAGCTATTCCCAGAGCTCCACCCCCGGAAAGGGGCCGCATTATCGCCAGCGGCAGGATTTCTACCGGGGCCCGAATCATCCCCATTAGAGGGTCGAACAACTTTACCAAGAGCTCCATTGCCCCGGAAGCACGAAACACACTGACCGCAACAAGCATCCCTACCAGAAAAGGTATAATTTTTATAGCAGTGGAAAAACCCTCACTAGCCCCGCTTACAAAAGTTTCATATACCTTTATCCCGCGAAGAAATGCCAGTAAAGGTATAAAAAATAACAGACTCGGAATAGCCCATTGAGAAATAATAGTTATTAACCACAATTGCTTCCAACCTGCCTTTTAACCCCTGTAAATCTTACGAAAATAACGGTCTGCTAAAATGGCCACCAGTGTGCTGCAGGTAGTTGCAAATATTGTGGGCCCGACAACTCCCGTTGGGTCAGCTGAATCAGCAGCAGCCCGGATGCCAATAATGGTAGCAGGGATCAGTGTTATACACGCAGTATTTAACCCTAAAAAGGTGCACATATCACTGGTCGCTTCCTCTGGATGGGGGTTTAACTTTTGCAGTTCCTGCATAGCCTTTAAGCCTAAAGGTGTAGCCGCGTTGCCTAAACCGAGTATGTTTGCACTCAAATTCATGATAATCGCACCCATGGCAGGATGGCCCTTAGGTATTCCGGGAAATAAATAACTCATTGCCGGACGTAAAAGACGGGCCAGCATCCTGACCATACCTGCTTCCTCCGCCATTTTTAGCAGCCCCAGCCACAAAGCCATTAGTCCGATTAACTCTATAGAAATCGCAACCGAGTTTTGAGCAGCTTCCAGGGCTGCCGAAGTAACTACTTCAATTTTACCGTTAAAAGCAGCAACAACAATCCCTGATAAGAGTAAAAATAGCCAGATAATATTAACCATTCTCCCTGCCGCCTTTCCCCTAGTAATTTTATGTAATAGAGGTATTTTTTAGAACAGCAGCATTTCGGTTAATAATTTTAAAAATAATAATCCCCGTTTTTGCACGGGGAGTTGCATTTAACATTATTAGGGTGCTTAATTTTTTCTTTATTGGCATTTATCGTTTTCTTGATGCTTATAGTTCAATTTCTGTTCATCTTCATTGCCTTTTTTTCCTCTGCGGGATTTGTCCTGATACTCTTGTAATATGGACTGTATTTGAGAAAGCACCTGGGGAGTTAAATTAAGCAGACGGTCCAAGTTGGTATTCGATTCCGCCGGAAGGAGGCGTACAAAGTCCTTCCCCACTATAAGAAAGCCTACCGGTCGTACGCAAACACCGGCACCGCTTCCCCCGCCAAACGGCAGGACACCGTTTTTTTTCCCGGGACAAATTTTCCCTTCCTCCTTACCATCGCCGCTCTCAAAAGTATATTCCCCTCCCCCTGCGGCAAAACCGCAGGTAACACGAGATACGGGAATAATAACGATGCCCTCAGAAGTTTCTACCGGGTCACCTATGACAGTGTTGACGTCAACCATCTCTTTTATACTGTCCATTGCCGTTTTCATCAGGGATTCAATGGGATGCGAAAATTGTTGTTTGTTCATGTCCTGTTCCTGCTCATTTTGGGTCAAATATCAACTACCTCCTTCAGATTATTTCTACAACAAGTTCCGTTTCTGATTTTTTTGGAACTTTATCTTACTTAATATGTTCTACTTAAAATTTAATATGCAGAAGCTATTTTATTTTTTCCCAAGTCCGAATAATAAGATAAATGTTTTTGGTTAAAGTCAGGAAAAGAACGACCGGCCGCACGCTGAACAGGCACTGAAAATCGGTATTGCTTTTTTTCTCCAAAAAATTAGGTTTAATACTAAATTCGGGTCTCTGAAAATCAATTTGAAAATTATTTGTCAGTACATTAAAAATTTGTGACTTAACCGACCATAAAAACCCGTAGGCAGCAGCCGTGACAGCAGGGTCCTCAAGGCCCAATTCCGTTGCCCATTTCAACCTTTGGAAACGTATTGTTTTACAAAACCTTCTATTAATTTTTACTATACGGCTTAAAAGCTGCACAGCTTTTATCAGCTGCCTAAGGTTTATTCTAAAGGGCAATTTTTTCCCGCCATCATCAGAATCTGCTTTATAAACGGAGATTTTACTTTTTAGAATTAAACAAAATTTTAATATATTGAAAGGGGATAATCTCACCTGAATGCTACTTGCCCCCGCCAGTACCAGCGCTTTAATTTTTAATTCACTTTTACCTTCTTTCCTAAGGTAACAAACATCAAATTTTACCGGAAGCCATAGTAAAATAGCAAACAAACAGAAAAGAGCTGCTGCTAAAGTTAAAAAAATCAATGAATAATGACCTCCACGACAAATACAAAATATTATTTTAATTTTACCCGTCAAAAGCCCGAGTTATAAGAAAAATAACCTAAATAGACCGCATTTTGGATTTAGGTTATTTGTTAACATCCAGCAGGCTTTTTAACTATTTTTTATTTTTTCTAGTTCGGGAAGTTCCTCTATACTCCTCAATCCAAATAACATGAGGAATTTTAAAGTTGTACCATAAAGAATGGGACGCCCAGGGCCCTCTCTTCTTCCTACCTCCTTCACCAGCCCCTTTTCTACAAGTGTATAAAGAACGCTGTCTATTTTGACACCCCTAATAAATTCTATTTCGGCTCTAGAAATAGGCTGTTTGTAAGCTATTATGCCCAGAGTCTCCAATGCAGCATGAGACAAAGTTTCCTTTCGCGGCTTATTGAGTTTTTCAATATAAGCCGAATATTCCGACTTTGTACACAACAAATATTTTCCATTATGTTCCATAACTTGCAGGCCCCGCCCTTCTCTATTATTTAATTCCTTTAATTCTTGTATCAGGGCCATCACATCACTCGTTTTCAAACCTAAAATTTCGGCAATCAATTTCGAGGAAAGTGGTTCGCTGCTCATAAAAAGCAGACACTCTAAAGCAGCTCTTTTATTTTTGTCGGGCTTCGAAATTCCGGTCACTTTTTATTCCTCCGGATGCTGAATTTCAACTTTAATTTCTTTAAACAGCTCACTTTGTTCAATAGAAACTAGCTTTAAACGGGCTAATTCCAGAAGAGCAATAAAGGTAACTATCAATTCCGTTCGGGTAAAATTAGAAGAAAGAAAGTTATGAAAAGTTTCTGCAGAATTTTTTTCTTTTAAAATTTTAAAAATGTGCTCTATTTTTTCTTCGATGGTTATCTTTTTTTCTTGAATTTTTTCTAACTTTTTAACTGTTTCCGGTGACCTACGCTTCCAGATTTCGTATGTCTTATTTACTAGATCACTTAACGAAATGTCTTTTAAAGACGCGGCCCCGGGGCTTTTGCTGATATGTTTTGGCCCGAAACCACTTTCCCGGGTATATACCCTCTTGCCCTCTTCTTGAATTTTTTTAAATACCAGTGCTATTTCATGGTAGATTTTATATTCACTCAACCTTTCAGCCAGTTCACGGCGCGGATCTTCGAACGGCAGATCTTCATTGCTAGGCTCACAGGGTTCGCTCGGTAGGAGCATTTTGGATTTCACAAGCAACAACGTAGCTGCCAAAACAATAAATTCGCTTGCTGTTTCCAGTTCAGATTCTTTAATGTTCCTTAGGTAATCTATGTACTGCTCGGTAATTTTTGATATAGGAATATCATAAATGCTCACTTCTTCTTTATCAATTAATTTAAGCAAAAGGTCCAGGGGACCTTCAAAAACTTCTAATTTAACCTGATATACCATTTATTGCGGCAACAGCCTCAACCGATGCCCATCGCCTCCCTTACTTTTTCCATCGTTTCTCTCACAACTTTCCGGGCTCGTATCTCCCCTTCCTTTAGCACATCATTTAAATAATTTTCGTTAGCTTCCAGCTCTTTTCTCCTGCTGCGGATGGGTTCCAGAACCTTGTCCATTCTGCCGGCAAGGTCTTTTTTGCAGGCTACGCAACCGATTTTTCCTTTTTCACAAATTTCTTTTATTTCGTCTATCCTCTCGGTATTAAAAATTTTTTGGTAGGCAAAAACTGTACAAACCTCGGGGTGGCCGGGATCTGTACGGTGGATGCGGGCCGGATCCGTAACCATTGAACGTACCTTCTCCCACAGGGCTTCGGAATCGCTGTCTATAGCAATGTCATTCCCGTAGCTTTTACTCATTTTCCGCCCATCTATACCAGGTAAAAGAGCAATCCGGGAAAGCATGGCCTTGGGTTCGGGAAAGATCCGGGTATTATAAATGTAATGAAACCGTCGAACAATTTCCCTGCAAAACTCGAGGTGCGGCAGCTGGTCTTCGCCTACGGGCACGGTATCAGCGCAATAAATAATAATATCTGCTGCCTGCAGCAGGGGATAACCTAAAAAGCCGTATGTGGAGACATCTTTACCGGCTTCCTGGAGCTGATATAACTGTTCTTTATATGTCGGAACGCGCTCGAGCCAGGACAAAGGAGTAATCATAGATAGTAGCAGATGCAGTTCCGCATGTTCCTTAATATGCGATTGAATAAATATTGTGCTCTTCTGAGGATCTATTCCTATGCTCAGCCAGCTAAGAAGCATTTCTCTTATATTTTCCTTAATTTTTTCCGTATTGTCATAAGACGTGGTTAAAGCATGCCAGTCCACAATGGTAAAAAAACATTCATATTCTTCTTGGAGTTTAACCCAATTTTCCAAAACGCTATGATGGCCTATATGCAGCTTCCCGGTAGGCCGCATTCCACTCAAAATCCTTCCTTTAAACATTTCTTTCTCTCCTTTTTAGTTTTGATAGCTGATGGATACAAAGATAATCAGAAAGATAATTAGACTATTAAATGTAACCTATACCTCCCATTTTAAACATAAAATCTACTACAGCCTGCACCAGGGGAAACAGTATCCTTCCTATAACACCTGTGACCAGTAAAATAATCAGGAAAAAAGGTCCGTAAGCTTCCAACTTATACACAAAAGAAGCCCCCTGACGCGGGAGAAGCCCGGCCAGTACTTTAGAGCCGTCCAGGGGGGGAACGGGTATAAGGTTGAAAATAGCAAGCATCGCGTTAAACCACACCAAGTACTTAAAAAATAATAGTAAATAAACAGAATGTAAAGCAGGAGCCTGTACTATATGATAACCAAAAGCAGCCAGGTAGGAAAGCAGTAAATTCATTGCAGGCCCGGCCAACCCTACGTACATCATACCCTTAACCTTGTCTACATGAAAGTAATAAGGGTTAACTTGAACAGGCTTAGCCCAGCCGAACCCAACGAGAAACAGCATTAACGTTCCCAGAACGTCCAGATGGATAATGGGATTTAAAGATAGGCGTCCTTGCTGCTCCGGCGTAGGGTCACCCAATAATGCAGCTACCTTTCCGTGGGCATATTCATGAAAAGTAATCGCAATTAGTATAGCAGGCGCCCCCGCAATTAATGCCTCAATACTTTGGAAGAACACTGATATTCAACTCCCTTTGTGCGCCAGCAACCCACGAATACAGTCCAGGGCCTCCCGGCGATTTTTTAGCTTGCCGTCAAGATAAGCGTATTCGAGTTTCTTTAAGATAGTACTGTATTCCGGACCAGGTTGGATACCCAGCTCTTTTAAATCTTCACCACTGACCTCAACATTTAGTTCTTCCCTTTTCTTAAGATATTTCACCATATCCCTAATAATAGCCAGGCAGGCTCCTTGGGCCGAAATAGCTAATATGCTTTCGGGGGGCAAACCACTTAATGTTTTGTGCAACTCCCCGGGAGTCCTCGGTAAAGATGAAACCCTTTTTAATATTTCCTTTCCCCGAGCTGCCTGACTTACCGCTTCTATTTCGTGTTTTTTTAAATTAAATCGCCTTACCCTGTCAGCCGCAAGGTCAGGGGCCAGGAAGTGGTAAATAACCGCGAGATGGAACAGCGGCAGCGAAATTTTGGCTAAACAGCCGAATTCCTTCCGATAGATATCCAAAGCAGCAGGAACGCGGCCGATAACGTTCCACCATTCTTCATCGATATTTATGTGAAAAATGGCTTCCAGCAGGCCCAGTTCGCAAAATTTCCGAAGAACGGTATCTATGGATTCTAAAGCCAACAATTGATGCAGTTCCGCCCACAACCTCGACCCAGACACTCTTGACAGAGCTTCCCGGACCTGGAGTTGCCCGGCCAGGGAGTAAGTTTTCGGTTCCATAACCATTCCCAGGCTGTTTTCAAAACGAACAGCCCTTAAAATACGGGTAGGGTCATCTAAAAAACTTGAATCGTGCAAGACGCGCAGGACACCCTTTTTTAAATCGGAGCAGCCGCCAAAAAAATCCACAAGCGTGCCAAAACGTTCCGGATTCAGCTCAACAGCAAGAGTATTAATAGTAAAATCACGCCTGTAAAGATCTTCACGTAAATTGGAAGCTTTTACCTCGGGCAAAGCAGCAGGACTTGAGTAAAACTCCTTCCTAGCAGTTGCAACATCTATTCTCGCTCCTTCTGGGAGAAATACCACAGCAGTTAAAAACTTCCTGTTAATCTTAACTGTTCCACTGTAACCAGCAGCAAGATGATGAGCAAACCTGAAACCATCACCTACCACCACAAGGTCCAGATCTTGGTTAGGTTTACAGAGGAGAAGATCCCGTAACATCCCTCCCACGAGATATACCTTACAGCCCAGGTTTTTGGCAATAATACCAGCTTCGCGTAAAATTCTTAATATACCCGGTGAAAGCCTTTCAACCACTATCCCCGCTGCATTCCCAGTAATAACACTACCTCCTTTTGGAAAATAAATCTTAATATGAGCATACTGTTATTTCCGAAATATTTTGCTAAAAATTATAACACGAGTACAGTTGTCCGTTCAATAAATCGAGCAGACGAGCTGTTTTAAAAAAAAGGACGCCATTTACAGGCGCCAGAAAACCAGGGCGGGACTAAACCCTCTTACTGAACAGTTATTAGTTTTAACAGCGAGAAACGGCAGCCATATCAACCCTTTGAAGTCTTTTGGGAAGAAGGTCATTACGGACTATATCTTCCAGGGTCTCCCTCTTCACAATAAGGTCAGCGTTTCCTCCACATACAAGCACGGCAGCAGGCCGCGGAATACGATTATAATTGTTCGACATAGAGTATCCGTAAGCACCAGTACAAAAAACCGCCAGTATATCACCGTGTGCAGCTTCCGGTAATTTAATGTCCCAAATGAGCATATCCCCGGACTCGCAGCATTTGCCAGTAACGGAATAAACCTTACTATCTTTTTCTGCGACCTTATTGGCAATTACAGCCTCATACCTTGCCTGGTAAAGAGCAGGGCGAATGTTGTCGGTCATTCCTCCATCAACCGCCAGATATCTGCGAACGCCGGGAATTTCCTTGACGTGACCAATTTTATAAAGCGTGGTCCCCGCCGGTCCGACTACAGAACGCCCGGGTTCAATAATTATTTTGGGTATTGGAAAGTTTAATTTTCGACTTTCATCCTTTATTGCAAAACTTATTGCCTCGGCAAAATCTTGTGTTTCTGCGGGGGTATCACCTGAAGCGTAATAAATTCCAAACCCCCCACCAAGGTTAAGTTCTCGAAGTTCCTTACCTGTTTCTCTCCTTAAATCGTCCATAAAACGCAGCATTATCCGTGCTGCGCTGGCAAATGGTTCAGGTTCAAAAATTTGAGATCCTATATGGCAGTGAAGTCCTTCGAGGTTAACATTTTTAAGCTTCAGGGCTTCCCTTACTGCTTTTATGGCCTGCCCGTTAGGCAGAGTAAAACCAAATTTTGAATCAATTTGTCCCGTCCGAATATATTCATGCGTATGCGCTTCGATGCCCGGAGTAATACGCAAGAGAATAGAAACATTTTTTTGGAGCCTGGAACACATCGTCTCTAAAAGCTGAAGCTCGTAAAAATTATCCACAACAATACGGCCCACGCCCTCTTCCAGGGCTAACTGTATTTCTTCTTCCGATTTATTGTTCCCGTGCAGATAAATTTTTTTAGAAGGAAAACCGGCTTTAAGGGCAGTATAAAGCTCCCCCCCAGACACAACATCCAAACCCATCTGCTCTTCATTCATAATTGCCGCGATTGCTACGGTAAGCATTGCTTTTCCCGCATAAAGCACTTCAACTCTTTCAAAATGCTCTTTAAAAAAATGCTGATACTTACGGCATGTTTCCCTTAAATAAGCTTCGTCAATTACATAAAGGGGGGTCCCAAATTCTTCAGCTAACTTTACAGTATCGCATCCACCTATTTCCAAGTGTCCCAGTTCGTTTATTTTCATAGTCCCGTTTAATTTCAAAGTTTACCTCTCCTTCTTGAAATAAAGGTAACTTATTATTAGAAAAATTAGCCGGGCGGCCTTACCTTTCGGCCGCCCCTATTTATTTGTTTTAAATTATATTTCCCACGGGCTAATACGAAGAAAAGGTCCCGCTTAACTTAATCCCTCAAACTAGAGCTCTGGCAGGGTGGACCAGCTCTTCTCCAGCAATTCATCCGAAAGGGGGGCATCTTTAAGCTGCCCGCTTAAATAATTATCATAAGCAGAAAGGTCAAAATGCCCGTGCCCGCTGAGATTAAAGAGTATGGTCTTGCTTTCGCCGCTTTCCTTGCAGGCCAATGCCTCTTCAACGGCACCATGAATAGCATGAGCACTTTCTGGAGCCGGAAGTATTGCCTCTGTCCGGGCAAACAAAACGGCGGAAGAGAAGACGTCTCTTTGATTGTAAGCCCTAGCAGTTATATACCCGTCATGATAAAGCTGGCTGAGGAGTGGCGACTCGCCGTGATATCTCAAGCCGCCTGCATGAATGCCAGGAGGTACAAAGTCATGGCCCAACGTATACATTTTAAGCATGGGAGTAAGTTTAGCGGTATCCCCAAAATCGTAGGCAAATTTTCCGCGTGTCAGAGTCGGACAGGCAGTAGGTTCAATCGCACGCAATTCTATCTTTTTCCCGTTTAAAATATCAGTAAAAAAAGGAAAGGCAATTCCGCTGAAATTGCTCCCCCCGCCGCAGCACCCGATAACTACATCAGGAAAAGCATCAGCTTTTTCCATCTGTTTTTTAGCCTCCAGGCCTATGACGGTCTGGTGTAGCATAACATGATTGAGAACGCTACCCAGAGAGTAATGAGTATCACTACGGGAAGCTGCAATTTCTACGGCTTCGCTGATCGCAATACCAAGTGTTCCCGGAGAAGAAGGATCTTTTTCTAATATTTCGCGTCCGGATTTAGTCTGACTGCTGGGACTGGGAATAACATTCGCACCATAAGTTTCCATAAAAATCCGGCGGTAAGGTTTTTGATCATAGCTTACTCGTACCATATACACTTCGCATTCCAGGTCAAAAAAGCTACAGGCTATGCTGAGCGCAGTACCCCACTGGCCGGCACCCGTTTCAGTAGTCAAACGTTTTGTACCGGAAATCTTATTATAGTAAGCCTGGGGTAAGGAAGTATTTAATTTATGACTGCCGGCAGGGCTTGTCCCTTCATACTTGTAGTAAATTTTGGCTGGAGTATCCAGTTCTTTCTCCAAATTGTAAGCACGGTACATGGGAGACGGGCGCCAAAGACGGTAGAGTTCTCTTACTTTCTCAGGAATTTCAATCCAGCGGTCAGTACTTACCTCTTGAATTATCAGGTCCATAGGGAAAAGGGGTGCAAGGTCCTCAGGCCCTGCAGGTTTTTTGGTAGCCGGATTTAAAGGGGGGCTTAATGGGTTAGGTAAGTCCGCCTGAATATTATACCAGCTTGTTGGAATATCTTTTTCTTCTAATAAAATTTTATAATCTTCACTCAACCTCATCTCTCCTCTCCTCAACTAAGAAGATGTGAACTATAAAAACTAATAATTATTCTACTAGAATTGTCTTTTTTTGTCCAATTGAAAATCAACCGGCATAGTGTCAATATACTGTAG
>DDHO01000066.1:0-25440 GCA_002352935.1 Firmicutes bacterium UBA1874
CACAAAATATTTTACAGACTCCCCAAACGGTTCATAATTTAAAAAAGCACAATCCCGCTGAAGGCTTGATGCCCAATTTGAAGTAAAGAAGAAGGTAGCCTCAATATTATTTTTAAAAACTTTGACTACCTTCCCCAATTTCTTTTAAATTAATATTAGTTTAATTTAATTTATTTTGCCTGCTGCTTGGTAAAATTTAAAAGCCCGCCGGCAAGGATGATTTTGACTGCTCTGGGTGAAAAATCGTTGATTACTTTAAAAGAAATACCTTTTGTGATGTTTTCTACGATTATGTCATTGCCTTCCAGCAGGTTTTTTTTCAAATCCGATAGCCTGAACCTGTTACCTTCTTCTATAGAATCGTAGTCTGCTTCATTTTCAAAAGTCAGGGGTAAAATACCGAAATTTATCAGGTTTGCCCTGTGAATTCTGGCAAACGACTTGGCAAAGACCGCTTTGATCCCCAGATACATGGGGGCCAGAGCTGCGTGTTCCCTGCTGGAGCCCTGTCCGTAATTATGTCCGCCGGCAATAAAACCCATGCCTGCTTTTCGAGCTCTTTCGGAGAAATTTTTATCTACGGTAGAAAACACATAGTTTGCTATGGCAGGAATATTAGAACGCAGGGGTAATATTTTAGCTCCTGCCGGCATTATGTGGTCGGTTGTAATATTATCCCCGACTTTAAGCAGGACTTCAGCTTCAAGTTCGTCAGGGAGAGGAACATTTAGAGGCAGGGGTTTTATGTTGGGACCTCGAATAATTTTCACCCGATTTTTTTCAGGTAAAGGTTTTAAAATCATTCTGTCATCTACCTTAAAGGATTCTGGGATGATTACAGATAACGGGGTGCCCAAGCTTCGGGGATCAGTTATCTTACCCCTGAGGGCCGTAGCAGCTGCGGTTTCAGGGCTTGAAAGATATATTCCAGCATCGAGTGTCCCGCTGCGGCCTTTAAAGTTGCGGTTGAAGGTGCGGACTGATACCCCACCGGAGGGGGGAGCTTGTCCCATACCTATACAGGGTCCGCAGGCTGTCTCCAGTATGCGTGCCCCGGCCAAAATAAGGTCAGCAAGGGCCCCGTTTTCAGCCAGCATAGCGAGGACCTGGCGGGAACCCGGCGAGATGACCAGACTGACATCCGGATGGATGGTTTTCCCCTTTAAAATTGCAGCTACCCTCATAAGATCGGCGTAAGATGAATTAGTACAGCTCCCAATGGCGACCTGATCGACGCGTACTTCCTGAAGTTCTTTTACCGGTACTACGGCATCAGGGCTGTGAGGTTTTGCTATTAAAGGTTCTATATCACCGAGATCTATTTCCATTTTTTCATCATAGGCAGCCCCGCTGTCAGCTTTAATTTCTTTCCAATCATCTTCTCTTCCCTGGGCTCGTAGAAACTCGAGGGTAATATTGTCGCTGGGAAATATAGAAGTTGTTGCTCCTAGTTCCGCTCCCATGTTTGCTATAGTAGCTCTTTCAGGTACGGACAAGTTTTTTATCCCTTCACCGCTGTATTCTAGTATCTTCCCTACTCCTCCCTTTACCGTCAAACGCCTGAGGATTTCAAGGATGACATCTTTGGCGCTGGTCCAGGGCTGCAGTTTTCCTTTTAAGCGGATGTTGACAACCCGGGGGGTAGTAATATAGAAGGGACCTCCTCCCATGGCAACAGCTAAGTCCAATCCGCCGGCACCAATAGCGAGCATTCCTATACCTCCAGCAGTAGGGGTATGGCTGTCGGAACCCAGCAGCGTTTTTCCGGGTTTTCCAAAGCGCTCCAGGTGAACTTGGTGGCAGATCCCGTTTCCCGGCTTGGAAAAATATATACCATACCTGGAGGCTACCGTTTGTAAAAATCTATGATCATCAGCATTTTCAAAGCCGGTTTGCAGGGTGTTATGATCTACATAACTTACGGAAAGCTCGGTTTTTACTTCCGGTATTTCCAGTGCTTCAAATTGCAGGTATGCCATGGTTCCTGTTGCATCCTGCGTGAGCGTTTGATCGATCCTTATTGCTATTTCCTTTCCATTTTCCGGAGTTCCGGAAACTAAATGATCGTTTAATATCTTTTGTACCAAGTTTTTTCCCACGGTTTATCCTCCCTTGCCAAATATGCTGCAATCTAATATGATTTTAATATAGCAAGACTTGACTGGCAATGAGAATTTGCTTAAGATTGAGGTATGAAGAAGTGTATACGGGGACGGCTACTTTAGAACTATATATTGCTGAGTCAAATTCTCTGAAAGATAAGCGACGGGTTATTAAAAGTCTTAAGGACAGAATACGGCAAAAGTTTAATGTTTCTATAGCAGAAATAGATTACCAGGACCGCTGGCGAAGAGCTTCACTAGGCATAGCAGCGGTAAGCAACTGTAAAGGACAAGTAGATAAAATACTGGATTCCGTAGTAGATTATATTGATGGTGAGGGCATGGCTGAAATTCTATCATGCGAAAAGATAATATACTAGTAAAACAGTAAGGGTGAGGGCATGAATGTTGTCCTGGTTGAACCGGAAATTCCCCAAAATACAGGAAATATAGCCCGGACCTGTGCGGTAACGGGCAGCAGACTTCACCTTGTTAAACCTTTAGGTTTTTCCACCGAAGACCGCTATCTAAAAAGGGCAGGACTTGATTATTGGAAGTACGTTGATATTTCTTATTATGAAAACCTCGATGAATTTTTTGACAAAAATAGAGGGGTCAATGGTAACTTTTTCTATGCTACGACAAAAGGGAAAAGATATTATACTGAAGTCCATTACAGTATGGGTGATTATCTTGTTTTTGGTAAGGAGACCGGCGGTCTTCCCGAGGAACTTCTACATTCCTCTCCGGAAAGATGCATAAGGATACCTATGGTGAGGCATGTTCGTTCTCTCAACCTTGGAAATTCGGTAGCAATTATTCTCTACCACGCCCTGTACAGTCAGGGTTTTCCGGAAATGAGCTGATAAGGATTTTCTTGACTCGCGTTTCTTAAAAAGATAAAATAAAGCCTGTGGTAGTCGGGATGTAGCTCAGCTTGGTCAGAGCGCACGGTTCGGGACCGTGAGGCCGGAGGTTCGAATCCTCTCATCCCGACCATTTTATTTTAACACCTTCAAATTTGCTAAAGAAGGCGATACTATGAAAGTAACGATAATACAACTGGCATATAGAGATCTGGAATCCAGGGAAGAACGCTTTCGCCGGGTCGAAAGATTAATTGAGGGCCTTAAAGGTACTACGGAACTAATACTCCTACCTGAATTATGGAATATCGGATATTTTTCCTTTGAATTATATCAGGAAGCGAGCGAGCCCCTGCATGGGGAAACGGTTTCCCGGCTGGCCTTGAAGGCTCAACGGGTGAAAAGCTATATTTTTACCGGAAGTTTTATTGAAGAAAACGATGGCAGGCTATATAATACATCTGTTTTATTAAACGGCCGGGGAGAAGTCTGTGCTTTTTACCGAAAAATGCATTTGTTTGGATACGATTCTTCAGAAAGCAGAATTCTGACGCCAGGAGAAGACGTTGTTGTTACGGATACAGATTTCGGTAAGATAGGGTTAAGCATCTGTTATGACCTGCGTTTTCCGGAACTATTCCGGTGCATGGTAGATATGGGAGCTGAAATTATTCTCAATTGTTCTGCCTGGCCGTATGTTAGAAAAGAACATTGGATTGTACTTAATAGAGCCAGAGCTATAGAAAATCAATGTTATTTTTTGTCCTGTGGGTGTGCGGGCAGTAACAAACGTAATTTATTTACGGGTAAAAGCATGGTGGTCGGCCCGTGGGGAGAGCTAATTGAAAATGCAGGGAGAGAAGAGGAGTTGCTCCATAGCGAAATTAACCCAAAAAATGTTTTCAGGATCAGGAAAGAATTTCCTGTACTCAAAGATCGGGTTTTAGGAATAAAATGTGCCCAAAAAGGGAACAAAAAGACGAGTATTTTATTGAAAAATGAGGAGGAAAATTAGTGTCTTCTAAGGAACGGGTTAAAAGGCAAAAAAAGGATGAAGATGTCGAGTCGGGAGGAAGAACGGGGCATCCTGAAGAGGATCAGTTCCCTGAAGGAAAGATAGGCTCCGGTTATATGTCGACTATTAGCGGGCAGCCCAACCTGCAGGATTTCGTCCAACAAAAAGGACCGGGTGAGAAAACTCTAAATAAAGTAAAAAATAAGCCAGAACCAGAAAAAAATCAGCCGCGAAATAATTATGGAGATTAAATTTAAAGAAGTCAACTTTAGCACGCTTCAGGTAGATGTCGATATTGAGCATAAATTCACGGCTGTAACGAGAAAAACACGTTTGTAATCAAATCGCAATCTCATTGTGAGATTAGTCCGAAATCGGGGGAAACCTTGGACAGTTTTTATTTTCCCGCTTTTTCTTCCTGGAGAGTTGTCTGCGGAACGGCAATTACGAAAGCTTTTACGTTTTCTGTCAGTACTAGGAGTTTTAAGTCAAGGTTAAACCGCTTATCCTCAACTTCGAGAATCCTTTGGTCTAAAATTTTAGAAACTACAAGAGGTTCGAGATCGGAAATTTTTTGGCCTCTCAAGGGTTCAAGCAGCTCGGCAACTTTTTTCTCCAAGGTAAGCTGTAGGCTGTCTTTTTCATAGGGCAAATAATCAGATTTAGAAAAATCAACCTGGACTTCGATCCCGGTTATTACCTGACTGCTGCGATCAGCCAGGTTTTGTCTAAGTTCTTCTAATTCGCTTTTGGTAGTTTCCAGATCATCTTTTAATTCTTGGTTTTCCAGGTTAAGCTGGTCCAGGTGGTGCCCCATAACAATGTTTAATATGGTGCCTCCAGCAATAAACCCGATTATAAAGAAAGCAAGAAGCTGTGCTCTACGGGGGTTAAATGTTAAGAGCATAAAGTTATTAATTGCCTCCTGCCAGCACGGTAATGAGGAAATATCCCATTTGTGCACCCATAAAAGCACAGAACAGGAAAAACAGCTGCTTGACTACAGTCAAAACTTGACCTTCGAAAAGCCCTATTTGAAGTATTTCCAGAGTAGTGAAGGTGCCCCCGATCGCAGCCACCATAGCCCATATTTTGATGTCGTAAGCTAATTTTATCATTGTTCTCACCGGGGGCTCTCCGGTAAAGACAGCTGCCAGGGAACCGACCAAAGCGCTCCCCAGCACTACTCCGAGCGAAGTAAAAAATATAAGCATGGCGCGTTGAAGACATTCCATTAATTTCACCCGTTTTCTGCTGACTTTAAAAAATTATATGCCTGATTTTGCTCGGGTATGTTCGGAGGATTCTTTCTTTCGAACGTGGAAATAGACAATAATATTGGTGGTATCATTTAAATTGGCATTCCTTAAAAAGGGGGTCAGGCATATACAGAGCTTTGTTCACTTGCATCTCCATACGCAGTACAGTCTTCTGGATGGAGCCACACGAATAAAAAATGTTGCAGCGGCGGCGTCACGGATGGGTATGCCTGCCCTGGCGTTAACGGACCACGGAGTGATGTACGGTGTAGTAGAATTTTATAAAGAAGCCAGAAAGAACGGCGTTAAGCCCATCCTGGGCTGCGAGGTCTATGTCGCCCCCCGGACGCGTTTTGATCGTGAGCCCGGGCGGGACGATTCTCCTTTTCATTTGGTACTGCTTGCTGAAAACGAAAAAGGATACAAGAACTTGCTGGAAATTGTAACCCGGGCTCATTTAGAGGGTTTTTATTATAAGCCGCGCGTGGACAAGGACCTACTGCAGCAGTTTAGAGAGGGCCTAATTGCCTGCAGCGGGTGTCTGGCAGGGGAGGTATCCAGAAAACTCTTGTCCGGTCAAATTTCCGAAGCCTACCGGGCTGCGGAAAATTACCGGGACATCTTTGGTCCCCGGAATTTCTTTTTAGAAATGCAAAACCATGGCTTGCAGGTTGAAGAAAATGTTAATATAGAGTTGGCTGCTATGGGACGAAAAATGGGGCTTTCTCTTGTGGCAACTAACGATGTACATTATCTCAACAAGGAGCAGGCTCCTGCCCATGATGTGCTGCTTTGTATTCAAACCGGAAAGACGTTACAGGATACGGAACGCCTTCGGTTTCCTAATGCTGAATTTTATTTTAAATCGCCCGAAGAAATGCATGATATTTTTCAGGAATATCCGGAAGCACTTGCAAATACCCTTCATATTTCCGAGCGATGCAACGTAAACCTTTCGTTTTCGGAGCTGCATCTTCCTGATTTTTCTGTGCCCCGAGGAAAAACTGCGGATGAATACCTGAGGGAACTTTGCCTGGAAGGATTGAAAAAAAGGTACGGCAGCTGTCCAGAGTATTTACGAGAAAGAATGGAATATGAACTTCAAGTTATCAAAAATATGGGCTATTCTGGTTATTTTCTGATAGTTTGGGATCTCGTTAACTTTGCCCGTAAACAGGGCATACCTGTGGGGCCGGGGCGGGGGTCTGCTGCCGGGAGCCTTGTTTCTTATGCATTAGGAATTACAAATGTGGACCCTGATGCATACGGCTTGCTTTTTGAGCGTTTCTTAAATCCCGAAAGGGTAAATATGCCCGATATAGACATCGATCTCTGTTTTGAACGAAGGTGGGAAGTGTTGGACTATGTAACGCGGAAGTACGGGAAGGACCATGTCGCTCAAATAATAACCTTCGGCACTATGGCTGCAAAGGCAGCTATTCGGGATGTCGGCCGTGTTTTGAGCTTACCCCTGCCCGAGGTTGACCGCGTAGCCAAACAGGTTCCGGAAGAACCGGGAATTGACCTGGAAAGGTCTTTAAAAGCCAGTTCCGACTTACGTCTTATGTACTTAAGCGATCAAAAGGTTAAACAGCTTTTGGATATGGCCCGGGAAGTGGAAGGGACTCCAAGACATGTTTCTACTCATGCTGCCGGTATCGTAATTTCCCGTGAGCCGCTGGTCCATTACCTCCCCCTGCAGAGAGGCACCGAAGGTGCTGTGACTACTCAATTTTCTATGCAGGCTGTGGAAGAAATCGGGCTTTTAAAAATGGATCTCTTGGGCCTCCGTACTCTTACGGTTTTAGGCAGGACTTCCGAACTGATTTACCAGAAAAAAGGCAAAAAAATCGACCTTGACTTAATACCCCTAAATGACAGTGACACTTTTGAGCTTCTTTCCCGAGGAGAGAGTACGGGCATCTTTCAATTTGAAAGTGATGGAATGCGCCAGCTGCTTAAAAGGCTGCGCCCGGAAAGGTTTGAAGATTTGATAGCTCTCGTAGCTCTTTATCGTCCTGGTCCCCTGGGCAGCGGGATGGTGGATGACTTCATCCGGAGGAAGCACGGTGAAATAGAAGTAGAATATCCCCATCCTGCCCTTAAGAGCATTCTGGAGGAAACGTACGGTGTTATTCTTTATCAGGAGCAGGTTATGAAGTTGGCAGGTGAACTGGCTGGTTTTAGTATGGGACAGGCTGATCTCCTTCGCCGGGCTATGGGGAAAAAAAAACCCGGCATTATAGAAGACCTGAAGCAAAATTTCATTGTGGGAGCGGTCAAAAAGGGGCTTTCAAAAGATAAGGCGAGCGAGATTTTTGAGCTTATAGCTCATTTTGCAGGGTACGGCTTCAATAAAAGCCACTCTGCTGCTTATGCTTTGGTAGCCTATCAAACAGCTTATTTCAAGACCCATTATGCAGTAGAATTTATGGCTTCTCTTCTGACCAGCGTTATGGAAAATTTAGATAAAGTTCCTCTCTATATTGAAGAGTGCAGGCGCTTAGGAATCGAAATTCTTCCCCCGGACGTTAATGAAAGCGAAGAAGATTTTTCGGTTTCGGAAAATAATATTCGTTTTGGCCTGGCTGCCATTAAAAATGTAGGCAAAGGACCCATTGAAAGCATATTGAAGGCGAGGCGAGAAGGAGGAAAATTTACTTCTTTGGAAGATTTTTGCGAGCGAGTAGATCTGCAGCATTTGAATAAGAAGACGATGGAAAGCCTAATAAAATGCGGTGCATTTCAGTCGCTGGATCCTAATCGCGCCAGCCTGCTGGCCGTTATGGATGAATGTATGAACAGTGCACACCGCATTCAGGAAGACCGCAGAAGAGGCCAGGTTACCTTGTTTGATCTGGTGAATAGAGAGCAGGGCTGCCGGTTCCATGTTAAGAAGCCCGATATCCCGGAACTTTCTCAAACCGAAATACTTTCCATGGAAAAAGAACTTTTAGGTTTTTATATTAGCGGCCATCCTACAAAGCCTTACCAGGCGCTTTTAGAAGCTTTCGGGGGTTGTAAGATTGTCGAACTCCAGGAATTACCGGACGAAAGCATGGTAAAAATAGGCGGGGTGATTAGTAATTTAAGACGTACAATTACCAAAAAGGGACAGAATATGGCTTATTTGACATTGGAAGACATCTCCGGTGCCGTGGAATGTTTGGTATTTCCTCGCGTTTATCTGGAATACAACAGGTTCTTGGAGAAGGGCAGGGTGGCACTAATTTCAGGACGTTTAAAACGTGAAGATGACGAAAACCCGCGAATTTTTGCGGAAATTATAAAGATACTTTCTAAACCCGTTCATAAAAAATTATTTATTAAAATATCGGAAAATGAACAACTAATACGCCGCAAGGTTCTTAAGGTCCTGCAAAAGTACCCCGGGCCGATTCCGGTTTATATCTATATTGCTTCGCAAAAACAGCTCCGGGCACTCAACTTTAATTACTGGGTGAATTGGCTGCCGGATTTGGAAGATGAGTTATCCAATATTTGTGGTAAAAAAGGAGTGAGGCTTGTAGACGGAAACGGCCGCTCAGAAGAAGATGTAATATTTTAAAACCTGTTAGGGGAAAAATCTAAAATGGGCTGTTTTAGGGAAAAATTTTTTAAAGGCAGGAATGTGCGGCAGAACAGGGAAATAGCACTATAAGACAACTAGTCTTCCATTATTTTGAATAAATACATTGGAGGAGATCCGGTGAAAGTAAAAGTAGCTGTTTATCCTGGGACTTTTGACCCTATTACCAACGGACACCTGGATATTTTGGCAAGGGCAGAAAAGATATTTGATAGAATAATTATAGGCGTTGCCGAACAACACAATAAAGATACATTGTTTGATCTTGAGGAAAGAGTGGAAATGGTGTGCAAGGTGGTTTCAGAAAGACCGGGAGTAACCGTAGAGAGTTTTTCGGGACTGCTGGTAAATTATGTCAGGAAGAAAAAGGCTTGCACAATTGTTCGGGGTCTGAGGGCTGTTTCTGACTTTGAATATGAGTACCAAATGTATCTTACGAACAAAAAACTGAACGAAAATATAGAAACTATTTTTCTAATGTCTTCCAGTGAATATGCTTTTATCAGCTCCAGTATTATTAAGCAGCTTGTTTCTCTGGGGGGGTGTGTCAAAGGACTTGTACCTCCGGAAGTTGAAATGGCCCTGTTCGAAAAATACCGGTTTCCTGAAATGTGGGGAAAATTTTAAGGGGGATATACGTTGGTAGGTGATAATATATTATACGGGGAGTATGTAGTTGTAAAGGCTCTGGAAAATGGGGTTACCATTATCGGGTTAACCAGGGGAAAGGATACGAAGTTTCACCATAGTGAAAAGCTCGATAAAGGGGAAGTTATGGTTGCTCAGTTTACGGAGCATACTTCGGCAATCAAGATCAGAGGAAAGGCGCAGGTCATAACTAAGTACGGCAGTATACAAAGCGGGCCTTGATACCATATTTGGAGCACTTTAATTAAGCATCCAGAACTGTTTCTGGATATTTTTATCATAATTTTAAGCATAGTGAATTCTTTCTGAGAAATAATAACAAAGAGTTAAGGGGGTCTAGAAGATGTGGACCGTGGTCTATATTGCCTCCGGAAACAGAACTGCAGAATATTTAAAAGACCTGCTGGTTAAAGAAGGTTTGCTGGTAAATTTAAGAGCAGCTGGGACTTCTTCCAAGTCAGGAGAACCTCCCGTAGAAATTCTAGTTCCCGAGACCGAAGCTGAGGAGGCTTATGAAATATTAAACAAAGTGCTTGTCGGCTAAAGGAGGCTGTATTATATATAAATGAAATGTATTGGAGTGTTGACCAGCGGAGGAGATGCCCCTGGGATGAATGCAGCGGTACGTGCGGTAGCAAGAAAGGCTATTTATCACGGAGTAAAAATATACGGAATTTTTCGTGGTTTTGATGGACTTATTCAGGGAGAATTCCAAAAGCTAGATATTTCGAGCGTTGGAGATATCATTCACCGCGGCGGAACGGTTTTGAGAACGGCGAGGTCGGAGGATTTCTTAAAACTCAGCGGCCAGCAAACTGCAGCCAGGAACTTGAAAAAAGCCGGAGTGGAAGGTGTTGTAATAATTGGAGGAGATGGTTCTTTTCGCGGTGCTTTAAAATTATATGAGCAGGGCATCCCGGTTGTGGGAATTCCGGCTACTATTGACAACGATATTGCTTTTACCGATTATTCTATAGGGTTTGATACTGCTGTCAATACCGTTGTTGAAGCTATTGATAGGGTGAGAGACACTGCAACATCCCATGAGCGTGTTTTCATTATTGAAGTTATGGGCAGGGAAACCGGCCACATTGCACTTGTGGCCGGGATAGCCGGGGGAGCAGAGTCTATCCTTGTACCTGAAATTCCGGTCAGGCTGGAAAAAGTTAGCGAAAAAATTTTAAAAGGTAGAGACAGGGGAAAGCTCCACAGCATTATCCTTGTTGCTGAAGGGGCGGGCGATGCAATAAGCTTTGGGAAGGAAATTAAAAAACAAACCGGGCTGGATAACCGGGTTATCATTTTGGGTCATGTTCAGCGCGGGGGCAACCCAACGGCTTTCGACCGTGTTGCAGCCAGTCGCTTGGGTGCTGCTTCTGTTGAACTGCTTCTAAAAGGGGCACAGGCGGAAATGGTGGGCCTGTGCGACAGGAAGGTTATATCCTGTGATTTAAGTACTGCACTGCAGGAACAAAAAAAATTAGACATGGGAGATTATAATTTAGCTGGAATATTAGCTATTTAAAAACTATTTGTTCTAAAGCCTTGAGGAGGATATTATTTTTTGAAACGTACGAAAATAGTCTGTACTTTAGGCCCGGCTTGTGATACGCCGCAAACTATTGAAAATTTAATCGAAGCAGGCCTCGACGTTGCCAGGCTAAACTTTTCTCACGGCACCCCTCAGGAACATGAAAAACGCTTGGACGAAGTCCGCAGAGCAGCAAATAAATTTGGGAAAATCATCGGTGTCCTATTAGATACTAAGGGGCCGGAAGTTCGTCTTGGTAAAATAGTTCCTTCAAAAATGTTTCTTGAGGAAGGTGAAGAAGTAAGAATTACCGCCCAAAAACCCTGCGGTACCGGCAAATGCTTACCGGTAAACTATCCGGGAATAGTATCCGACGTCAGCGCCGGAGATGAAATATTACTTGATGACGGGTTGATTGGGCTAGAAGTTATTTCTACAGGAAAAGAGGAAGTTATCTGCAGGGTTAAAAACAGCGGTGAAATATCCTCTCATAAAGGGGTAAATGTTCCTGGTGTCGAAATGAAGCTGCCGTCCCTGACGGAGAAGGACGAAGAGGATATCCTTTGGGGTATTGCCAAAGGGGTTGATTTTATTGCTGTTTCTTTTGTTCGCACCGCTGAAGATATTCTTGCGGTCCGCCGCCTTCTAGAAAGTAAATGCTCTAATATAAAAATAATAGCTAAAATAGAAAATAGAGCGGGCTTAAACAATTTGGATGCAATACTTAAAGTATCGGACGGAATAATGATTGCCCGGGGAGATCTGGGTGTAGAGCTCCCAGCAGAAGAAGTGCCGTTAGTTCAAAAACAGATAATATCACTCTGCAACGACGCTGGAAAGCCTGTGATAACGGCTACTCAGATGCTGGAAACCATGACTTACAACCCGCGTCCCACCCGTGCGGAAGCTTCGGATGTAGCCAATGCGATATTTGATGGGACGGATGCGGTTATGCTCTCCGGAGAGACTGCTGTCGGTAAATATCCGGTTCGTTCCGTACAAACAATGGCAGCAATTGCCTTAAAAGTAGAAGAAGCATTGAATTATGAAATGATTGTCGATAAGAAGCCTGCTGTTCTGCAGCCAAGTACCACGGATGCCATCAGCTACGCAACTTGCAGCATAGCACTTGATTTGCAGGCAGCTGCAATTATTACTTCTACTGCATCGGGGTCTACAGCTCGTATGGTTTCCAAATACAGACCGCGGGCTCAAATAATTGCAGCCAGCCCTAGCTCGATAGTTTTACGGCAGCTCTGTCTGGTTTGGGGTGTAAGGCCCCTGCCCATCCCGGAAACCACCGGTACGGACGAAATGGTAATTGCGGCAGTAAAGGCTGGTTTAGAAGCACAGTATATACAGCTGGGTGATTTAGTTGTTGTTACGGCGGGGGTCCCTGTTGGAGTTCCGGGGACTACTAACCTGCTCAAAGTACATATTGTTGGAGAAATACTTGCACGCGGTGTCGGAGTAGGGCAGGACGCCGTCACAGGGAGAGCCAGAATTGTGAAGGATGCCGGTAGAGCATTGGAACTTATTGAAGAGGGAGACATTATTGTAACGACAATGACAGACCGGAATTACATGCCTGCAATTAAAAAAGCGGCTGCACTAATTACTGAAAAAGGGGGGCTCACCTCTCATGCTGCCGTAGTGGGGCTCAATCTAGAAATCCCTGTTGTTGTTGGGGTAGAAGGTATAACCAGTAAAATCATTGATGGTGCAACGATAACAGTCGATCCCAAAAGAGGGGTTATTTACCGCGGGGAAACCAAGGTGTTTTAAACGCAGGTAGAAAAAGCCCGTATATTTATGTTTTGTGAGTATTCTAGGCACTCCCGGAGTTTTAATTGGGCGGGTTTTTTTATTGCAGTATTTTGCATCTTGTATTCTTGCAGGGGCGAAGGAGGAAAATTCCTGTTCAGATTGAATAGAGAACTGAATATGCATTATCGGTATAGATATTGGAGGGATAATCGATGGCAGATAAATTAAAAATTACAGATACCAGCTTGAGGGACGCTCACCAGTCATTGCTGGCTACCAGGATGAAAACAGAAGATATGCTTCCTATTGCGGAAAAAATGGATGCCGTAGGGTTTCACTCCCTGGAAGTATGGGGAGGGGCTACTTTTGACAGCTGTATACGTTTTCTGGACGAAGATCCGTGGGAGAGGCTACGGGAACTAAGGAAGCGTTTTAAGAGTACCAAGCTTCAAATGCTTCTCAGGGGCCAAAACCTGGTGGGGTACAAGCACTACCCTGATGATGTTGTGGAGGAGTTCGTCAGAAGGGCAGTAGGTAACGGGATTGATATTTTGCGCATTTTTGACGCCCTGAATGACGTGCGTAATATGCTGAAGGCAATGGAAGTCGGAAAACGAGAAGGAGCTCACATACAGGCAACGGTCTCTTATACCATTAGCCCCGTGCACAATATCGAACACTATGTAAATAAGGCGCAGGAATTAAAAGAGGCGGGAGCAGATTCCATTTGTATTAAAGATATGGCGGGTATAATCACTCCGACTATGGCTTACAAATTAGTTGCCCAGTTGAAAAGCGAAGTGGGCCTCCCCGTCCAGCTTCACTGCCACTACACCAGCGGGATGGCCTCCATGTCATATTTAAAGGCAATAGAAGCCGGAGTGGATGTGGTGGATACTGCCATTTCGACCCTTTCCATGGGAACCTCCCAACCACCTACCGAATCTCTGGTAGCTGCTCTAAAAGAAACGGAACACGATACCGGTCTTGACCTGGATCTACTTTCCGAAATAGCAGCGTACTTTAAAAAAGTCCGCAAAAATTACGGGGAGTTTGATGTTGCAGCAAATACGGTGGACACTAACGTACTTCTCTACCAGATACCTGGCGGGATGATATCTAATTTTATTTCCCAGCTTTCCCAGCAGAATTCTCTTGATAAGTTGGAAGACGTCCTGGCTGAAGTCCCTAGGGTTCGGAAAGACTTCGGATATCCACCTTTGGTAACCCCTTCCAGCCAGATCGTAGGAACACAGGCGGTGATAAATGTCATTTGCGGTCAGCGTTACCAGGTGGTTACGAACGAAGTGCAGGATTACATGAAGGGCCTTTACGGACAGCCTCCTGCTCCTATCAATGAGGAAGTTCGCAAGCAAATAATAGGTAATGAAGAACCTATCACGGGGCGTCCGGCAGACTTGCTTGAGCCTCAGCTGGAGAAGGCGAGGGAGGAAATAGGTCCTTATATTAATAAAGATGAAGATCTGCTCACTTATATTCTTTTTCCTTCTGTAGCAAAGGACTTTTTGAAGAAGAGAAAGGGTGTATCTTAGGGGAGAGTGCCGGATGGAGGTGATCCTTCCTGCTAGAGCTTTTGGAAGAGCTAGATCCTCAATTTAAAAAAGCTTTTGAAAGGGAAGCATCCTGGAAGGAACTTACTGTAGCTTCTCTGCAGCTAACTTCGAGGGAAGCAGTAGTATTTACTAACAGCGGAATTTACTTCTTGAGGCGCAGGCTTTTCAGTGTGGTCTGCCAATTTGTGCCTCTAGTTAAGATAATCAGGCTTGAGATGGAGGATAGCTCTCTTGTTTGTTTGCACGGTAATTCTCAAAAACCGGAAAGTCTAGAATTTGACAAGAAAAAAGAGAAGGATGTTAAATTATTTATTAAAAAGGTTTACGATCGCCTTGATAACAAAACAGTCTTTTCTTACAAAAAAAGATGACCTGCTTTATTTAAGAGAGGGTGCTGATTTTCCAGCGCCTTTTTTAATAACCAAAATGTAAAAAATTAGTTTAAAAATATTTCTTATACAAGCTGGAATGATAGGTGTCAAGCTTGAGCCGTCCCGAAACGGCTCTGGCGATAACGGCTTGTTTGTGTTGGGAATAATGTTTTATTTCATAAAAAGGCAGGGAAGCAATTCTTAATTGACCTTCAAGCATGCTGCAGGCTATTATAACCGCTTTTTCATCACCGAATATTCCTGCGTGGACATTCCCTCTTAGAGTACCTAAAATAAAAACGCTACCGGCTGAACTAACCTGTGCTCCAGGGTTAACATCCCCCATGACTACCAGGTGGTTTGGACAAGTAACATTTTGCCCCGAGCGCAGGGAACGGGTGACCAGTGTACAACTTTCGGCCAGCAGTTGTTCCGGGGTTACCATTTTTTTCTGAGTTTGGGGCAGGTTTTTGTGGGGGCGTTTAACGGAGTCTTTTACAGGTATAAGCCCGTTCCGGTGGCAAATGGCTTCCAGCTCTTTCTGTTCTTTAGCACTCAACCCTTCAGGAATATGTTCAAAAGTAAATTTCGCTCCTTTAAAAAAGCCCTTAGAAGTTGTTATTCTCTCGTTAAGACCTTCTTTAAGGTCGTTAAAACTTCGCCGGGAATCCAGGTGGATTATCAGACCTTCGCGGGTGCCTTTTATTTTTATAACGTTTTGGCTCATTGCAGACACCTTCCTTTTCAATACATCTTTTGCTTTATATCTTCAATTAAACAATTCGATACTATCCGAGTGGTTCCTGCTTAAATTGACAAATAATGTCTTTATTTTTACCCAAAAAGTTACATATGAATTTTTTCTCTGGAACTTTTTTCATTCGAACTTCGTCATTAGATATAAAAATAAAAGCTTAGGAGGGAATTGAAAATGGGTCAGTTGAATCAAAAGATTTTGGTTATGTTTTTACTGATCGTCGCAGCAGTTTTTATAGTCGCTGCAGCACCACAGAACGCGACTGCGGCCGAAACGGTGGAAACGGAAGCCACCATTCTGGAAGTTAACGGGGAAGGAAAAATTGAGGTTAAACCCGATAGGGCCCGGGTGTCATTCGGGGTGGAAACGACCGGTAAAACAGCAGTCGAAGCACAGCAGGAGAACAACATACTTATGAACCGTGTTATTGAACGATTGAAAGATGGGGGCTTTTTGGAGGAGAATATGCAGACTCGGAACTTGAGTGTTGTGCCGCAGTATAATTATGCGGAGGAAAACAGAAAGGAACCGGAAATTATAGGTTACCTTGCCAGCAACGAAATCAGCCTTCAGGTCACGGATGTTAGACTTGTGGGTAAAAGCATCGACCTTGCAATAGAAGCCGGTGCCAACGAGGTGCGAGGGGTGCAGTTTTCTCTGAATAATGAAAGGGAAGTACGTAACCAGGCTTTAGAATTGGCGGTCAGAGATGCAAAATCTCAAGCAGACGCTGTAGCTGCAGTACTCGGAATGGAGGTAAACCGAATACGTACGGTGAGAATAGGCGGAGTATACCTGCCGCGGCCTGTATATATGGAAGGAATGGGAGCGGCAGAGGAGGCAAAAATGTTGCAGGCCCCTATTATGCCGGGGAATATAACTGTGTCGGCACAGGTTTTTATTGTATATGAGTTAAAGTAACGCTTTAATGTAAAAGTCAGGAGGTTTTGTCTTGCTAAGGGGAATAACGCTCCTCGTAATACTTGCAGGCATTCTGCTGCTTGCCGGGTGCGGTGCCGCACAGGAAAATGCTCAAAATACAGCTTACGAAAGCGCTCAAATGTCTTCTGGAAGATCTACAGGCGAAGAAGACGCAGGTTCTGATGATGTTTCTTCGACAAGTTATAAAGCTCGAGACAATGGGACTGCTTTTTACGGAAATGAAGTTATAGAAAGCAAAGTAATAAAAAATGCTGAACTTACTTTATCGGTAAAAGATCTGCCGGGAACAATTAAAAAGATTGAAGAAAAAGCCCGTCAGGCAGGAGGAGTGGTGGCCGAAAGCCAGGTTGTGGCTTATAAGGATAACCGCCACGGGGGCTTTGTAAATGTTCGCATCCCAGGACCTAAGTTTTATAATTTTTTAAACGAGGTCGAAAAACTCGGTGAAGTTGAGAATAAAAGAACTTATACTAACGATGTTACAAAAGAATACATTGACCTCAATTCTCGTATTGTAAACCTTGAAAGGCAGGAAAAAAGGCTGAGGGAAATGCTGGACGGTGCTCAGAAAGTCGAGGATATCTTAAAAATAGAAAAAGAACTGGAAAGAGTGAGGGGAGAGTTAGAAAATTTGAAGGGCGAGCTCCGATACCTCCAAAATAAAATTGATTTTTCCACCATAAAGATAAACCTGAAAGAGATATGGCCGCCCAAAACCCAGCTGGCGACGGGTTGGAGGGATATAGGTTCGCGCAGTCTTCAGGCATTTTTAAACAATTTTAATATGCTCGTACGTTTTACAGCCAATTCGTTTGTTTTTGTTTTTGGAGCACTACCTATATTGCTTCCGCTGGCAGCAATTGCCTTTATTGTTTGGTATTTAAAATACGGAAAATGGAGGCCTCCTCGTGACGAGGAATAGTAAAGGGCGGGCGGCGTGTCGTCATTAAGGACTTGTACGGCCGACCGCCCTTTTGTTGTTTGCGGAAAAAAGTAAAAACCTTTGCTCTTATGGGAAATGCTTTCTTATTTCCGTACACAGTTGTTCCGGTTTGTTTACTGATACCGGCTCGCGGAATAAAATTTGAAATGTATTTATGTCAGGTGAATAAGTTGTGGGGTTTAGGTAAAAGCGGGGAACTATACGTGCGTGGGGCCTGAGCCCCAGCTGGTCTTTTGTACCGGGGTAAAATGCAAAGTTGAAGCTGTAAATATTCTTGCTCTTAAAATAGTTGAAAAGGCACCGAAGCCCGGAGACCAGGCCGCATAAATGTTTTTCTCTGATATCCCAAATACTTTCTGCATCTGGAAAAACGGCCAGGGCCTCTCCCCACATTCCCTGGGATACAAAAGAGGCAAACCATTCTACATCCTGATGGTTACCTATATATCTTTCTCTTATTTTTTTTTCTGTTTCCATGAAGTCGTCCCAGAGCAGAGAGGAATATTTCAAATAATGTTCTTCGGCCTTGTTTATTTCTAAGCGGCAAAGGTTGCCCGGATGGTTGGTTGCTAGGAGCTGCAGGTGAGGGTGTATTATACTTCCTCCTGACGGGGGCATGTAGTTCCAACCTATTAGATAATGTCTTAAGGATGGACTATAGCGATTTACTTGGTGGAAATAATCCCAAGCAGCCAGAAAGGAATCTAAAATAATATCCTCGGAAAGGTCTTCAAGCGGGATGAAATGGTCTTTGCTCATAATAACCAGGCTGCTTTGTGTATCGTACGGAGCGAGGTTGGGTACTACGAGAGCTTCGTTTCGTAACAGGTGGCCTCCACTTATAAATTCTTCTAAGAAACGAGGGGTTACTTTTTCCCTTCTTCCTGGACAAAAAGGACAGCTTTCACGTGCTTCTGGCTGGTTAAACTCTTTTAGGTCAGGTTCCTGCAAGCTGACAGTACCGGTGTGAGCGATATGCCCGGTCAATCCTGTCAGGGGATCGGTTCTTATTTCTCCCTTAACTTCTATCATTTCATAATTTTTTCTAGGGTCGTGAAACCTGCTAATAAAATCTTTTTTTTCAAAATGAAGCTTTATATTCATATTTACAGAAATTTACCTCCTGAACGTCCGGCGTTTGGATAAGATTAAAATTCTTTACTTGTCTCGTTAGAGGTGTTATTGTTTTGCAATGAAGAATTTCGTGTAAGGTAGTTATCAATTTCTTCAGGCTTAATGCGCCATACCCTTCCAATTTTGGCTCCTATTAGTTCTCCGGACCGTAATAACGAATAGATAGTTCGAAAGTCTACCTGTAAATAATCAGCAACCTGTTGAGGTGTTAATAATTTTCCGTTCAATATTAATCCCTCCCATTTAATATTATGCTAACATTACATAGAGATAAAATCAATAACATGCTTTATCCAGTATAGGGAAAGGATTAAAGGTAATATAAGCAGTACGGGGCTGGGCCATTAACCGGGTAGCTGACTTAAGGCGGTCAAGGTATTCCTAATTTTCAGGGCGATATCAGGTTTGTCAGTAATAATTCCGGCAACTTTCAAGGAGCATAACCTTCTCATTAGATGCGGGTTGTTTACTGTCCAAACGAAAACGGGCAATTTTTTTGAGGCAGCAATTCTTGCTGTAAGGGGGTTGAACAGTTTGTAATTTGCCGCCATAAAGTCGGCCCGGCATAAGTTGAGACGTTTCCACGGGAACAGCTCGGAGATCCTTGTAAATATTAGATTTCGTGGATTGCCCTGGCCTAAAAGCAAGCCCGCTTTAATTAAAGGGTCTATTTTTTTTAAAGCTAAGACAGAAGAATCGTAAAAAGAGGTAAAAAGTAGAGAATTCTTATCTGCATAATTTCGGGCGGTTTCCAGGACAAACTCTTCATAACCTGTTTCTTTCAGTTCAATATTAAATTTTACCTGTCCTGAAAAACGCTTCAGCACTTCCGTAAGTTTTAGCAAGTTTTTAAGATCACGGTATTGGCTGCAAGAAATGAGGTATTCTTTTTTTTTAATACGTATTAAGGGGTCGTGGTTTATTATCAGAACATTGTCCCTGGTCTTGCGCACATCAAATTCAATGGCATCTGCGCCCATTTCTACTGCCTTTTGAAAAGCATCCATAGTGTTTTCCCTGGTATAAGCGGAAGCGCCTCTGTGTGCGATGATTAAAGTCGACATACTAGTCTCCTAAATAAGGTATTTCTTTGGTTTTATTATATATGATCCCTTTATTAATTTCCATATTGAGGAAAAAATAATAAACTAATTTTCAAAATATATTTCTAATATCCCCTCGAAAAGTAAAAACTTAACTCTTCTTATTAAACCTGTATAGCAGGTAAGTTAAAAAGGCCAAAAAAAGGATCAGGACATACTGTTCAGTTTTCAACAAAATTGACCTCCCGTTTTTTTTCTTATAAGATATCTATTTCATTATTTCCAATGGAAATTCCTTGTAATCATTAAATTTATTTTTACTTTCTAAAATATTGGGGAAACGAACCGGTAACCTCGGAAAACAACGGACAGGGTAGGAAGAAAATAAAATATAAATAATTTTAGCCATACTAGCTTCCCTGCCAGGGACAAGCTTATTAGTTAGAAGGTAGCTATATTTAAAGAATATTACAGCAAAATAACACCGTTTTCCTTGAAATGAAAGTCCGGAAATAGTTTCAGCTTTTGGACAAGGTTAAAAACCGCAAGATCTTTATTTTTTGCTTCGATCATAATGTCCACGTCTTTTCCCAGAGGCAGGATCAGTTCGATTAATTCAAAGAAATCTTTTAAATTGATATCATCTGCATGACTCCGCGGATTTTTATTATTTCGCGAGCTGGAAATATGCATCTTGGGAGGCAGTCCGCTGGCGTTCCAGGTATGAAAGATATCAGGTAAGATACGGCTAATATTTTCGCCGCGGTTACAGCATTTGTAGTGATGAAAGTCCAAAACCATTGGTAATTTCAATTTATTGCAGAGTTCCAGTACGTCTTCGGCAGTATACTGCCTGTCGTCGTTTTCCAGCACCAGCCGGTTTTGTAAGGCTGCGGGCAGGTCCAGGAAGTTTTTCTGGAACCGCTTTAAAGATGCTTCTTTTCCTCCCTGATTGCTTCCCACATGCATAACGAGTTTGGCAGAACCGTCCAGGCCCATGCCTTCGAGTATCCTATGATGATAAAGCAGATCTGCTATTGACTTTTTTATTACTTCCTTGCGGGTGCTGTTTAGGAGGGTGAAGTGGTCCGGGTGAGCACTGACACGCAGGCCATGTTTTTTTACGATTGTTCCGATTTTTATAAATTCTTCACGGCAGTCCTCTATATAGTCCCATCCTTCCGTTGCAGGATGGGTAGCTAGGGGCACGAGTTTTGAGGTAAAACGGTAGAGGTATATTCCGTTAGCTATTGTATGATATAAAATTCGCATCGTGTTATTAAGATTGCTTCGAGTAACGGCGCGGAGTTTATAGATCTTGTTTTCATTACCCGCAATTTTGTTTAACCTACCCAGGGTAATTGTCTGAGAGGGTGAACAGTTTTTTAATTTCTGAGACATGGCAACGTAACCCAAACGAATGATCAAAAAAAAGCCCCCGTAATTTTGGTAAGTTCCCTGTTTATTTTGCGCAAAATTTAATTTTATTTTCGCCTTAAGTTATGCAAGCTACCGATTTAATAATGTAAAATCTAGCACTAAATTAAACCATACAGAAAGTGCTTAGTTGGCCGATATTAAAGTAGTGTGTGATATTTTCTGTAGAAAAATATAAACCTTATGCCGGTTGAACCTTCTAAGAAGGTAATAGAACTGCCGAAAGTCCCCACCCTTTTAAGGGATTTATCATATTACACCTCTCTTCTTAACAGAGGGGAGATGATATATAAATGAATGACCTTCTTTTGTCGAAGTTACGGCAGCTGAAACTCTCCGGAGTGGTAAAGTCCTTAGAAACCCGAAATGAACAGAAAATAAAAGAGAAACTGTCATATATGGAATTTATTGAGCTATTAATAAGCGATGAAATAACAAATAGGCAGAATAACAGCAAATATAGCAGAAAATGGACCTAGTATTGATCCTCTTTCTTTTCTTTCTAGATAAACTTTTTCATCAAGTTCTTTTAAAATTTTCCTGACTGTTTTTCTGTCGATATCAAGCATTCGGGCGATATTGCTTTTGGAATATCCTTTGGTAAAGAGTGTTTTTATGGTGGTGTGCATTTCTATCCCCGGCACCTTTCTCCTCTCCTTGCAGTTTTTGATTTTAGTTAACTACAAGGAAAGCTATTTTAAAAGACTCATTGAAAAAGCACTTGACCTATCCTAGGAAATATATACGACATAATGGCAGGAAATAAAAAAGAGGCATTAAAAGAAAACCGAATTGCAAGCTTTGATAACTATTCGTGGAGCTTAAATAATAATGCTTGGGAGATTTCTTTAAAAAATTTTTCCTACAGTATATTGACACTATGTGAGCATCCTAGCGGTTTTGAAAATGTTTTTTTCTGTGCTATACTTTAGGTATAGTAATATTAAAAACAACCTCCGGATCAGGCTTGCCCCGCCCGTATTAAAATCCACACAGTTTTTTTCACGTTTCTGCTCAACTGTGACTGCTGCTCGAACAAATTATTGTGGGACGCCCCCGGCAGTAATTATAAAACCTTTTTCCAGCGCTCCTTTCCTTTATTATTTTTGCCGGCAAAATGGGTTGCCGCCTTTGTTATTAAAGGCCCGGAGGATAGACCTTCTGAGTTGGTTAATAAATATGCAGATAATATATGAAAGGATGTGAGGCTGTGGTTACTTGGAACAGAGAAGAGGTTCAAACCCTGGTGCACCACAGAGGAAAGGGACCGTGCGTATCCGTATATCTTCCCCCGTCTACGGGAGGAAAAAACGGAAAGCAAAACCAGATTCGGTTTAAGAACCTGCTGGCGCAGGCAGAAAAGCAGCTCGCTTTCAGCTCCCTGCGCCCATTTCAACAGGAGGAACTGCTTCAGCCTGCGTACCGGTTGCTGAATGAAAGCATCTTCTGGAGCAATCTAGATAAGGGGCTGGCTTTATTCCTGTCGCCGGACCTGTTTCGGTACTACGAAGCTCCGGTGCAGTTCGAAGAGCTAGCGGTTGTGGCGAATTCCTTTCACTTAAAGCCTCTCCTTTCTTTGCTGATCGATGAGCAGAGCTTTTATATCCTGGCTATCAGCCAGAAAGACGCCCGCCTGCTGAAGGGAACACAGGACAGCGTGCAGGAGATAGACATGAGTCAAACAATAGAAAAATTCCGGGAAGAGTTCGAAGAAGAAACTCCAGAACAATACCTCCAGTTTCACACCCGCACGCCTCTGAAACCTCACGAAAGGCCAGCGGTATTTTTTGGACACGGTGGGGAAATAGAACGCGCCCAAAAAGAAAGGTTGTTAAAATATTTCCGGTTCCTGGACAGAGAAATATGCGGGATGCTGGAAGAAAACAATCCTCTGGTACTGGCCTGTGTGGACTATCTGTTTCCACTGTATGCAGAGGCCAGCAGGTATCCCTGCCTTTTACAGGAAAATATAAGAGGCAATCCCGAAAATATCAGCGCGGAGAAACTGCGCGACAGGGGCTGGAAAATCGTAAAGCCTTACTTTCAAAAAAGACGGGAGGAAGCATTTAAGCGATATCAAAACTTCAAGGGAACAAGCAGAGCCTCAAACAACATAGAAGACATCGTCCCGGCAGCCTTTCACGGAAGGGTGGATACCCTGTTTGTCGCCGTGAAAACTCACTGCTGGGGTAAATACAACGCCGAGGACGACTCCGTCCAGTTGAGCGAAACCCCGGGCCCCGGCGATGAAGATCTGCTGGATACTTCGGCTGTCCAGACGTACCTACATAAAGGCACCGTGTTTGCTTTGAACTCCGGGGACATGCCCAACACCGAACCCATAGCAGCAGTATTTCGCTGGTAAAGCCAAATAGATTTAAACTTAGCAGGGATTACCTGAAAAGGAAATTCCTGCCTTTTTATTTAAGCCTTTTGCAAAATAGCAATTTTTTCAGCAGTTAAAAATAAATGTACACTACACTATCAACTGCAGAATGCAGTACAAATCACCCAAACACAACTAGCTAGAACTAAAGACACCTCCAGAATTTTTTAATTTCGGATTTATTGTTTTTTTAAACCATTTTTCTAAGCAGCAGTTGCAAGTTTTACATTGTTTCCTTTTAGTGCCAGTACCGAAGCAAGGAGTACTATAGCGTTAAGAGGAAATAATATTACGGCTCAGCGAGAAGGATAGGCAGAAGTGGCAGTTAATACAAAAGATGTTGGAAAGTTTAACCGGTAAAAAAAATTCTATGTTATAGAAAAGGTTACACTTAAAAAGCCTGCAAATGGTCCTCAGAGGACAGAAATTAGAAATAATAATCAGGGGCAAAAGAAGATGGGGCCTGGAATACCATTACCACGAGTATTATCATGAAAAGGAGCTAACGAACTTTTCGGCCCAAGGAACAGTAAGGAACCTCATGGTAGGGAAATTAACCTTTCATTGACTTTAAACATGAGCCGCAGCTTTACTTCACATGTAAATATTGAATTTTACTAAATTTAATTTTGATCTGGATAATTACGGTACGAAAGAAGCAATTTTTTTCCTGAGTACCGAAAGCGGGTTTCTAGCACTGGACCGCAATAGTAACGGGATTACGACAGCGGTAAAGAATTATTCGGTACGGCAACCAAAAAAGTTATAAGTTGAAGTAAGGACTGTAAATCTATTGCATATTGTGGGGTTTTCGAGCGTTAGAAAAACTAATGGTAAGGAAGTGGCTTTAAAAAAATATAACTTAAGTACTAAAATGTTAATCACAAAGCTTGAAAAAATGTGAGATAAATAGTCTAATGTATAAAAAAACCGGTTGGTGGGCCATGAGGGAATCGAACCCCCAACCAGACGATTAAGAGTCGCCTGCTCTGCCAATTGAGCTAATGACCCGCTGACATTATTTTAACATAACTTGAGAGTGTAAACAATGCAGTAGAGAAGAGGTGAACCTGTGGCAGCAGAAAGTTACTACGTTATTACCTTTTCTTCCACACATGCGGCTCTGGCGTTTGAACGATTTGCCCTGGAAGCAGGCATCAACGTTCAAATAATTCCTGTACCCCGTCAAATAAGTTCTTCCTGCGGTCTGGCGGGAAGAATTAGTAAAAGTGATTTTGATAAGGTGCAAAAATTATGCCATCAAAAGCATATAAAATTCGAAAATGTGTTTAAAATTAGCGGGAAGAAATCTATAAAGCCCGTTAAAATTATTTAAAAAGCTCTTTTATTTTAATGCGGATTTCATTCCAGTGTGATGATATCTACT
This sequence comes from Firmicutes bacterium UBA1874, assembly GCA_002352935.1. Classification (GTDB taxonomy): domain Bacteria; phylum Bacillota; class UBA1874; order UBA1874; family UBA1874; genus UBA1874. Next base: position 24,752 of record DDHO01000066.1, read on the forward strand.
GCCATGGCCAGAGCCGAACCGCCGGCATGCATTACTTCCATTTCGATTATGTCGTTTTCTCCTATTACTTTATGATAAATGACATTGGCTACTTCTTTCATTGGTTCCAGGATGGGGGTAATAAACACGCCTTCTTTAGTCTTAACGCTGCCTGCGTAAAGACCTCCCCTGCCGCCTATTCTAACTCTGACCGTCCGCGGTGAACCTGACTTGTTTTCTAACGGGATCCTGATTTTGTAGGTGGCACCGTAATGCCCGGGGTTACCAACCACGAACCCGGAGGCGGGCAGTGCCGTCTTTTCTGAGAGAAGGTGGTCGGTTAATCCGTTAGAAATACTGTAGGCGACTTCTCCGCTTCCTACCAGATAAACAGGAAGTTCCGTAAATAATATAGAACCCATCCAGTTTCCACGGGGGTGGTTATTGGTCTTGTCCACATTGACGGGGTCTGTTTGAATTGTTGCCAGATTGCTGCCGCTCTGGCTTAATACTGTCCGTATTTTATATTTAAGTTCGCCGGCAGAACCGGTATTCTTAATCGTAACATCTTCTAAAAAGCTGATCAGAAAATCTTTTTCCAGTGAGAAAGACTGCAGTACTACTGTTTCGCCGGGTTTAACCAGCGGATTTTCAATCCGGATTTTCATCAGCCGGTCGCATAATACCGCTTCGGCAATGGGCAGCCCGAC
>DDHO01000066.1:25683-27986 GCA_002352935.1 Firmicutes bacterium UBA1874
CTAATTAGACCAGCCGTTAGAACTAGTCCGGTTAATTCCTTTTATCCCGGTTATTTCAATATCTTGGGAATCAGACAGGTTTTCCAGAGTAATACCTATTTTTACCTCCCCGTTCAAACGGTTGAGGTGCCATCCAAAAATACGATGTTCCATGCTGTCCTCTGAGGTTTCCACGCTGTTTTCCCAGAGCGTGACATCTTTTGTTGGAATTGTTTCTGGCTTGAGGACTTCCGGATTGTTACTTACCATCAGCAGCTTGCTATCCATAAGAACAGCTGTTGGAACCGGTAAAGGCTTGACGATTTGGACTGCTTCCTTTTCTAAAAAGCTTGTCTTAAATTTAGGCCGGTTGATATAGAGATGGGCTGTGTTTGTTTCCCGCTCGTAGTGGGCTACTCCGCCTAAAACTTCCGTTATCAAGCGTACAGGCGCCATAACTGTACCTTTTTTTTCTACTGGAAAATAAGTAGTATTTACTTGATTCCCGTTGATAAAAGCAATATTTTTTCCCACAAACAATTCAATACTTGCTCCGTCTAAAGAAATGGAAATTTGGTTACCATCTTTTTCCCAGTAAAAAATATCGCTTTCCAGACCATTGAGAATGTCTTCTAGAGGAACCAAGTATTTACCTCCTTCATAAATTGGCGGGACTTTAAGGGGCAGTGGCTTATTGTTCAGTATTACTTTTAGTTCGGGGACTTTAATAATGTCATTTTTATCAAGGCTGATGTTTACTGTTTTTGCATTCCCGTTCCAGATAACGGTTCCGCCAAAAGCTTCTCCCACAAAGCGTAATGGGACGAGCGTACTGTCTTTATGAATGATCGCCGGAGCATCCAGGTTAACTGCTTGATTATTGACGAAGGCTTGACTGGAGCCAACTGCTACCTTTATTAACTTTTCCTTTCTGGAAATAAAAACAGTCCGGTCCTTGCTGTTCCAGTGGACATTTGCTCCCATCGCTTCACAAATATCTCTCAGGGGTACAAGAACGCGGCTTTCCAGCATCACAGGAGCAGTATTCCGGAAAAATACCTTTTGACCTTCGATGGAGACCTTTAAGTTTGGAACTTCCTGCAGCGGAGGTAATGCTTTTGCGGAACTTGTGGGAAGGAAAATTAAAAAGCAGATAAATAAAAAAATAGCGGAAAGAATTGTTTTGGTAATATTCATAATGGTTTTCTGTCAAGCTCCTTTTATAAAAACATTCTGCGTTTTAGTATTAAGTTTATTTACCAAATTAATTCTTTTCAATAATTCTTTCTAAAACTAAAAATGAAAATGATTAACGTCGTAAGCAAGAAATATCTTATTTATAAATAAAATGATATTTTGAGGACAAGCAAGGAGAAGAAATAACCCGCTTTTATCTATTTCGAGTTTTTTAGAGAATTTCCTTCTTTTATGATAATCTTACAAAAAAAGTTATTAATTAAAGAAAGTATGAAATTTATGAGGAATTTCACGGGAAATTAAGGCCATAGTTATTTAAAAAGATCGGAACAAAAATTTTAAAATATAAACAGCCAAAGGAATAATAACTGTAAAACTTTTTAAGAGCTGTTGGTAAAAATTTTGAACAGAAAAAAAATAAGGAAAATATGCGAAAGATAAAAAATTTTTATGAACTGGAAATTTTGACCTGATTTTTCCCATCGGCCTTGGCTTGGTACATAGCATGGTCCGCCTCTTTAATCAGCTTATATTTGTCTTTAGTCAAAGAATCAGCAGCGGCTATTCCCACTGAGGCGGTGATTGGCATCTTTTTGGGATCAAATCCGTGCCCGGAAATAAATTTGCGGCAAACAATTTCAATCATGCTGCGGATACGGTCAGCCAAGGCTACGACTTTTGTTTTTTCAATGCCGAACTTCTCAAGGTATCCGTGCATGAATCTGTGATTATAGAGGCCGGTAAGCTCATCGGTGGTAGCTTTCAACAGCAGTTTTTCGTAAAGCTCATCTTCAACGGATATAAAGTACCGGACCAGCCAATTAATGAGGATAAATGTGCTCAGCAAAACCAGGTCATCTTCGACCGGCCACATTCCACCTTCAGCTAGGGTACCGGTACCCAATAAAACCAAGCTCAGCATGGAAGCTGCTGTAGCAATTATCCCGTAATAGGGAGCAGGTTTTAAAGCGTTGGATATTATAAGAGGAATGTAAAGAAACTTTAAATAACTGGTGGAACCTCCGGAAAGGACGATGATGTAATGAGTTAGGGGAACAAGAAAAACCAGATCTATCAAGCCCAATGGGGAAAACTGATAGTTTAGCAGCCTGTTGACAAAGTCATGA
>DDHO01000021.1 GCA_002352935.1 Firmicutes bacterium UBA1874
ACAGTATATTGACACTATGCCAAACTGCCTTAAACTTGCTGTCTTTTTTAAAGAATGATAAAATTATATGTTAAGGATAAGGCTAAGGGAACCAAAACGACGGTTCCTTTCTTCTTTAAGATAAAAACAATGTTATCAGTTTTTGGTTTTATGCACTGCACTTACTTCCTCTTATGTTAAAGGGGTGAAAATAAATGCTCGGATGTTTAAAAAATTTGCTTGATGATAACGCAAAAGAAATTAAAAGGCTTTCAAAAAGAATTAAACCTATTAATGATTTGGAGCCTGAAATGCGGGAGTTGAGTAACAACGAGCTCGCTTCCAAAACGGGAGAATTTAAACAAAGGCTGGCACGGGGGGAAAAGCTCGACAGCCTTCTTCCAGAGGCATTCGCAGTAGTGCGGGAGGTATCCCGCAGGGTACTGGGGTTACGGCATTTTGATGAACAGTTGTTGGGAGGAATAGTATTACACCAGGGCCGTATTGCCGAAATGAAAACCGGTGAAGGTAAAACTTTAGTAGCCGTCCTGCCAGTATATTTAAACGCTCTTGAGGGACGGGGGGTACATGTAGTTACGGTAAACGATTATCTTGCCCGCCGTGACAGCGAGTGGATGGGTAAAATATACCGCTTCCTGGGGCTTTCCGTCGGGCTTGTAGTTCACAATATGAAATCTGCTGAGCGCAGGAAAGCTTATAACTGCGATATAACATACGGTACAAACAATGAATTTGGCTTCGATTACCTGAGGGACAACATGGCGCTGGACCGTTCCCAGCTGGTACAGCGGGAACTGCACTATGCGATAGTAGACGAGGTAGACAGCATTCTTATTGACGAGGCCAGGACTCCTTTAATTATCTCCGGACAGGCGGATAAACCGACTCAGCTTTATTACCGTATAGCCCGTATTATTCCTACCTTGAAAAAAGAGAAACATTACAACGTAGATGAAAAGGCTCATGTTGTTACCCTCACTGAAGAAGGCATTGCTAAAGTAGAGCAAATGCTGGGGGTAGAAAACTTATATGACGACAGCAATATTGAATTAAGCCACCATGTAAACCAGGGGTTAAAGGCGCATGCGCTTATGAAACGCGACAGGGATTATGTTGTTCATGACGGTAAGGTTATCATCGTTGACGAGTTTACCGGTAGGCTTATGTACGGGAGAAGGTATAGCGACGGGCTCCACCAGGCTATTGAAGCCAAAGAAGGGGTGGAGATTGCACGTGAGTCTCAAACCCTTGCTTCAATCACTTTTCAAAATTACTTTCGTATGTACCATAAATTAGCAGGAATGACCGGTACGGCTGAAACCGAACAGGAGGAGTTCAGCAAAATTTACAAACTGGATGTAGTGGTCATACCTACGCACAAGCCTATGATCCGGAAGGACCTGTCGGACGTTGTATACCGTACTGAAAAAGGTAAGTTTAAAGCTGTGGTAGAGGAAATAGAAGAACGCCATAAAAAGGGGCAGCCCGTGCTGGTGGGTACCGTGTCTATAGAAAAGTCAGAAGAACTGAGCAGAATGCTCAAGCAAAAGGGCATTCCGCACCAAGTACTTAATGCCAAGTACCATGAACAGGAAGCCCAGATTGTTGCCCAGGCCGGGCGCCTGGGCGCTGTGACGATAGCCACTAACATGGCCGGGCGGGGGACGGATATAATGTTAGGCGGCAACCCCGAGTTTTTAGCAGAAGAAGAGCTGCGTAGCCAGGGTAAGGACCCTTCGGAGGTTGAGCCTGCTTATTACAAACAGGTATTAGAGAAAGCCCGGAAGAAAACTGAAGAAGAACACCAAAAAGTTGTGGAACTCGGGGGCCTGCACATTATCGGCACCGAAAGGCACGAGAGCCGACGCATTGACAACCAGCTCCGGGGCCGGAGCGGGCGGCAAGGGGACCCGGGTTCCAGTAAGTTCTATGTTTCTCTGGAAGATGACATTATGCGGCTTTTTGGTTCCGAAAATTTTTCAGGGATTATGGACCGCCTGGGGATGGATGATACCATGCCTATTGACCACCCCCTGGTTTCCCGCTCTATAGAATCGGCCCAAAAAAAAGTGGAGGCGCGCAATTTCGATATACGCAAGCATGTGCTGCAGTACGATGATGTTTTAAATCAGCAGCGGGAAGTTATATACCGCCAGAGGCGGCAGGTGCTTATGGGCGATAATCTGAAAGAGGCTGTGCTAGATATGATCGGTAAGGTTATAGACGGAACTGTTGACCTTTATGCGGGGAACAGTCCTTATCCCGAAGAATGGGACCTCCGAGGCCTGTTGGATTATGCGGAACAGCTGTTCCTGCCGGGCCATTCCTTAGAACCGGAAAAACTTAAAGATATGGAAAAGGAGGAAATCAGGAAACTTTTTCACCAACAGGCACTCGAACTTTATGAAGCTCGTGAGAAAGAATTGGGCGAAGAGACCATGCGGGAATTGGAACGTGTCGTCATGCTGAAGGTTGTAGACAGCAAGTGGATGGAACATCTGGACGCTATGGACCAGCTTCGCCAGGGGATAACTTTAAGGGCTTACGGGCAACGGGATCCTCTGGTGGAGTATAAATTCGAAGGGTACCAGATGTTTCAGGATATGATCGCCGGGATACAGGAAGAAATCGTAAGATATGTCTTCCGCGCTCGGGTAGTTCAGGAAGAAGCGAGACAGCCGAGCAATGTAGTGGAAGGCAGGGGCTATGAAGAAGGGGAAGCTGGCACAGAAGAGCCCAAAAAAACAAAGCCGGTCCGCCGTCAAAACAAGGTTGGGCGGAACCAACCCTGTCCCTGCGGCAGCGGCAAGAAATACAAGAAATGCTGCGGAGCATAATCCTTTATTAAATTAGGGAGGTTATCGTGTGCTTGGAGAAATGAAGAACCGCTTGGATGAAATCGCGTTTCGCTTAGAAGATTTGAGGGTTTCTCTTTGACATAGATGGCAAAAAGACAAAGATTTTAGAGCTGGAAAAGCGTATGACGTCTCCGAGTTTTTGGGATGCACCTCAGGAAGCCCAGCGTATTAATAGAAAATTAACTGCTCTCAGAAACAGGGTCGACAGGTTTACAGAGCTTTATCGAGAGTACGAAGATATTAGAACCCTTTGGGAACTGGGAATGGAAGAGGGAGAGGAAGAACTCGACAGGGAAGTTAAAGCCGGGCTGCAGCTAGTAGAAGGAAAATTGCAGGAAATGGAACTGGAAGTCCTTTTGAGCGGTACTTACGACAGCCACCATGCTATTGTTTCCCTTCATGCCGGGGCGGGGGGTACGGAATCACAGGACTGGGTCCAGATGCTCCTGCGTATGTACACCAGGTGGGCTGAACGGCAGGGATTTGAAGTAGAATTGTTAGACAAGCTGCCCGGGGATGAAGCCGGCATAAAAAGCGTGACTTTTATAGTGCGGGGGGAGTATGCTTACGGCTACCTCAAAGCGGAGGAAGGGGTACACCGCCTGGTGCGCCTTTCTCCTTTCGATACAGCCCGCCGCAGGCATACGTCTTTTGCTTCCGTAGAAGTTCTGCCTGAAGTTGAAGAAGACAGTGATGTGGAGATATTACCAGAAGAAATCCGTATTGATACTTACAGGTCTGGAGGGGCCGGCGGGCAGCATGTCAATAAAACGGATTCTGCGGTCAGGATAAGCCACCTTCCTACAGGAATTGTTGTACAATGCCAGAGCGAACGTTCCCAGCATGCTAACCGGTTAACGGCTTTAAAGATTCTCAGAGCAAAGCTGTTGGAACGCAAGGCCAGGGAGAACCAGGAAAAGATTGCCGAATTAAGAGGACAACAGGAAGAAATCGGCTGGGGTAGGCAAATAAGGTCTTACGTGTTCCACCCTTATACTTTAGTAAAGGACCACCGTACCGGCCTGGAAATAGGCAACGGACAGGCAGTAATGGATGGAGAAATTCAGCCTTTTATTGCCGCCTATCTCCGGCATAGAGCGCGCAGGCGTGCGGGTGAGCAGGATGAAGAATGGAGCCAAGAAACATAAATTCCGATTGCCCCTGTGAGGCAATCGAGACAGGTGTTTTTCCAGCTCTAAAAGTTTTAGAAGGCAGGGCGGATGGGTCTTCAGTTTGGGGAGGTAAATTTAGAAATTACCAGATTACAGTGAGGCTACTGGAAGTCAATTTGAAGGAACCGAAACTAATAAATTAAGCAAAAGCCCCGTTATACAAGGAAAAACGTGAGAGGCGGGCTTAAAGGAGATGGTTCTTAAAGCACCTCATCCATCTTTTTTAGCGGCCTACAGCTGGTGGAGCCTACGGAATCTCCGAAAGGAATAGAAAATTTAAAGCAATTTCCCTGTGTACGATCAAAAATCGTATTACTAGGGGAAAAGCAATGGGAATGAAATGTGATGAGAAAAAACCTGCGGCATCTACATATTCGGCGTTACCGTCAAATTATTAACACCATTGCCAAACACGGTTTTGGTTATGTTATCGATCAACTGGGGCTTGGAGAAAGAAAATTTCTTTTTCTGTTTAACAAACTGAAGGAACGAAAGAATTCGCGTACCCTTGACAGGGGAGAAAGAATTAGAAAAATATTTGAGGAACTTGGTCCTACTTTTATAAAATTTGGACAGGTTTTCAGCACCCGTCCCGATCTCTTGCCTCCGGATATTATCCGGGAGCTGGAAAAACTTCAGGATAGGGTTGCTCCTTTACCTTTCAGTAAAATTCGTGAACAGGTTGAACGGGAACTGGGCGGACCTCTTGAAAACTATTTTTATTCTTTCCAAGAAGAACCGCTTGCAGCTGCTTCCCTTGGACAAGTTCATAAAGCTGTGCTGAAAGATGAGGGCGGGACGGAAGTAGTAATTAAAGTACTGCGGCCCGGGGTGCAGGAAATCGTAGAGACTGACCTGGAAATTATTTTCGACCTGGCCCGCCTTGCTCAAAAGCATTCAAAGTGGGGAAAGGTGTATGATCTGGTTTCCATGGCAGAAGAATTTGCTCACGTTATACGGGAGGAAATGAACTATAATATTGAGGGAAAACATGCAGAGCGCTTTCGGGACAATTTTTCCGGTGTAAAAGATGTGTACATCCCCCGTATCTACTGGGAATATACTACGAACGGTGTCCTCACCATGGAATGCGCAGAAGGGATTAAGCTAAAAGATCCCGATGAACTTGGGCGACGGGGTTTTGACTGTAAAAAAATAGCAGAAAAGCTTGTGAATATTTTTTTAAAACAAGTGCTTGTAGACGGTTTCTTTCATGCAGATCCACACCCGGGGAATATTGCCGTTGCTTCCAAAGGAACGGGAACGGTTTTGATATTCCTTGATTTCGGTATGGTCGGCAGTATTTCCCCGCATAGAAGCAAACAATTTGCAGATCTTGTTAAGGGGGTATCACTGCGAAATACAAAGCAAATTGTCAAAGTTATAAAAGAAATGGGGATAATTAATAAAAATATAGATTTTAGAGAGCTGGAAAATGATGTAGACAAACTCAGGAAGCGTTATGAAGAACTTCCTGTGAGAGAAATAAAAATAGGAAGGGTTTTCAAAGAGTTTATGTCCCTAGCATTTAGGTACAACATTGCGGTGCCTATGGAGTTTACAATACTGGGGAGAGCATTTGTCACGCTGGAAGGAGTTATTCAGAATCTGTATCCTGATTTGAATGTTTTAGAAGCGTCAAGAAAATATGCCCGCGATTATTTCCGTAAAAAATGGACGCCTTTAAAAATAAGCCAAAAGGCCGGAGAGGCTGCCCTGCTCTTTGGTAGCATGCCGCGTAAATTTGATAACATTTTGGATTTACTCGCAGAAGGCAACCTTCACTTTAAATTGGAACACGAGCATTTAGATAGTTTTTTTCTGTACCTCAATCGTATTGCCAATAAGCTGTCTTTCAGTATAGTATTCCTGGCCTTCAGCATTATTATGGGCAGCCTTATCATAGGCTCTGCTTTTGGAGGCCAAACGGATGGTTTCTTCTGGCATCTGCCCGTGTTGGAAATCGGTTTTTTAGTTGCGAGCGGCATGTTTCTATGGCTTATTTATGCAATATTGCGGTCGGGGCGATTTTAGCGTAAAAAATTCAACAGTCTGAAATAGATAGAAGCCAGCATTTTGTCAAAATGTCTGGCTGTTTATAATTATTTAAGCATTTTTAAACAACCTGCGAGGTTGATTTTATTATTTATTTTTTAATTTGCGGGAGAAATCTATTTAGGCAGGAAATTCGACAAAGATGAAGAAGAAAATCTAGTCTCCCGTACCCCTAAAAAGAAATTGGCTTGATAATTAAAATTGGTTTGTTGTAAAAATCTGACGAGGAGGGAAACTATTTTTATTAAGCCTTGGAAGGGGCGGAAGCGTGTGCTTTTCAACAGAAAATTATTTTGGGAATATCTCTGGGTTACTGCGGGTTCATTTGTAGTAGCAGCGGGCCTTGTGTTTTTTTTAATTCCTCATAAAATTGCGGCCGGTGGGGTCAGCGGGATGGCAATAATTATTTATCACCTGGTGGGGCTACCTGTCGGTTTGACGATGCTGGCTTTGAATGTTCCCCTTTTCTTGATAGCAATCAGGAAAATAGGCCTGAACTTCGGAATCAAGACCCTTTGGGGCACGATTACGCTTTCGTTCTTTACCGATATTTTAAACCTGCGTTTGGATAAGCTTACGAACGATCCTCTTTTGGCATCTATTTACGGGGGGATTCTTGTGGGTGTCGGGCTGGGAATTGTATTCCGCGCCCGAGCTACTACCGGAGGTTCGGATCTTGCTGCTCAACTGCTTTACAGGCGTATAAAAGGCAGTACAGGCCAGGCGCTGCTTGCTATAGACGGCTCGGTAATCATCATAGCTGGCATTGTTTTTAATATCGAGCTTGCCCTTTACGGGCTTATAGGATTAATGGTAAGCAGCAGGCTTATAGATGTCATACAGGAAGGTTTGGGATACGAGAAGGCTGCTTTAATCATTTCTTCGCGCAATGATGAAATTTCTCGGGAAATACTTACAGGATTGAGCCGGGGAGTAACTGCTTTGAAAGGTACGGGACTTTATACCGGGCAGAGCCGCAATGTGCTGCTCACAGTAGTGAGCAGGTCCGAGGTGACCAGCTTGAAGAAAATGGTATCTCGGATAGATCCGCACGCTTTCGTTATTATTACCAATGTTCAGGAAGCTCTGGGGGAGGGATTTAAAACTATAGCTGCAGAGGGTTCGAAATAGGCGGTCAGAAATTCTGCATCTCGGTACAAGCTTTAGAATTTATCCGGGTCGAGGAGGTCTAAAATGTACTCTGAAGAACTACTGAACGATTTGCGTTCCAAGGCAAGGCTTTTACGGAAGGACATTATTACTATGATTGGAAAGGCGGGCTCCGGGCACCCTGGCGGTTCTCTTTCCAGCGTGGAAATTGTTACCGCACTTTATTTTCATGAACTGAAACTTGATCCCACCGACCCGGCGTGGGAAGTAAGGGATCGGTTTATACTTTCCAAGGGGCATGCTGCTCCCCTGCTCTATGCTGCCCTTGCCAACAGGGGTTTCTTCCCAAGGGAGGAAATTTGGGGGCTAAGGAAACTGGGGAGCATATTGCAAGGACACCCTGATCGGAAGTCCACTCCCGGTGTGGAAATGTCGACGGGATCCCTGGGGCAAGGTTTAGCGGTGAGCAACGGGATGGCAATAGCAGGGAAACTCAGCGCCGCTAACTGGCGTGTTTACGTTTTGCTGGGAGACGGCGAGGTACAGGAAGGGATGGTCTGGGAAGCGGCTATGGCCTCTTCACATTACAAGCTGGATAATTTGACGGCTTTTCTGGACTATAATGGACTTCAAATAGATGGCCCCGTTGATGAAGTAATGTCTCCAAGCCCGCTGGCAGACAAGTGGAAGGCTTTCGGATGGAATGTATTAACAATAGACGGGCATGATTTTGAAAGTATCTTGGATGCTCTGCAAAAAGCACGTGAAACAAAAGGGAAACCAACGATGATTATTGCAAAGACCGTCAAGGGGAAAGGTATTTCCTTCATGGAAAATAATGCTGATTGGCACGGCAGGGCACCCAGCGCTGAACAAGTGAAACAGGCCCTTGCAGAACTTGAACAGGTTTGAAAAGGAGGACGCTATAATTGGAAAAAATAGCCACCCGCCAAGCATACGGTAAAGCTTTAGTTGAACTGGGTCAAAAAAATGAAGATATTGTAGTTTTGGATGCTGATTTAGCAAAGTCTACCATGACCATTGAATTCGGGAAACGTTTTCCACAAAGATTTTTTGATATGGGAGTTGCAGAACAAAACTTACTGGGAACGGCAGCGGGCCTAGCTGCCGGCGGAAAAATTCCTTTTGCGAGTTCTTTTGCGGTTTTTGCAACGGGGCGGGCTTACGATCAAATCCGTAATTCTATTGCTTACCCCCGATTAAATGTTAAAATTGCTGCAACGCATGCAGGAATTACTGTTGGAGAAGATGGAGCTTCTCACCAAATGCTTGAAGATATAGCTTTAATGCGTGCTTTGCCAAACATGACGGTTCTTGTTCCTGCAGATGCTGTGGAAACACGTAAGGCAGTTTTTTCGGCTGTAGAATATGAAGGACCTGTTTACATAAGGCTCGGGCGCCCCGCACTTCCGATAATCTATGATGATTCTTACTGCTTCCGGCTTGGGAAGGCCTCTGTTCTTAAAGAGGGGGACGACGTAACTATCGTCAGCTGTGGTGTTATGGTTAGCTATACTCTTGAGGCAGCGAAAAAACTGCAGGAGGAAGGAATTTCTGCCCACGTTATCAACATGAGTACTATTAAGCCTTTCGATGCCTCTTCTTTAATAGAATCTGTGCGTAAAACTGGTGCGGTAGTAACGGCGGAAGAACACAGTATTATCGGAGGATTGGGAAGTGCTGTGTCTGAAGTAATTTCGGAGCAATGCCCGGTTCCCTTATTCCGTATCGGTGTTAACGACCAATTCGGAGAATCGGGCCCTCCCCAGCAGCTTATGGATAAATATGGGTTGAATATCGAGCGAATTGTAGAGGCAGCTAAAATGGTTTTAAAAAAAAAGCATAAATAAAGACCGTATTGCATGATAGCAGCCGTGCTGTTTACAGCACGGCTCAGACTGTTGACAAAACC
>DDHO01000074.1 GCA_002352935.1 Firmicutes bacterium UBA1874
ACAGTATATTGACACTATGTTAATATTTTCATTTTGTGATGTAGGTCATAGTTTAAGTTATAATTAACAGGTACAATAATCTAAAATTTAAATTAGCTGTAAATTTTATTCCGCTTAAAAAGGAGGTTTTTTATGTTTTGCTATCAGTGCGAGCAGACGGCCAAGGGAACAGGATGTACTAAGACGGGTGTTTGTGGTAAAAATGAGGACATAGCAAGTCTACAGGATGCACTTATTATCGGACTAAAAGGCGTTGCAGCTTATGCATACCATGCCGGGGAATTAGAGCAGAGAAGCGAAGAGATAGATTCTTTTCTGCACGAAGCACTTTTTACTACGCTTACTAATGTTAATTTTGATTTGAATAGCCATATAGAAAAGCTTCTTAAATGCGGGGAGATAAATTTAAAAGCCATGGAACTGCTTGACAAGGCCTATGTTGACCGTTTTGGCTTCCCCGAACCGACGAGAGTGTTTACCGGTTTTAAACCCGGTCACGCCATCCTCGTAACAGGGCACGATCTTTTGGACCTTTATGAATTGTTAAAACAAACTGCAGGAAAGGACATCAATGTCTATACTCACGGAGAAATGCTGCCTGCGCATGCCTATCCCGAAATAAACAAATTTACCCATTTGGTAGGGAATTACGGATCAGCGTGGCAAAATCAGAGAAAAGAATTTGAAGATTTTCCGGGAGCTATATTAGGTACGACAAACTGTGTTTTACTACCCAGGGATTCCTATAAAGACCGTTTTTTTACCTGTGGAATTGCCAGGCTGCCAGAAGTTAAACATGTTGAAAATAGAAACTTTGAAGAAGTGATAGAAAAAGCCAGGTCCTTGGAACCTCTCCCGGAAAAGGAAGGAGGGTTTTTGAGTACCGGTTTTCATCATAAAGCTGTATTGTCCATGGCAGAAAAATTAATTGAAGCCGTGAAATCCGGTAAAATAAGGCATTTTTTCCTGGTCGGAGGGTGTGATGGCAGCAAATCTTCGCGCAGTTATTTTACCGAATTTGTCAAAAAAGTACCTGCTGATTGTGTAGTGCTTACTTTAGGGTGTGGAAAATACCGTTTTAACTATATGGAGCTCGGAGAAATCGATGGTATACCGCGATTATTAGATATGGGACAATGTAACAATGCATATTCAGCTATTCAAGTGGCAGCTGCGCTTGCAAAGGCTTTCAAATGCGACATCAACGATCTTCCCTTAACCCTTGTAATTTCCTGGTTTGAGCAGAAAGCCGTATCTATTCTATTGACCCTGCTTCACCTTGGAGTGAAAAATATCCGAATAGGACCTTCTCTGCCGGCTTTCTTGAGTGACAATGTATTGGCAGTGATCCAACAAAACTATAACTTAAAGGTAATCAGCACACCAGAAGAAGACCTCCGGGAAATATTAGAATAACAAGGCACCTAAAAGATAGAATTTTTTTAAAAAAGACCCCGCTTCTTTCCTGCGGGGTCTAATCATTTTCAGTATTTATATTGCAAAAATGTGATTTCCGATGCGGTTAACGATGATGCGATTCCAAACCCATGAATTCGTACTTTTTGCCGGGTTCCAATAAAATAAAGCTCCGCCGCTGGGATCCCAGCCGCCCAAAGCTTCTCTTGCCGCCCTAATGGCTATACTGTCTGGTTTTAAATATAATTGGCCATCGTTAACAGCAGTAAAGGCCCAGGGCTGGTAAACTACACCTTTAATACTGTTCGGGAATTTAGGGCTTTTAACGCGGTTGAGAACAACCGCTGCCACAGCAACCTTGCCAACATAAGGTTCTCCCCGCGCTTCTGCGTGTACTACTTGCGCGAGAAGCATGAGGTCGTCGTTGTATGAACCTGCCCCCCTGGAAGAGCTTGTTGCCCTGGTTACGTTGTTTTGGGTTGTTGCCGGCGTGGTTGGTATGCGAAGTATCTGCCCTGTATAAATGGTATTTGACTGTAAACCGTTGGTCGCCTTTAAGGAATTTTGTGTTACTCCAAATTTTTGGGCAATTTTAAATAGAGAATCATTTTGGCGAACCCTATATGTATTGTTTGGTAGTTTTGATGAGGTGACGGGAAGCCAGAAAACTTGTCCAGGATAAACCGTAGATTTCCAGTATTTGTTAGCTTGTTGAATTGAATTTACCGATATGTTGTAATTTTGGGCAATTTTAAATAGCGTGTCGCCGGATCGGACCCGATAAACAACTCCGTTTACAGGTAAGGTCAGTATCTGTCCCGGGATTATGGAATTACTGGTGATATGACTGGCATTTTTAATATCTTTGGGTGTGGTATTGTATTTCAAGCCTATTTTATAAAGAGTGTCCCCGGGCTTAACAGTGTAAAACGTTGAAGCATGAGCCATACCTGTAAAAAAGAGCAAACAGAGTATACTTAGTATCAAGCATAATAGAAGCGGCATTATGCGGCAAGACATCCTCATTTTATTCTCCTCCCCTCCTTGTTGGATTTAGCGCTTAATAATTATAGCCCAAGTTGGACAAGTACGGGAGATTCAATGTTTGGAAAACTTGCTTATAATTTCCTCTTAATTTACAAAAAGCTATCTTATAACCATTTTTAAAATATCCCGCCTTCGCTGGGAATTGTATCCTATATATAAACGGCCGTTTATTTTTCGTGAACGGGGCCGGCCTTCCCAAACCGATAGCGCTTCCAGACAGTCGCCGATAAGCGTTTCTGCTATTGCGTCAGCGTGTTTTGTGTCCTTGATGCGGGAATTTAGTTTAAGGTGAGGAATTTCCGTAACTACCTTTACGTTTAGCTCTTTTTTTACACTGAGCACGAGCATTACCGGAGGAACGGCCAGCTCCTGAAGAGGGACGGACAGCAAGAGACGCCTGGAAGTAGCATAGGGTCCGTGAGAAGGGGAAGCTGTTTTTAAATCTTCCTCTCTTCCTATCCGCCTGTTAAGCTGTTTTCGGAATTCGAGTATTTTTTTTACTCCCGGTGGCACATCATTGCAGTTCGGGTAGCAGTTGCTGAGGGCCAAATCAACTCCGCTCTTGACAGCTTTAACCAGTTCCTCGAGGTTGTCCTCAATTTTTCCTATCATATCTCCATCTAAAAAAAGTACTATCTTGGCGCCGAGATCCAGTGCGTATTTTGCTCCGACCGCACGCGGCACATCAATTCCTAACGGCTCCGGGAAATAAACCGGGTAAATTAAGGGGCTCTTAAAAAGTAAAATTTCTTTTAGTGTATTATCGAGGCACCCGTTCACTACGGGGAGAATAAGCTGTGCTTTTAGGTGCAGCGCTTTTTTTATCACATTACCTATTCTGCCAGCTTCGTTTTGTGCCGGAATAACTACCGCTAACAACCATTTACCTCCTTTTTCTTTTTTATTTATTCTATTTGCGCAACCTGCTTGAGGTGTTGCGGAGCATATGAGCAGGACATGAATAGGCTGCATATATATGACTGAAGGGATTTTTTGCAAGAATGGGGGGAAATATCGTGAGTGAAATTAACATTGGGGATATAGTTGCTCGCAAGTCTTACGGTGAAGATATATTTTTTAAGGTTCAAGAAATAAAAAAAGAAAATAAAGAACCAATTGCTTTGCTTAAAGGGCTTGAGATGAGGCTTCTTGCTGATGCACCTCTTCATGATTTGACTAAAAAAAGGGCGGAAGAAATTTTTTATTACAGACACCGTAACATCGAAAAATGTAAGGTCTGTCTTAAGCGTATATTAAAGGACCGAAGCCTGCCGAAGCAAGAAAGCGACCTTATACCCGAAGAGGATGGGGAGAAGCCGGGGCATTATTTTCCGGTCCCTGGAAGGGTGCTTCACCTTGATGGAGACGAGGAGTATCTGGAAAAATGCTTGCGTTCCTATGCAAAGCTGGAGATAGAAGTTTTAGGGTTTCATGTAAGCGAGAAAAACCAGCCGCGGGTTGTAAAGGACTATCTTAAGCATTATTCTCCAGACATTTTAATTCTGACAGGGCACGACGGATTAATAAAGGGAAAAAGAAATTTCAGGGACCTGGATAATTATCGGACGTCAAAATATTTTGTAGAAGCGGTTAAAAAGGCCAGGGAAGTGGAGCCGAACCGGGATGAATTGGTAATATTTGCTGGTGCATGCCAGTCTCATTATGAAGCAATACTAAAAACCGGAGCAAATTTTGCCAGTTCGCCCCAGCGTGTTCTTATTCACACCTATGACCCGGTTTTTATTGCAGAAAAGATAGCTTACACACCTACAGACAAGTTGCTTTCTTTAAAAGATGTCATTGCCTATACTGTAACGGGCTCTGATGGTATCGGGGGTATCCAAACAAGAGGGTGCTTCCGCTTGGGCTATCCAAAATCGCCGTATTGATTATTTTAAATATTTTTTTGGGGGGTCATGCGCTGCATTACTGCGTTCACCTCTCCTGGAATGAGCTTGACCAGAACTGGTACCTAATTAAATTGTTTTTGTGAC
The DNA here is from genome assembly GCA_002352935.1 of Firmicutes bacterium UBA1874. Classification (GTDB taxonomy): domain Bacteria; phylum Bacillota; class UBA1874; order UBA1874; family UBA1874; genus UBA1874. The sequence continues at coordinate 4,458 of DDHO01000074.1, forward strand.
ATTATGATAAGTATGTAGGGTTGTCAAACATA
>DDHO01000063.1 GCA_002352935.1 Firmicutes bacterium UBA1874
CACATGTATTGTAATCCTACACTGGTCTCTGGCATTACTTTTATTTATTCTTTTTCTGAATTTGCTTCTTCAATTACTTTTTCCGCAATTTGCTGGGGCACCTCTTCGTAAGAAGAAAACTTCATTTTAAAACTTCCTCTGCCCTGTGTAATGGAACGAAGATCTATAGCATACCTGTACATCTCTGCCAAAGGAACGAGTGCCCGAATTACCTGCTTATTATCCTGGGGCTCCATGCCCAGAACCCTCCCTCTTTTACCATTCAGATCCCCGATAATATCACCCATAAATTGTTCAGGTACCGTGACCTCTACTTCCATTATCGGCTCTAAGAGGACAGGATTAGCAGTTTCTACTCCTTTTCGAAAAGCCAACGCACCTGCAACTTTAAAGGCCATTTCGGAAGAATCTACCGGATGGTAAGAACCATCTACCAAAGTAACCTTAACATTGGTCATAGGATATCCTGCCAGCGGCCCTTCCATCATTTTTTCCCTTACTCCCTTTTCCACAGCAGGGATATATTGCTTGGGCACCGCCCCTCCAAATATTACTTCTTCAAACACAAAGTCCTTGTCTGATACAGGCTCAATATTAAGAAAAACGTGTCCGTACTGGCCATGTCCTCCGGTTTGTTTTTTATGTTTACCTTCTACTTTATTAACAGCAGAACGTATAGTTTCGCGGTAGGGAACTTTAGGTGTGGACATTTCCACTTCCAGACCGAACCTATTTTTTAATCTCTCCCACACTACATCGAGATGCAATTCACCCATTCCCGAAAGAATAATCTCTTTAGTCTCTGTATTTTTTTCCATCTTTAGTGTTTGATCTTCTTCAAGTAACTTGGCTATGCCGTTACTGAGTTTATCCTCGTCACCTTTGCTTTTGGGGCTAATTGCAACCGGTAGAGTAGGTTCCAGAAATACAATACCTTCCAGTTTCACAGGATTATTCTTATCAGTTAACGTGTCTCCCGTTTGTGTTACCTGCAACTTAGTGACTGCGCCAATATCTCCTGCCTTCAATTCTGTCACAGGTATCTGCTCTTTACCCCTTAGGATCACTACTTGAGTGATCTTTTCATCAGCATCCTTCTGTACATTATAAACGGTAGAACTTTTTAAAGTACCGCTAAATACCCTAAAAAGGCTGACTCTTCCCACAAAAGGGTCTACCAGCGTCTTAAATACTAAAGCAGCTAAAGGTTTTGCCAATAATTCTTCCGCGCTTAAAATTTCTTTTTTTAGGGGAGACGGCAATAAGCCGACAACCGCATTCATTAAGGGTTCTATGCCGATGCATTGAAGAGCCGAACCACACAATACCGGTACTAGTTTCCCTTCCAACACACTTTCCTGAAGCGCTTTCTCAATTTCTTTGTCGTCCAGTTCTTCACCTTCAAGGTATTTCATAAGCAGTTCATCATCTTCTTCCGCAACTGCTTCTACAAGAGCCTCCCTGAATTTTCCCGCCTCTTCTTGAAGTTCCGCCGGGATTTCTTCCTCTTTTCCGCCAATAAAAGCTTTCATCTTTATCAGATCGATACAACCTCTAAAACTCTCCTCAGCACCAATGGGTATCTGCAGAGCAACAATTTTTTTATTAAAAACCTTCTGCATCATATTTAATACATTATAAAAATTAGCATTTTCTCGGTCCATTTTATTCACAAAAGCAATCCTGGGAAGCTGAGCGTTGTCGGCATATTCCCAGATTATTTCGGATTGGACTTCCACTCCGGAAACAGCGTCAAAAACAAAAAGTACCCCATCAGTTACCCTTAATGCTCCTATAACATCACCTATAAAATCAGCATAACCGGGGGTATCAATAAAGTTTATTTTATGTTCCTTCCATTCGCAGGGAGCAAGGGCCGTATTAATAGTTACCTTGCGTTTTATCTCTTCGGCAAAATAGTCCGTTGTAGTATTTCCTTCATCAACTTTCCCTAAGCGTTTGATTGCCCCGCTATGAAAAAGCATCGCTTCAGCAAGTGAAGTTTTCCCAGCTCCCCCATGAGCAACAATAGCCACGTTTCTAATTTGGCCTGTTTCGTATACTTTCATTTGCTTCCTCCCTTTCTTTCGCTTTTATAATGAAAACTGCACATACGTTTACAGAGACAAGTAAAGAGCTATAGATAATTTTATAATACAATCTCACACATCTTTTTTTATTTTCCAACCTTTTAATCGTTCTATAGCTTCATAATCGGTAAGTTCCAGTTGAATAGGTGTTATAGAAACATACCCGTTTTCCACAGCCCAGACATCCGTTCCCCTTTCATTGACCTCGGTGTCTACATCTCCTGCCAACCAGTAATAACTCCGCCCGCGCGGGTCAACACGGCGGTGAATAGTATTTGTATACCTGCGCTTTCCTAAACTGGTAATCTCAACGCCGGAAATTTTTTCGGCATTTCCCGGTGGAACATTTACGTTCAGCAGCATGTTCGTCTCCCGTTCATTATTATTTAAAAGATAAGAAGCCAGTCTGGTGGTAAAACAAGCGGCATACTTATAGTCTTCGATTTCTCTTCCTTCACCACATAAGGATACAGCCAGAGCGGGGATCCCCATTAAAACACCCTCTATTGCCGCAGATACGGTCCCTGAATATAAAACATCTGTAGCTAAATTTTCTCCACGGTTAATACCTGAAATAACTAAATCCGGAGGGCGGGTCAACAATTCTTCTACTGCCAACTTTATACAATCAGCTGGCGTTCCCGAAACGGACCAACCTTTAACACCTAAACCGGGAAGTGTTAAATTATTTACCCGCAAGGGTTTATGAACTGTAATCCCGTGTCCGGCTGCACTTTTTTCTCGCTCTGGAGCAACAGCTGCTACTTCAAATGCTTTTGCCAGTTCACCGCAAAGTGCCCTAAGCCCACTTGCCCAAATGCCGTCGTCATTAGATACTAATATAAGCATTTTATTTTCACCTTAAGCCTTTTTATTAAACTACAAGCAAATTATTCTTTGATCAGCAATAGCGCTTCAGTTCTTGATGCCTGACTGGTTCTAAAAATGCCTCTTACAGCAGAAGTTACGGTCATGCTTCCCGGTTTTTTTACCCCCCTCATAGTCATGCACATATGTTCGGCTTCGACCACGACTATTACTCCCCGCGGTTTTAAAACCTCCATAATAGAATCTGCAATTTGAGTAGTTAACCTTTCCTGAAGCTGCGGCCTTTTTGCAAATATTTCTACCACGCGCGCTAATTTGCTTAGGCCCGTTATCCTTCCCTTATAAGGAATATAAGCGACGTGGGCCTTTCCATAAAAAGGCAGTAAATGGTGTTCGCAAACGGAGTAAAGAGGAATATCTTTAACAAGCACCATTTCTTCATGGCCTTCTTCAAAAAACACCTGCAGGTGATCCTGAGGATTTTGCTTCAGTCCTCCAAATATATAGGTATACATACGAGCTATACGGCTCGGCGTAGCTCTTAAACCTTCTCTTTCAACATCTTCTCCAATGCCTTCTAATATAAGTTTAACTCCCTTTTCAATTTTTTCTAAATCCAAGGTTTAAAACCCCCGTATTCAACTTTACCTACCAAACGCTAAATTAGGAAGCAGGAATTTCTCTAACGCTTATTTTTCAAATAAATAAAAATGAACACGACAATATGTTCGCGCCCATAAGTAATTTTCCCTTCCTATTATGTTAGAAAAAAACCAATTTAATAACAAACATCTGTTATACCCGTCTTAATTAAAGCCCAATCCTTTATTATAAAAAACCAAAGCCGTCTCGTATTCTCCCATTCTTTCGTAAATAAAAGCCTGTAATTTCCATAGTCTTTCATTCAATTCTCCGGTATATTGTTCTTTCAATTTCTCTACACAATCGAGTGCTTCGGGGAAACGTTTGAGCTGGGCAAGGCAACCCGCTTTATTTTCTAAAGCCGGCACCCAACCAGGTTTCAGCTTCAAAGCACGGTTATAACACCAGAGTGCTGGAAGGTATTTGAACCTATTTTCCAGATCCACCCCTACATTATTCCATATAATGTGATCATCAATATTTAACGATAAAGCCCTTTCATACAAATCAAGGGCTTCCAGGCATTTTCCTGCAGCAAAAAGGGAAGAAGCCATGTTGGAAATTATTTCTATATTATCCTCCTGTACCTTTAAAGCCCTGCGAAAGTAAAAAAGTGCTTTATCATTTTTCCCCTTTTCCGCCCAGCATACGCCAAGGTTATTTAGCAAGCCGGCATCGTCATTCATATAGGTCAGTGCTTTTTCTAAATAGAAGATTGCCTTTTCCCTATCTTCCACACTTTTGTAACACAGCGCAAGGTTAGTCATAATTTCAGGGCTCTTAGGGTTAAGTCTGTAGGCATTTTCGTAACACTCTATCGCTTTGGAAATATCACCTTCTATCTGGTAGCAGTACCCTTTATTATTCCAAGAATCCGCATCCCCGGGTTCTATCAAGAGAGCTTTCTGAAAGCATTCAATCGCTTCAGATATTCTGCCCATTTCTAAGACCTGCTCGCCTTTTAATTTCCAAAGAACAGGATCTGCCGGCCTCAGACTAAGAGCTTTTTCAAAAATGTTTAATCCTTCCTGCGGGTTACCAAGCTTGCCATAGGATAAGCCCAACCAGTAAATGTTACTTGTCTCTTTTTCTTTTTCAAGTGCTTTTTTAAAGTTTTGAACAGCCTCCAGCATTTTACCTTTTTTGTACGAAAGACGTCCTTGTATATAATAATTTACATAACAGCTTCTCTTGTCCAGCAGAATCCTTTTAAGATAAAAAAATTTTTCCTCAATACATTTTTCCACACTTCTTTTAAGATTTAATATTTTATGAAAAGAATACTGTTGCTTTAAAATTATTTTCTTAAGGTTTTCCAATTTTTTTATCAAAAAAAATCCCCCTTTCCAACTTTATCTCAATTCGAGGGATTTTTGGAATTTCCTCCCAATTAAATTTAATTTTCGTAAGACAAATACCCTCTTCTGCTGACAGCTTTCGAGGGAATTTTATTTACCAAGCTGCTCAAGTTTTAAATTATTGTCTTCTGCAATTTTCACAAAAACCAAAAAATTTCACATGGTGATCCACTATTTTAAAGTTAGTTCTTTTTGCTATTACATCTTCAAGTGAATCCAATAAAATGTCTTCAAATTCAGTTACCTTACCGCAGCGCAAACAAATCATGTGGTGATGGTGGTGAAGGTGTTGGTTATCTTGTTCCGTAAATTCGTACCTGCTCCTACCGTCATTAAAGTTCATCTTCTGTAAAATACCCAACTCTGCCAGCAAGTCCAAAGTCCGATAAACAGTAGCCAGGCTAACTTCCGGATGTTTTTCTTTAACCAAATAATATATTTCTTCCGCGCTGAGATGTTTACTTGCATTTTCAATAAAGACTTTTAAAATTGTCTGACGCTGAGGTGTTATCCTGTAATCACTGCTGTGTAACTTCCGGCAAATGGATTCCATTGTATGCGGCATAAAATCACCGCCTTAAAAAATTCTTAAGCTTGTATTTTGTATTATATGTTAATACAAAGATTTTTGTCAAATTGAAGACATCATAGCATAGTGTCAATATACTGTA
>DDHO01000009.1 GCA_002352935.1 Firmicutes bacterium UBA1874
TAGGTTTTGTCAACAGTCTGAGGGGGAAAGAAACTTTTCCCCCTATATTTTATTCTTAAAATTTCTCTCTGCAATTGATTTTCTGCTTCAACTTAAATCTCGGCCAACTGCATGGGCGACCTTCCTCAATTGTTCAACTAATTGCTGTAGCCCAGATGGAGGTAAGGACTGTGCCCCGTCGCAAAGAGCTTTTGTAGGTTCCGGGTGCATTTCTAATAACAAACCATCTGCCCCGGCAGCTACTGCTGCAAGCGACATAGGTAAAACCAGAGATCTTTCACCAGTGCCGTGGCTGGGATCCACGATCACAGGCAGGTGGCTTAGTTGTTTTACTAAAGGAACGGCACTTAAATCCAACGTGTTCCGCGTATAATGTTCAAAGGTGCGAATTCCTCTTTCGCACAGGATAATTTTTTCATTACCTTCAGACATTATATACTCTGCTGACATTAGCCACTCCTCAATAGTGCCTGAGATTCCACGTTTTAAAAGGATAGGTTTGTCAATTTGTCCGACTGTTTTTAGGAGACGGAAATTCTGCATATTTCTTGCACCGATTTGCAGTATGTCTACGTCGTATTTCAGAGCTAGGTTTAAGCTGGGTTCATCTATAATTTCTGTAACTGTGGGCAGCGAGGTTTCCAAAGAAACTTCTTTTAATATTTTAAGGCCCTCCTCTTCCATTCCCTGAAAGCTATATGGGGAAGTACGCGGCTTAAATGCCCCGCCTCTAAGAATATGAGCGCCTGCTTTTTTAACAAAGGCCGCTGCGTCAGACATCTGCTTTTTGCTTTCAATCGCACACGGTCCTGCCATAACCGTTACTTTTCTGCTGCCAATAATTATACCCTTTATATTTATCTTCGTTCCTTCTTCCCGGGCCTCCCTGCTGACCATTTTGAAAGGATGCATAATAGGAACTACTTTTTCTACTCCCGGCATTTGTTCTAGTGTCACTAGGTCAACTGCCTTCCGGTCTCCTACTGCTCCGATTACTATTCTTTTTACACCATGAATTAACTGCGTTCTAAAACCTAGCTCATTTAACCTATCGGTTACTTCTTTAATTTGTTTTTTTGTAGAGTTTACATCCATGACTATAACCATTGTTTACCTTCCCCCCGGTATAATTAATAATTAATTTAAAAAGCCTGCAGTTTCCGTTTAAGGGACGAAACTGCAGGCTTCCGCGGTACCACCCTAATTGATCCATATCAAAAGGATCCGCTCAATTCCACCACAGAACAGTAACCTCAAACAAAAAAACTTTTCATCCCAAGGGACGAAAAGCTCTGCTTTGCTTTCCGCGTTACCACCCAAGTTGATCTTTTAAAAAAGATCCACTCTGTGCATAACAGGATACTGCTCCTGTCCTTCTTCAATAACGATAAGAAGCAACCGTCCAAACCTACTCCCCAAACAATAAGGTTTCAGCCGGAAACTCAGGAGGGAACTTCGGTCAGCCATACTTTAAAGGTGCTTTCAGCCTACGACACCTTTTCTCTAAAAAGCTGGGTCTAACTTACTTTTCTCCTTCATCGTATTTGTTCTATATTAATTTTTATAGAAATTATAACACAAGATAAATGTATTGCAACACTTTTTAAGCTAATTATTATAACATTACGTTATTTCTATATTTACCTCGATTAACACATTTTAATAATCAGCAATTAATAAAAGCAATTAATAAATTCGACAACCCTGTTGCGGTCCTGTAACTATGAGCCGTTGAAAAATTCCCCATTGTTGAAGATCAATATTTAACCCCTTTCTGCCAAAATACGTATCCGGGGAATAGTAAACCGAAAGATCGCCTACTACTTCCTCCTTAAAATTCCCCTTTTTTTTCGGCTGACCCACATACACGGTAGGTTCCATAAAGACACCACTTCAGGTACGGCACATTTTCATGTCTATTGTAATACTGGTAGCTTTTTTCTTTATATATTCTTGAGCTCGTTGACTAATATTTATTTTTGGCATTTCTTTTTAACCTCCTCATGCTATCTATTTTAATAATAGTATATAATAAATACGCTGTCAATATGTTACGCAAAATTTTTCTTACACTTTATTTTTTCTATAAACAAGGCCTTCTGCAACAGCGATCAGTTCTTCCTTGCTGTTTTTGACCTCAATACGGTAAACTCCTGTCCTTTTTGTCAGATTAACTTCCCGAGCCTCAGCCGACAGAAATTCTCCTTTACCGGTTGATTTAAAAAAATTGATATGGACGTTCAGTGCAAGTGCTACAGGACCATGTGCATTGCTGGCAGCAGCAAACACAACGTCCGCAAGGCTGAAGATTGCCCCTCCGTGAGTAACCCCGATTCCGTTTAAATGCTCCGGTTTTACTTTCATTGTCCCCCGGGCATAACCGGGTATTACTTCCGTTAAGGTTATACCCAGGTAGTTGGCCAGAGCATCCTTGTGCATACGTTCTACCCCATTTTTAAGATTAGACTGCATTTGATTACCACCCCTATCTTAGAAAAGAATAATTTTACTGCTTTGTATAATTCTTTTTTGCTGTAAAGAATAGCACCAAACGAACATTATTGTCAATTAAAACTAATCTCTTTTTAAAAAATAAAATACGTTATTGTCTCAAGTTTTTACAAACGTTAGAATATAACCTGTGGAGGGAGAGCTTAATAATGGAAAATAGTAACTTCGGAAAATATCTTAAAGACTTACGTTTACTTAAAGGTTATTCTATAAATAAACTAAGTTTAAAATCAAACGTAAGCAACGCTCACATTTCACGTTTGGAAAGAGGGGTTCGCTCCGTCCCATCGCCCGATGTCATAAAAAAGCTGGCAAAAGCCTTAGAAGCAGATTACCGCGAATTGTTTAAAAAAGCGGGGTATCTACCGGAAAATATTGAAAAACCACAAAAAAACAGCCCATCTTCAAAGTCATATTTTAAAGATGATTTTGTTCTTGTTCCCGTTTATAGCGAAATTTCTGCTCAACATCCTGTACCTGAAAACGGAAATATCTTAAGGTATGAATATATCCGGAAAGAAGATGCTCGCGGCGGTAAATGTTTTTTTCTTGAAGTTCGGGGCGACTATATGATCGATATTAGAATAAAAGAAGGAGACTTAATACTGGTACGGTGCCAGGATATCCTAAAAAACGGGCAGATAGGTATGATTATAGTTCAAGATCAGATTTTTATCAGCAGGTTTTATAAACAGGAAAGCCTTATAATATTAAAACCGGAAAACTCGGCATACCAGCCTATAGTCGTTCCTTCATCAAAATTAAAAATAGTGGGGGAAGTTATAGAAGCAAAAATTAGATTCAGCATGTAGTAGGGAAAAATTTTTTGAGGATTCTTCCCTTATATCTAAAGCAGGCCTGTACTTGACAGGGCTGCATCAAGATTTTGTTCTTAAAATTAACATTAATTTAGTAAATGCCCTTCCTTTTGGCCATTGCTATAAATATTTCATAAATGTCTTTAAAAGGAAACTTTTCGCTTTTTAATCTGTATTTTAATTGTTCTAATTCATTTCTCTTTCGTTCTTCTTCCTGTTCTCTTTTATAAATATCCATAGGGGTCGGCATTTTTCTTTCCACCCTTTCAGAAATTAAAAATATTTTTTCATGACCTTTAAATAATTATTACTAAATTTTTACTTAACTTATTTGTATTCCATGTTACACGCATTGTCAATCTTTTTCTTATTATCGGTAAACAAAAATAGGACTCGAATAAACATGGTCAGGACCGGTTATATAGAGATAATAAAAGTATCTTGCTCCAGGAAATATTAAACTTCCTTCTATATAATACGTATACCCGCCGGTACACTTATACGAAGTTGAAAATTCTTCTTGCTCTGTATTATCTCTAATAATTTTAATTTTATAATTGCCGGTAAGAACTGGTTTAAAGGTTATTAATAATTTTATTATGGTCTCCGACGGTACTTTTTTTATAATATCTCCAATGTTCTTCTTTAAATTGTCAATATAAAGCTGAAAATAACCGAGACCTCCAAATCTGCTTGCTACGCTTTTACCTTTTAACAATGCCCGGTCTACCGAAGATTTACTTTTCCAATAAGGAGCATAAAGGTAAGTTACATAACCTGGCGGAACCGGCTCAAAAACCGTAGCATGCCAGTCGTCTCCGGCCCGGGCTGAAGGAAAACAAGATGACGGGCTCTCCGGCATCAGCCTGCACAATTCTGAGATCCACCTAACTGTTGGCCGTGCAGAAGAACCATAGTTGATCTGTAGGATGCTGCTCATTATCTCGAACCCCGAATAATTTATAACACTCCAATCCTCCCAATCTATTGTCCCGCAGGGATGGGCAACGGCAGCTGATGACTGAGAGGTGTTTTTGTAAACATTATTAATTGCTTCTTGAGGCCCACTCCTTCCATTTTCCAACTCACTCAGGCTGCATATGCCATAGGCCAAGACATCACCTTTGCTGTTGTGCGTCGTTATTTCCAGGCCGGCATAAACAGACATCTCCGGGGTTGTAGTTTTCATTATCATATCCTCGTATATTGACCATTTTTGAGTATTTTGCAGTACCAAATCTGCATGATCAGTTATATACAAAATTTTATACCCCATTTTCCGGTATATTTCCGCAAGTTCGGCAGGACTTTTTTTACCGTCAGAAAGAGTGGAGTGGACGTGCAGCTGTGCGGGTTTCCAGTTAACATCGAAAGGAAGCGAAATAATAAAAATAACCGTATTAAATGCTAGAACTCCAAGATCAGTTTCAATTTCTACACGAACAGGGTAAGATCGACCTTTTTTAAATTCAAAGGGTATTTTTGCAGGGTTTATTTTTATTTCACTATACTTTCCAGGAGAGCTAATTGTTTTACTAAGAGAGTTTCTTAAAGTTATTAGTTCAAATTGTTCCCAAGAATTTAAATTTACTGAGGTCGTTTTTTCATAAAATTTTTTTAATTTCTTCGCTTTATTTAAGATTGACCTCTCAACTCTGTTGAGCGGCAGCAAATTTGGCCTACGAAGTAAAGCTTTCTCAGTATTAAAACCGTTAATATACAGAGCCCTTAACTTAGGATTCACTTTTTCCTGAAAATCAGCCAAGAGGGCAAAGCAAAATGTCCAGGAGGCTGCTCCAGGTTCGAATCTAAACTGACGGGGAGAAAAAATAATAAATTTATCTTCACCAGACCGGTTACCTTCATCCATAAATGCCTTTCACCCCTTTTTCAAGAGATAAAATATGCATACAAAGAAACAAAGTTACAAAACATCGCAAAATTAAAAAAAGATTTTTTGTTTACATCCGAACAATTGTTTGGTACGCTAACAACGGTGAGAAACCAGTGACAAAACTTTATTATAAGACTATAAGAGTCAAAACAGATCTGCAGGGAACCCCCATCTCTTTTTATTGGAAAAATAAAGCTCATAAAATTTTAAACTCTAAGCTTGTCAAAAATGACCTCTCGTTTCATGAATGGTGGAAAGAACCAGAACCTACCAGGTACCGCTGCCTTACTGATAGCGGCTTAACCTGCGATATAATATATGACAAGAATGTATGGAAGATGGAAAAAGTATGGGACTGATTTTATTGAAACTTTTAAATAGTCACTGGCATATATACAACAATTGTTCCTTAATGATAAAATGATAATAGGAGGTGATAGAAATGAAATTAAGTAAGCTGCAACTTAACCTTCCTAAAGCCGTGGTTGAAACCTCCACATTAACAGTCATTTCTTTAATCATGTTTTTTTTAGGCTTTTACAGCCCTGTTTTCTGGTTAATTGCCCTGATTCCAGTGTTACTTATTATTTGTACGCTCTTAAAGGCAATAAAGATGCGTTCTCTAAAAAATAGTAATAAATCTTTTGCGTTTGATAAAATTTTTCCATTTTTTATGCTTTCCTTTAGCCCCTCCCTGCAATCCTCTTAATATGCCCGATATACCCGCAAGATTTATCACTCTGCTGAATAGCAAATATCTTTGCCCTGATCAAGTTCAGATATTTATTTCTAACTAAATAAGATAAAAATGCTAATAACTGAACAATTTTTTTATTTATTAATAAAATATATTAACTTCAAATTTCAAGAGGTGACAGAACTTGAGCAGGTTAAATTTAAATAATTTGAGCAGCAGGGAGAGGGAAGAACTTGCAGAATTAATACAGGTTTACGCTACACCGCGGGTAGTAGAAGAACACTGGAATGCAGCTCTAGCGGGTGTTCATGAGAACCCGGTAACCTTTCTATCTTTCCACCGCGGATATCTTAATAATTTGGAAACTTACCTGAGGGCCGAAGGCCACCCCGAGTGGGTACCGCTTCCGGCGTGGAACCCGGCGGAGCCTATTCCAGCCGAATTTAACATTCCTGATACCGGTCCCGGACGGTTAAGAAACCTAGATCCCAGGGTAAGTTTTTCACCCGAGTTTGATTCTCACAACCTGGTAAACTTTCAATCCGAAGCAGAGTTGGGTGAGGCTCTCATTCCAAGGCATAATGAAGTGCATGCAAGAGTAGGCGGCATAATGAGCAGTGTCAGGAATGCACCTCGTGCCCCCATTTTTTGGCCGTTTCACAGTTTTATTGATGATATCTGGTGGGAATGGGAAAGAATTACTGTTACTGTTCCTTCCTGTGTAGGAATGCCATACGGAAAAGCAAAGAATCTACTCGGTTTTTCGGGCCTGGAAATCGTTACTAATAACTATAAATATCTCCCGGTCTGGGCTTTAATCAAAAACCAGGTTCCTGCTCCATTAACAAAAGCGCATCTAGGTACTAAAGTCACTCTTCAGCTATAAAAGATTACTAATATATACTCCTTTTTTTTTAGGAATACATCTGAGCAAAAAAATATTCTTCAAAGACAGATTTTATTTACTCCATATTAATTAATAAGTTATAATTAAATAAAATAGAAGATAATTTTCCACCCAGTATGGGGATGCACAAGTCTTAGGAGGAATGTAATGTCCTTTGACTTAACGACTGAGGCATTATGCCAGGAAACAGGATTGTATGTCTGTCCAATATGTCCACAAGAAGGGATAAATTACCTGCTTCATCTCAATGCGGGCGAAAAATTTCCCTTCTGCAGCAGACACGGTAAAGTAACTTGGATAATGATAAGTAAGTTAGGTTAACTTATATTATGCTTGTGTGTCCCCCCACCTTTTATAAATCCTGCTTGCATGTTTTTATTTAATTTTTAAACTCCTGCATTTCTTCTCTTGGTACCTTTTTTGTAAAAATTAATCAATAACTAAGTTATTTCAGACTGTTGACAAAACCT
>DDHO01000016.1:0-721 GCA_002352935.1 Firmicutes bacterium UBA1874
GTTATTCCCGTAACCGGCAGGCTACCGGTTACTACACCGATATTGATCAGAGCCTGTAAAATGATCATGGAAGTTATTCCAACAGCCAAAAGGCTGCTAAATGTGTCGGGAGCTCTTAATGCAACCCTGTAACCTCTCCAGAACAAAATAAAGAAAAGTATAATAAGCGAAATCGCTCCGATAAAGCCCAGTTCCTCTCCCAAAATAGCAAAAATAAAATCGGTGTGCCTTTCCGGTATGTACAATAGTTTCTGTTTTCCCTGACCGAGGCCCAGCCCGAACAAACCCCCTGAACCCAAGGCAAAAAGCGATTGAATAACCTGGAAACCGGCCCCCGCAGGGTCAGCTTCGGGATGAAGAAAGGATAGGAATCGCTGCAAACGGTAGGGTTCCAATACAATTGCAGCTGCTACCGCAGGTATCCCTGCTGCAGCAAGCAAAGTCAGGTGCCCCGGACGGGCACCAGCAGCGATAAACAGAATAAAAGAGGTCCCTGCTATCGCAACTGCAGTGCCAAGGTCCGGTTGGGCAAGAATTAGACCGCACACTGCAAGCAAAAGGAAAACATACGGACCGAGCCCCTTGAAAAAATCCGTGATCCGGCTCCCCGCTTCGCTTAAACTTTTAGCTAAAAAAATTACCATGGCCAGTTTTATTACTTCGGAAGGTTGAAAGGACAGACTCCCGACGCCTAGCCAACGGCTGGACCCGTGACTGCTCT
>DDHO01000016.1:1046-1672 GCA_002352935.1 Firmicutes bacterium UBA1874
TGTAATTAAAACTCATGAACACAACCATTACTACAATGCCTAACAGAGACCAGGTCAGCTGCCTTTTCAGAAAAAAATACTTGTCATCGTATTGTATTAAAGCAGAGTAGGAACTGGCACTCAATACCATAATTATACCTACGCTGAGAAGCAATATGGTAACTAAAAAAATTATAAAATCAGGAGAAGCATTTCTCCTGGTTTCCATCCTGATAACCCTCCCGTTCAGCAACTTTCTTCGAAAGAAGAACGACCTGCCTTTTAAACGACTCTCCCCGCTCTTCGTAGTTTTTAAACATATCCCAGCTGGCACATGCCGGAGACATTAATACTACATCTCCGCTCTCAGCAAGTTTAAAAGCTTCAGAAACTACTTTTTGAAAATCATTGACTAAAGTAATATTCGTAAAACCCCTGTCCAACAAAGCTTGCCTCATTACAGGGGCTGCCTCTCCCACCAACAGGACCGCTTTAACACGTTTGCATATAGCCGAAGCCAGGGAACAAAAGTCGCTACCTTTGTTTTTTCCTCCAGCAATTAGTATAACGGGGGATTTAAAAGCCTGTAATGCTTTTAAAGTAGCCTCGGGGTTAGTCCCCTTGGAATCATTTATAAAAGTAACTCC
>DDHO01000016.1:1979-3017 GCA_002352935.1 Firmicutes bacterium UBA1874
CGAACCGACTTCCCGGGAATTTACTCTCATAATTGCTGCAGAAGCTACCGCCGCTAAAGCATTTTCCAAGTTATGTTCACCCGGTATGCCCAGTTCGTTAATATTGCAAATCGTTTCCCGCCTCCCGTTGATGCATGCCACAATATTTCCTTCCTGTACATAAACCCCTTCTTCTAAATTATGGTCTTTACTAAAGAATAAGACCCTAGCAGAAGTTTGAGAAGCAAGAGGTCGTATTAGCTCGTCATCGTAATTTAAAACCGTGTAATCTTCGGAAGTCTGATATGCAAAAATCCTGCTTTTAATCCTTAAATAGTTATCCATAGTACCATGGCGGTCAAGATGATCAGGTGTTAAATTTAAAAGTACGGCTACCTTTGGTTTAAAACTATGCACCCCTTCCAGCTGAAAACTGCTCACTTCTACAACTATTATATGCCGCTTAGTACTTTTTACCACTTCTCCTATTAACGGAGAGCCTATATTGCCCGCAATAATAACCGGGTAACCTGCTCTCCGGAAGATATGTCCGGTTAACGCTGTAGTAGTAGTTTTGCCATTAGTCCCCGTAATGGCAATAAGAGTTCCCTTGCATAAACGGTACGCAAGTTCCAATTCACTCCAAACCGGAATCCCTTTTTCCAGTGCACTCTGCACTGGCGGAATATTAAAAGGTACTCCGGGGCTGATGATGATCAGTTCAGTGTCCCCGGTGTCAACAGCCGGATATCCTCCCACACAAACGTTTAACTTATAATCCTTGAGCTCCTCCAATACATCCGCCAGTTCTTCTTTCTTTTTATTATCAGTGACCGTCACATCTGCCCCCAAGCCGGAAAGAATTTTTGCAGCGGCCTTACCGCTGCGGGCCAAACCTATAACCAGAACCTTTTTATTTTTAAAATCGCACATGTTTACACCTTCGCTTTTTAAGAATATAACTTTTTCTGGATTTAATTTTATGACCAATTTTCTTCATAAATAAACGATCAAGAACCCTGCAATCCCCATTACAAAACTTAAAGCCCAAAAGAAAGT
>DDHO01000016.1:3233-15425 GCA_002352935.1 Firmicutes bacterium UBA1874
AAACTTAAAGCCCAAAAGAAAGTGACAACCCTCGGTTCCTGCCATCCAATTAATTCAAAATGGTGGTGCAGCGGGCTCATGCGCAGCAAACGTCTCCCCCAAAACCGGAAAGAAGCTACCTGCAGTATTACCGATAAGGCTTCTAGAACATACACTCCTCCTATAACAACAAGCAGCAGTTCTGTGCCCGTCACCACAGCTAGCCCTGCCAGAGCCCCGCCAAGGGCAAGGGATCCTGTATCGCCCATAAATACCCGGGCAGGGTAATAGTTATAAAGCAGAAAACCCAAGCAGCCGCCTGCTAACGCAGCAGCAAAACTCGCCAGGCTCCCCTTGTCCAACAGCATGGCTATAAAAACATAGGTTAATGCTACAAAAAACGTAATACCCGCCGCCAGCCCGTCCAAGCCGTCCGAAAGATTAACAGCATTAGTCGTCCCAACAAAAACTATTAAAATAAATAAAAGATAAGGCCACCCCAAAAATATGCTTTCCCCGTTCCAGGGCAGAATAATCGCAGGTTCTCTTCCCAACAGGCCAACCGCGAGCAAACCTATGCCCATGCTGATACCTACCTGAGCAATTATTTTGTGTCTTGCTTTAAGCCCTAGAGAGCGTTTAAAAACAACTTTTTGATAGTCATCAGCAAATCCTACCAGCCCGTAAGCCCACATAGCAGCAAGAATGATATATACGGCCGGCTCCCTGCCCCCGAAAATCAGAGAAGCCACCGAAGTGCTTACCAGAAACATAATACCGCCCATAGTCGGGGTTCCTGCTTTGTCCAAATGCAATTTAGGTCCATCTAATCTTATTCGCTGTCCCCACCTCAAATTTTTTAGAACGGGCAGCAAAATCGGGCCGCTAATAATAACTATAATAGCGGAAATCCCCAGTGCCATAACGCTATTTAGAACCAACCGCTTCAACCCCTATTTTGGACTATGGAAAATGCCAAATTATCAATATTCATGCCGCGCGAGGCTTTAATCAGTACTACATCCCCCTCCGACAAAAGGTTCCTTAAAAAGTGGATGGTGCCTTTTTGATCCTCAAAAGCAAACACGCGTTCCCGAGAAAGCCCACATTCCCTCGCTCCTTCAGCAATGTAGCGTGCAAAAGGCCCTAGAGTTATCAAATAATCCAGTTCCAGCTCCGCAGCTTCTTTTCCAACTTCTCTATGACTCCGGGCCGTTAATTTGCCAAGCTCTAGCATATCTCCCAATACAGCTATTTTTCGCTTTCCCGGGTAATTTTTAAGAACTTTTAGGGAAGCCTTCATGGATGAAGGATTGGCATTATAAGAGTCATTAATTAAAACAACACCATTCTTGCTAATTTTAATTTCCAGCCTCATACCGCTTAGTACCGTTTTGGACAGTCCCTCGGAAATTTCATCAAGCCCCAAACCTAGATTGTAACCAACGCCTATCGCAGCCAGGGCATTATAGATATTATGCTCACCCGGGACAGGTATCAGCATGCGTTTACTTTTTCCTCCCGCATCAACGGTGAATTCCATACTGCCGTCAACTAGAGTTTTAATCTTTCGAGCCCTAAAATCTGCAGGACGCTTTATGCCAAAATAAAAAGCCTCCCCTTTACAGAGACTCCTTAACTTGCAGCAGCGGGGGTCATCTTTATTGAGCACCGCAAAACCGTCGCGGGGGATATGGGTTAAAAGTTCTCCCTTTGCACGGGAAATATTCTCTAAAGACCCCAGCAGCTCAAAGTGGGAAACACCTATATTTGTAATTACGCCTACTGTTGGACGGGCTATTTTGCACAAAAAGTCAATTTGTCCCAGCCCCCTCATGCCCATCTCCAACACAACCGCCCTGTGTTCGGAGTTCAGTCCTAATAACGAAAGAGGCATACCGATTTCGTTGTTGAAGTTTCCCATTGATTTTAATATTTTCCCGGACATGGAAAGAACAGCCGCCACCATGTCTTTGGTGGTTGTCTTACCGTTGCTTCCTGTAATAGCTATCACCGGTATTTGAAATTGGCTGCGAACATAACTTGCTAAATCCTGCAAAGCTTTAAGGGGATCATCCACTCCGATTATGTTACCTTCTCTTTCTACCTTTCTTTTTTTTTCTATTACCGCAGCAGCAGCTCCTTTGGAAAGAGCCTCCTGTACGAATTGATGTCCGTCACGTTTTCCTTTCAAGGCGAAAAAAAGATCTCCCTTTTTTATTGACCTGGTATCTATACTATAGCCTTCTATTATTGTGTCTCCGCTGCCCTGTAAAATAATACCCCCGACAGCTTTGCAGACAGTTTTAACATCCATTGTTTCTTTCACCACCGCTCATTTGAAGAATACGCCTTGCAACAGCTCGATCATCAAAAGGCACAGTATTTTTACCTATTATCTGGTAGGTCTCATGACCTTTACCGGCAATAAGAACCAGGTCACCAGAACGAGCAAGAGCGATAGCAGCTTGTATTGCCCGGTACCTGTCGGGCTGAACATGGTAGTCCGCCCCCGCATTTTTTACTGAAGGTTCAATTTCTGCTATTATCTCATTGGGATCTTCGCTGCGGGGATTGTCAGAAGTAATAATAACCAGGTCGCTGTAACGAGCAGCTACTTCACCCATCAGGGGCCTTTTCCCTTTGTCGCGGTCTCCCCCACACCCAAAGACAGTTATAATGTTTCCTGAAACCATTTCTCGTGCCGCCTTAAGTACGTTTTCTAAGCCATCCGGAGTATGAGCATAATCGACAACGACTGTAAAATCCTGACCTTCGTCAATAAGCTGAAAACGACCTGGAATACCTTGTACATCTTCCAATGCTTTTTTGATAACGGCAGGCTTTATACCTTCTTGCAAAGCAACAGTACATGCAGCGAGCGAATTGTAAACATTGAATAATCCGGCGAGTTTAAGTTCCAGTTTAAAATTCCCCTTAGGCGAAAAAACATTAAAGGATATACCATTATTTTTAACTCTCACATTTGACGCACGCACGTGCGCCTTTTCTTCCAGCCCGTAGGTAATTACCGGAACTCGGGTCGAATTAACAATTTCCCTGCTATGAGGGTCATCTATATTGATAACCGCATATTTAGGTCCCTTTTTAGAACCGGTTTCCAGTTCCAAAAAAAGTTTTGTCTTGGAACGCAGGTAATCTTCAAAATTCTGGTGAAAATCCAGATGATCCTGCGTTAGGTTGGTAAATACGGCTATATCATACTCGCATTTTCTGACTCTGTCCAGGGCTAAGGCGTGAGAAGAAACTTCCATAACTACAAACCGCGCCCCGTCATTACACATGGTAGCAAGCAGTTTCTGTAAATCTGCCGATTCGGGGGTAGTATGAGCTGTTTTAAAGGTTTTTTCCTCAAGCCTGTTTTCAATAGTTCCAATAAGGCCTATTTTTTTACCGTCTTCTTTGAAAATGGCTTCTATTAGATACGTAGTTGTTGTTTTACCGTTAGTTCCTGTAATTCCAATCATCCTGAGACTACAGGAAGGATTTTCGTAAAATTCAGCCGAGAGGTCAGCCAGTGTGGAACGAGTATTGTTTACCTTTACGCAGGAAACTCCGGACGGAAGCCGAACCTCCTCCTGGACTACAATACCCGCCGCGCCCCTGTTAACAGCATCCTGAATGTAAAGGTGGCCATCGGTCTGGATGCCTTTTATGCAGACAAAAAGAAATCCGGGTTTTACACGACGAGAATCGTAAACTATTCCGGTAACCGGCGTACCCCAGTCGCCAGATAAAATAGCAGCCTCCGGAACGTTCCGGAACAGTTCCCCCAGCGTTTTCATATTGAGCCTCCTCAACAATTTGGCTTACGTCCTGACTTATTGTCATTTTAAATGAACCCCTTGCTTTAATTATTATCTATTATTTACCTCGTTGTCCATTTTAACCCTAATATTTTAAGGGCTCAGAACTTCCTGAGCGGGTGGTTCTTTAAATATTACGGTAATTTCCGTTCCAGGCGATACTACTTCTCCCGGTGTGGGCCTCTGTTCTCGGGCTTCTCCTGTCCCTTCTGCTTTCAAGGAAAGATCGAGTGCTTCCAAAATAGCAGAGGCTTCCCAAATACGCTTTCCCGTCAAATCGGGCACCGTTACCTTTTCGATTTTACCCTCTGCCGAGATAGATCCTGTATATAAGATTACTTCCGTCTCTTTGCGAACCTCAGCTGAACCTTTAGGTGATTGGCTGATTATTTTTGGCCCGCTGCCTACAAAACTGGGTTTAAGTCCTTCGTTTTTTAAAACCCTTTCGGCCTTTTCCCGGTCAAAGCCGTATACGTTGGGCACGACCACCTTTTCTTCTGGGCGTTCACCCTTACCTTCTTCCTCTCCTTCCGGAAGCTCTCTGGGAACTCCAAGGTAGCGCAAGGTATCTTCCATTATGTTTCTGAAAACAGGTGCGGCAACCTGCCCTCCGTAATAAACTCCCTTGGGCTCATCGACCACTACTAAAATAGCCACTTCCGGATCATCCACGGGGGCAAAACCTAAAAAAGAAGCGATATAACTTCCGCTTTGGTATCCGCCTTTTCCAACTTTCTGGGCCGTTCCCGTTTTACCACCCACGCGGTACCCGGCTATGTAAGCATTTTTACCCGTACCTTCTTCGACAACTTTTTCTAAAAGGCGGGAAACCTTTTGGGCTGTTTCCTGGGAAATAACCTGCTTAGTGTTCTGTGGTGTAATTTTTTCAATGACCTTCCCTTCCGGGTCTCTGATCTCTTTTAAAAGATGAGGGCGTACCATCACTCCTGAATTAGCAACGGTTGCTGCCATGTTTATTAGCTGCAGAGGAGTAACTGATATGCCCTGCCCTATAGAAATTGTAGCTATATTAATGGGCTTTAGATTTTCCTCGTTAATAAGGATCCCATTCGCTTCTCCCGGAAAATCTATTCCCGTTGGCTTTCCAAACCCAAAGCTGCGGATATACTTATAAAAAGTCCCTTCTCCTTTTTTCTCCAGCCGTAAGCCGACCTCAACAAATACCGGGTTGCATGAGTTCATGACACCTTCAGCGAAAGTCTGCCTGCCGTGAGGACGTCCGCTGCGCCAGCATCTTATTCTTCCACCGTCAAATTTAATATAACCTGGATCATAAAAATGCTCATCAACTGAAACAACACCTTCCTCCAGCGCCGCAGAAGCAGTTACGATTTTAAAAGTAGAACCCGGTTCAAAACTGTTATTAACAGCAATATTGCGGTATACCTTGGAAGAAAAGTCCCCGAAGTGATTGGGGTCAAAATTGGGCCGAGACGCCATAGCAAGGATTTCCCCGCTTTTAACATCCATTACGATAGCCAGGCACTCTTTGGGGTCTGTCGGACTGTTGATTAAATTGTCCAATTCCCGCTCCACAAAATACTGTATGCTTTCATCAATAGTAAGTACTATACTGTTACCATCCTTCGGAGGTATAAACTCGTGAGTAGCCTGGGGGATCTCCCTCCCTGCTGCATCTTTTTCTATTACTATTTTCCCCGGCTTGCCGGATAAAACATCACCATACTGAAGCTCCAAACCGGTAAGGCCCTGGTTGTCTATCCCGGCAAATCCCAATAGATGGCAGGCAAGACGCCCCTTCGGATAAAAACGCTGGGTTTCCTGAATAACATGAACACCGGGAAGATCAAGCTGCTTAATTTTATCTCCTTTTTCAAAAGGCACCTTGCGTTTTATCCAGGAGAACATTGTTTGCCTGGAAAGGCGTTCCAGAACATCATTTTTGTCCATCTCCAGAACTTCCGACAATTGCTCCGCTATTTCTTTCTCTTTTCCTGAACGCTTTACTATAGGAGGCCACACCCCAATAGAAGGAGCATCGACACTAATTGCCAGTTCCTTTCCGTTACGGTCATAAATAACACCACGTTTAGCTTCTATTTCAACCGATTGCAGGCGGTTATCAAGAGCCTCTTTTTGAAGTTCTTCTCCACGCACCAGCTGAATCCAGGCCACGCGCAGTCCCAGTACAAGAAAAATGCTTCCCAAAAGAAAAAATAGAAATATAGTCCTCCGGCGGATTAATAGATTGCCATTCAACTTGTAACCTCCCCTGATTGGGGCACCGCTTAGAAAATTTTAAGTTTATAAAGTTCGGGGTTTTTGCTTTCATTTTGTATAATATAATGACCGGCAAATTCCATTAAACACTTTTACAGGCCAGCCACCGCTTTGCCTCCAAAGATCTGAATAATACTGCTAAAAATACTGGAAATAACTTCAGATTTTGGAAAACCGGTATGAAAAACCAAATTTTCCGGTGGCAACATTACATCCTCATTATCTTTTTTAACGTATTGTTTCCCCGCTACGCTTTCAACCAGCAGCAAATCGGACGCTTCCGGGTACTTCATGTGGAGATGTGTTTTAGCAACCTTTTCAATACGATCAAGGGAATGTAGTTCGGCTATCTTTAATTTTAAGCGCTCGTTCCTTGTTTTCAACTGTAAAATATCTTCTTTGAGCTGAACTATCCTGTAACCCTTTGCCTCCAATCTAGTGGTTTCCGAGGCAAGAAAGAGGCCCGTGCCGAAAGCTACAAGGACCAGGGTAACAGCTACTTTTTTAAGCTTGCGTTTTGGTTCCCGAACATTTTTGGTTTGATAATTCCTGCGGGGCTTTTGATATATCTCTTTTTCCCGACGCTGCGGTGCTACTAACAAAGCTTATTCAACTCCCTTAATATTTAGAAGTTGTTCTTTCTATGTCTATTCATTCTCATAATTGATGTACAGACAAAATTACCAGAAGTACTTCTATTCCATCTTTTCAGCAACGCGCATTTTCGCACTTCTGGAGCGGGGGTTATTGACTACTTCATCTGAAGTGGGAATTATGGGTTTTTTAGTGATTATTTTTAATACAGGAGCCGCAGAACAAGTACACACTGGCTGCCCCGGCGGACAACAGCACGACATAGATAATTTTTTAAACAGTTGTTTCACTATTCGGTCTTCCAAAGAGTGGAAAGAAATAACGACGAGCCGTCCCCCGGGAAAAAGCAATTCTGTCGCCTCTTCAAGAGCTCTTTCCAGGTTTTCTAGTTCATTATTAACCGCTATCCTCAGGGCTTGAAAGGTCCTTTTTGCCGGGTGTGGTCCGCGCAGCCTTGCTTTTCGAGGAATAGCAGCTTTTATAACACTGACTAAGTCTAATGTCGTTGATAACGGCTTTTTCTTTCTTTCGGCAACAATAAAAGAAGCTATACGCCGCGCCCATCGTTCTTCTCCATAATTCCATAATATATTTTCTAATTCTTTTTCCCCCAGGCTATTAACAAGTTCTGCAACCGTCATTTTGCTTTCACCCATCCTCATATCCAAAGGAGCCTCTTTCATATAGCTGAAGCCCCGGTGGGGGTTATCCAACTGGTAAGAAGAAACACCGAGATCGAATAAAATTCCATGAGCGCCTTTAATATTCAAAAAACTGAAAGTGTTTTTTAACTCCCGGTAGTTAGTCACAAAAAGGTCTACTATTTCTCGATAAGGAGCAAGCTTGCTCCTTGCAGCTTTAATTGCTTCGGGGTCACGGTCTATCCCTATGAGACGTCCCGACGGGTAGATGCGCTTCGCTATTTCCAAGCTGTGGCCTCCGCCTCCTACGGTGCAATCAACGTAAATGCCATCTTTTTTAATATTTAGATTTTCAATTGCTTCGCGAACGAGCACGGGCTCATGTTCAAATTTCATCTAGGGGTCCCTTCCCAATGCAAAAATACATTTTCAGGCTTATAACTCAAATTCAAAATCCTTCATTTTTTCCGCAATGGCTTCATAATCATTTCCGGTAGCCTCGTTATATTCTTTCCACAGAGCACTGCTCCATATCTCTACCCTAGTGGAAACACCTATTATAATTACATCTTTTTCTAATTTAGCGTACTCCCTTAAAACAGAAGGAATCAATATTCTTCCCTGTTTATCAATTTCGCTTTCCGCAGCACCGGAAAAGAAAAACCTTACAAAAGCACGGGCATCAGCCTTTGTAAAGGGAAGGGATTTAAGCTTTTTTTCTAGGGTGTTCCATTCATTCCAAGGGTAAACAAAAAGACAGCGATCCAGTCCTTTTGTTACAACAAAGTTTTCGCCGAGCTCCTGTCTAAATTTAGAAGGGATGATTAAACGACCTTTTGCATCTATGGAATGCTGGTATTCACCCATAAACATTTTCTTTACCCCACTTTTTGGCTATTTCAACCACAAGTCACCACTTCTCACCACTTATTATTCTGTCTATACATCCAGATTCCTTCTTCTTTAAAAAGAAGTTTTGAAAATAATTTAATTGGAAACAAAAAAATCCAGTTTTTTAAGAAACTGGACTGAACTAAAAATTTTATAAAATTTAGGAATGTTTTATCGCAACCTTGACAAATTTTTTAAAATACCGGCCTTGGTAAACAAAATATTATAATTAAGTATTTTTTATTTTTATTTTTAAACTTTAGAAACTAGAGCTAACCATAGAATATACTAAGTGCTTTTAAGAAACCCATACTCCCCAGAGTAACCAGGGTAGCAGCAACAAACACACCACCCGTTATTGCAGCAAAGGCATAAGTAAACCTTAGGCCGAGAAGAAAGGCGAGGATGCTTCCCGCCCAGACACCGGAACCCGGAAAAGGAACGGCAACAAAAATTAAAACTCCGAGAGCACCGTATTTTTCAATTCGAGCTCCCCGAGCACGGGTTCGAGAAAGAATATAATTAAAAATTTTATTCAATAGAGTATACCTGTCTAGAAAATGGGTAATAGGCCCCAACAGCAGTAATAATGGTATTGAAGGCAGAATGTTTCCGGTGACAGCTATTATCCAGGCCTCATAAGGTAAAACTCCCCACCCGAGTATAGCAAGGGGTATAGAAGCTCTCAATTCGGTAATAGGTAACATGGATAAAAAAAAGAGCTTCCAACTCACAGGAATATCAAGCATCAGGCTTTGAAACCATTCCATTTATTTTTCAGCTCCCAAGCAGAAAAGCTCTAGATTAAATTAAACTAAAAATACTTCTTTTCTTTCGTGCTTATTAACGTAAAATTTATTTAAAGTTTTTCAAATACCTCAATGCAGAAAGAACCAACACAGAGGTTCCCAGTGGTAAAATATCCTCCTTGATATTAAAAGAGGGATGGTGCCAGGGCAGCGGTTCTTTTTGAACTTCCCCCGTACCCAGATAATAATAAGCCCCAGGAACTTTTTGGGTATACAGCGCGAAATCTTCACTAAACATGCCCGGGCTCTGCATTTCCTTTACTTTTTCCCTGCTCAATAATTGAATGCCAGCTTCCCGAACAATATTTATTAATTTCTTATCGTTTTTCAGGAGAGGGTAACCTTCCTGGTATTGAACACTGCACCCGGCACGATAAGCAGCCGCAGTATTCTTAGAAATAATCTCAATTTCTTCTTTTATTTTCTTGCTCAGTACAGGATCTAGGGACCTCACCGTTCCGGTCATTTTTACTCGGTCGGCTATGACATTGCTTTTATATCCTCCTGTAATTGTACCTATGGTTATTACCGCAGGAGAAAGAGGGTCTATAGACCGGCTAATTATTGTTTGTAAGGATTGTATTATTGCAGATGCCGCAACAACAGCATCAACAGCCTGATGCGGAAAAGCTCCGTGCCCGCCCTCGCCGTAAACTGTAATTTCAAAAGCATCTACAGCAGCCATAACCGTCCCTTCCTGCCAGCCTATGGTTCCAGCGGGAAGAAAAGGGTTTACATGCTGCCCGAAAATAGCATCAACACGGGGATTCTCCAGTACTCCTCCGGCAATTAACTCCCTCGCGCCGCCCGGGGGGACTTCTTCCGCATGTTGGAAAATAAATTTAACATTTCCATCAATTCCATATTCTTTTTGAAACCTGCTTAGGAGAACGGCTGCCCCCCAGAGCATTGCAGTGTGCGCATCATGGCCGCAAGCATGCATAATGCCCGGTCTCTGAGATGCATATTCAGCTCCTGTCTTTTCGGGAATGGGAAGCGCGTCCATGTCCGCGCGCAGAGCTACAACTGGAAACGCACTTTTTTCTTTTAACGTTCCTACAACCGCCGTTTTACCAAATTTCTGAGGTCTTATACCAAGCAGCCTCAACTTTTCTGCCACCAAGCGGGAAGTATCTTCTTCTTCGTAAGACAGCTCCGGCCAACTATGAATCTTTCTCCGCAGGCTCACCAGTTCCTGATGTAAATCCTGAGCCCAGGACAATATCATTGAAGGAATATCCTTATTTCGCATAACCGCCAGTTCAAACCTTTCGTTTATGTTTTTTCAATTTTAGGCAGAAAAGCAACTTAATTTAAATATCTGTCAAAGAAGGAAATATTGCCACTTCATCTTCCTCTTTTAAAATTGTCCCCGGCGGCATTATACTTCCGTTTACCATAATGACTGTAATTTTGTCCTCAGGGAGACCGCATATTCTTAAAATTGTTGATACCGTAGCTTCCAAAGAAAGGTTTAATACAAACTCTCCTTTATCCCCTGAAACAGGTGCAAATTTACGCAAGGTATCGAAGAGCTTGACTTTAACCTTCATACCGCACCTCCATCAGTTGGTAAACTTAGCCCTTTGAAATATATTTTATTATTTTTCTAAACACCGGGATGCATAGGCCGCAGCTCCAATTGCACCGGACATTTTTCCGAGTTGAGCCCTCACCACTCGGGGAGGTTCGCCAAAGGATTTTACCCTATCATTTATTATTTTCGTTAATGGCTTCATTAGCTTGTCACCGGCTGCGGAGACCCCACCCCCGATTATGATTCTTTCAGGCCAAACCAGCAGGGTAACATTAGACAGTGCATTTGCCAGAAAATAAATAGCATTGTCTACTACCCGGCGGGCAACCGGATCCTTTTCTACAGCGTTAAAAATATCTTCAGCTGTAAAATCGTTTTTACCTGCTAAAGCAGAGGGCTTTCCTCCCTGTATTTTTTCTTGCATGAGATTTACCATTGCCCGGGCAGATGCTTCGGTTTCCAGGCAGCCCCTGCTGCCGCAAGAACACTGTTTTCCACCTCTTCTCACCTTCCAGTGTCCCAGCTCTGCCCCGCTTCCGTCCCGGAGTCCCTGCATCCTGCCGTTAATAATAAGACCTGAACCTATACCTGTTCCGATCGTTACTAACAACAGATCTTTGGCTCCTTTACCAGCACCCATCCAGTATTCGCCCCAGGCAGCTAAATGAGCATCGTTTTCTACAAAAACGGGCAGACAAAACTCCGCAGTCAGCTTTTCCCCCAGCTCTACTTCCTTCAATCCAAGATTAGGAGCAAAAATTACTTTTCCACTTTCCCCCTCTACCCTCCCCGGAACTCCAACTCCTATTCCTTTAATTTTCAAATAATCACCTTCGAAACTCGTTACAACATCTCGACCGAGCGAGACTATACAACTGAGAATCTTCTCGGGGAAACCCTTTGCCGGGGTAGGAACGTGTTTTTCACCAATTATTTGGCCTTTCTCTGAAACCAATGCTGCTTTAGTGTACGTTCCTCCGAGGTCGATGCCCAGCAGCACACTGCCTGCTCTTTTCCCCGCCAAAAAATCACCCCCGTATTTACCAGGCAACTAAAAACTAAATTTTTATTAAAAAAATTCGACACTGTCTTTTATACTCCTCCGGAGCCGCCTGAAAATTTATTAGAAAAGTATTCTCAAAAAGACTAACGTCCAAGCTTAATTTTTATTGTGCGTCTCGGGTTCTTGAGCAAGCTGCTGAGCGAGTTGAATAAGGCTCCGGACCTGCTGTTCTGTTAGATCATCCGGCTTTAAGCTTAGAACTGCTTCCCATTGTTCTATAGCTTGGTCATATTTCTTTTGCTGCAGCAGAAATATTCCATAATGATAACGTGCATCAGCAAACTTGGGGTCTTGCTCTATTGCTTTTTGATAGTTTTCCTCAGCAAGTCGTTTTTGGCCGCTCAGCAAAGCAGCATTGGCCAGGTCCAGCCTAACATTAGAATTTTCAGGGTTGATGTTTAAAGCCTTAACATAATAATTTGTTGCCTGTTGGAAGTGCTCGAGAGCCTTAACCTGGTCATCATTAAAAATGTATACATTTCCTAAATTGTAATAGGAGTTGCCCATTTTAATAAGAACATCGGCGTTATGGGGATCGTCTTTTAAAATTAACCTATATTTTTCTATTTCCGATAGCATGCCGGCGACT
>DDHO01000016.1:15637-22758 GCA_002352935.1 Firmicutes bacterium UBA1874
GCCCTGCTGTACAGCTTCCGAGCCGGCCCCAGCTTCCGAAGCCCCATCGGGCGAGCCGTCATTTAATTCAACATCGGAAGCAGGCAGATATGCCATAGAACCTATTAAACCTACCGCCAATACTATAGCAAGTAATAAAAAAAGCAGCCTGTTTTTCTGAATGCCTTTTCTAATAACCCTCATAAAGGCCATAAATCTCTCCTCCGGAGGTATTTTATTTATTAATTCACTTTTTTTCTTTCGGAATTTTATTATATAAAAGACGGCTTGTCAAACGAGGGCAGATCTATTCATTTTTCTGCTGAAAACTACTTCTAATAATCTTAAATTTCCCTTCTTTTTCCCATGTAGCTTTAGTTAATCTGTAAATCTAACTTTTTAATTGTCCTGTACTCACAGGAGCTGATGTCGAAGCACTCCTTCGAGCTGGGCAAGGGTACTGCACTCCACCATCAGAGCAACTTTTTTAAATAATTTCACCGAATTTATTTTCCGCCAGCTTTCTTGAGGCAGGGGATTAAGCCAGACTATACCGCGGACTTTGTGTTTCCACTTTTTCAATTCTGCATAAGCTTCCTCGGGGTATAACGTCTTAGTATCGCTGAGCAGTAGCACGACCGTCTTTTTAGTCAACAGGTAAGAAAACTGCTCATTAAAAGTTTTTAAGGCCCTGGCCATATTCGTACCGGCACCCCAGGTACGGCTCTCTCTCAAAATTTCATTCGTAGTTTCCTGAAATTCCCTATTTCGTTTAAATATGCCGGTCAGTTTTTCCAGTTCTTCAGAGAAAGCAAAGCTCTCTACCCTCGACACAGCACCGGAAAGTTCATACATAAAATGCATGATAAAGCTGGCATAACTGCTCATAGAACCGGAAACATCACATATTAAAAGAATTTCAGGTCTCCTGCGTTTCTTTTCCTTATATCTCAGGTCAAACATAGCTCCCCCGTATTGTAAACTCCGGCGAATAGTCCGACGGAAATCTGCCTTCTTTTTTTGAACAGAACTACGGTACCTCCTGCCCAAAAGAGTAGCCAGCCGCCTGGCAAGCAACTTGATAATACGCGAAACTTTCACAAAATCTACCTCAGCAATATCTTTCATGTCTTTATACAACAATAGTGTTTCTTCACGGGAGATTTCTGAAAGAACATCATGGAGCAGGTTATCCAACTCAAGGTTATCCGTTTTTTTTATTTTAAACGTTTCTCTTGCAACTTCATTTTTACGACGCAAAAATTCAAGGTGACTGCGCACCAGTCCGGAAATTACCGTATGTGCATTGCGTTCTTCATTAATCCCTGCCGAACTTTGTTCTAAAAAATTTCTAAGTCGCTCTTTTTCTCTATGGCTCAGGCCGGAGTAAAGCAGTTTATCGGAATTTGGAATGTCCAATTTTTTTCCCTTAAACACGAGGTCTGCTTCTGCTTCAACTATTTTCCTTTCCTGATCCCGTTCCAAAGCGCTGCGTTTCCTTTCACGTTCAGAATAAACTTTCGGGTAAAGTAAAAAAAAGTTCAAACGCCCGATCGAAGAGCGGTGCTTTGGTCGTTTCCTTTACTAAAGTCGCCCTTAAAGCAGCTTTAACTGCTCTTTTATCCAATAAGGGAATATGCTCCAGGGCAGAAATCGTTTCAGCAATTTCCGATGTCCCTATACGAAAGCCCAGGTTGCGGAGTACGCTCGAAAATTTGATCATATTTTGTTCCAGATAGACCTGCTCTCTATCATCAGGCTTATAATTCATTCGCGGACAACCTCATTTCTCGAGTCAAGACAGGCGTTGATCATTTTTTCTGCCCCTATTTTCTTAATAAACTTTTCCTGATCCTCCTTGTTTTTTAATATGACGTTTAAAGTATTTTCAATAACCTTGGGTTCCAATTTTTGAGCATTTAACACTGCCAATGCACGAGCCCAATCCAATGTTTCAGCCACTGCCGGGTTCTTTTTAAATTCCAGTTCAGAACGTAGAAAGGACATGAAACGCGCTATTTGTTCGGCTAAACGTCTGCCGACTTCAGGTACTTTTACTCGAATTATTTCCACTTCTTTCTCTATGGTAGGATAGTTAATATGCAGGTAAAGGCATCTTCTTTTGAGCCCTTCAGACAGCTCACGTTCTTCGTTGCTTGTTAAAATAACTATAGGAATCTGCCTGGCAACTACTGTTCCCATTTCAGGTATTGATACTTGAAAATCCGACAGCAAT
The DNA here is from genome assembly GCA_002352935.1 of Firmicutes bacterium UBA1874. Lineage (GTDB taxonomy): Bacteria > Bacillota > UBA1874 > UBA1874 > UBA1874 > UBA1874. The sequence continues at coordinate 17,853 of DDHO01000016.1, forward strand.
TCCAGCAAAAAAGCTTCAAATTCCTCGTCTGTTTTATCAACTTCGTCTATTAAAAGAACAACCTTTTTCTTAGACTGAATAGCCTGTAACAAAGGGCGTGCCAGCAGGTATTCCGGAGAAAAAAGATCATCTTCGCCCAATTCCTTTATTCCCGTCTCCCTGCAAATCTGAATTTTAAGCAACTGCCGCTGGTAGTTCCACTCATAAAGCGCCTTGCTTTCATCCAAACCTTCGTAACATTGGAGCCGGATAAGATCTGTAGAAAAGACACTGCTCAAAACCTTGGCAATTTCTGTTTTGCCTACTCCGGGCGCCCCCGTAACCAAAAGGGGCTTTTCCATTTTTAAGGCTAAATATATGGTAACGATAATTTCATCATCGCATATATAGCTATTTTCAATCAGTTTTGCACGCAGCCATTCGATTGTGATATCGGAATTTATAATATGGCCTCCTTTCATCTTTAATTATATTTTACATCCAGTCCCACAGGACCTGTTTGTTGACAATAATTATTTTTGGACGCTTAACTTTAATAGCACCCGCTTTTTTAAAATCCGCTAAAATGCGTGCAACCGTTTCACGAGAAGAGCCTATAAGATCGGCCAGTTCCTGTTGGCTTAGGTTTAGGTTCACACAAACGCCTTCACAAGTATTAATACCGTAATCTTCAGCTAAACGCTGCAGGGTGCTGGCTAAACGGCCGTACATACCTCGAAGAGCAAGATCCCTTACATGAAGCTGAGCTTCGCGCAGTCTCCCGGCCATCACCTTCAATAATTTCCATGCAAACTCCGTATTGTTAAGTACTATTTTTTCAATATCCTTATTTCTGATAACCCCTATTTCCGCGTCTTCTATCACTTCTGCTGTCGCAGGAAAGGGCCCTCCGTCAAAAAGAAGGACTTCCGCAAAGATCTCACCCGGTTTAAGAAAATGAAGTATTTTTTCCCGCCCGTCTTCAATAAGGTTTGTAAGCTTGACCTTACCTTTTTTTACAAAATAAACTTCATTGCCTTGTTCTCCTTCCATAAAGATAATAGTTCCTTTCTTATATTTTCGCAGAAGAACAATTTTGTTAATTTCCATGAGTTCTTCGTCTGATAAATCTGAAAATACCGGAATCTTCTTTAAGTAATTATAATTACTCAAATTTTTAACCTCCGATTCGAAAAACCGAAAAGCATTTTCCGGTTAATTAGTTACTAATATTACCACTTGCGCTTGCAGCCAGTCAATACTTTTCCCCGCTTCAAACCAGACCGTCACTAGCCTGCTAATTTAATCCCGCTTTCAAAAAGGTATAAAAATTAAGATATATTTTAAATTAAAATTGAAAGGTTTTCTATTTTTTTAAGAGAAATGATCAAAAATAAATACGGAGAAAACGCGCTAATCTTTGCTCTAAAATACTTAAGGAGGGATTTTTTTGTCTGTATACGGAAAGGCTTACGAACTTGCCAGGGCTCTTGAAAAGTCAGACGAGTATACTAATTTTAAAAAATGCAAGGACAGGCTTCAAAGTAGCGAAAAAAATTATGAAATTTATAAGGATTTCTGCCGCCAGCAGTGGGAATTTCAGCTAAAAGTACAAACTGGTGAAAAAATTGATGAAGACCAAAAAAAGAGCCTGGAAGAAAAGTTAAAAATGTTGACACTAAACCCCACCATAAATGATTACATAAACGCGGAATATCGTTTAATTACCTTGATAAAAGATATTCAAAAAATAATTCTGAAAGCTATACCTGAATGGACGGAAAATAACATTTTAAGTGATTTTGATTCTTCTACCCAGAAATAATCTCTTACTTTTTAGGAATTAAAAGGAACGCAGCTGAAGGTTTTAAATAAATAAACATGGGAAACCTAACTTAAGAAAAAGTTTAAACAAGGGTGGAAAGGTAAATGGCGAAAATAACTGAAATAGCTTGCTGCCAGCGTTGCGGAAAAATGTTAAAAAAGGACAACCTTCACAGAGTCGAGGAATTGTTTTTTACACGCTCTCTTTGTAAGGACTGCTTCATGAAGCACCAGAGATCGCAGTGGGGTTATTGGTAAAAACTGCCTCATATTCCAGGGGCAGTTTTTATGTATTTATTTATAGACATACATTAAAAACATGATAAATGCTAAGTAAAATAATCCTCCCTGGATTAACATCCAGGGTTTAACCGATTTACTGGACAAAACCCCCAACAGGAGTGATCCCGTTGATAAAAAAGTTATTGATATATTTACTATGGCAACAGGATTTAAAACCCACTTAGTTAGGAACATTCCTACTGCCGGCACCAGAGAGCTTTGAAAAACCATGGCCCCTGTGATATTACCCAGGGCAAGGGCATCCTTTCTTTTGGCTATCCAAAACACTGTATTGAATTTCTCAGGCAGTTCTGTGGCAACGGGAGTTATTACAAGGGAAAGTATAAAGGCAGGTACGGCCCAGCAGACAGCAAGCTGCTGAATTTCTTCAACAAATACGTGCGCTCCGATTAAAAGCATTATTAATGCCGCAATTAATTGGAAGATCACGATAAGTAACGGCGGTTCATCACTGCGGGGTGCAAACCAGAGGGGGCCTAAATTGTGGGGACCTCCGGCTTTTTTACCCTGTTTAACAGTTTTCCATACATAAAGAGTATATAAAAAGACAATTATACATGCGGATATCTTTTTCCCCAGGGGAAATAGAAAAGCAGAGCCCACAGCAATCGAATAAACTATTAAAAAAAAAGAGAGATCCCTGACAGTTATCTCTAAATCAACCTGAAGTTCTCGCCGGTACATAGCTTCCTTTCGAAAAAGCGCTGCAAAACCCGTCATAAAGAAAGCCAAGGTGCTCAACATAAAAGGGGCTCCTAAAATAGCTCCTATCCCGATAGCTTCCCCTTTTACTCCGGAGCCAAAAAAAAAGGCAACGAGCGGTATTATTGTTTCCGGCAGCGCTGTTCCAACAGCTGCCAGGAGGCTGCCCACTGCTCCTTCTCCCAGATTTAACTTTTTCCCTAACCACTCAATAGAATTTGTAAAAACAACAGCAGCAAACAAGACGATTATAAGACCGTAGATCATTACTACACCTGCTCATCCGTAATTTCAATAAAAACTCTTTTAACAATTTATGGCCGGATGAACAGAAATATGTTTGGCTCTCTAACCCAGCTTTTTAAAATATATTTTGCGGCGTTCAAAACCAGCAATTTTCTTATATCCTACTTCTCTGAGGAGTTCCACCCCCATTTTTACCCCTTTTCCTATATCCTCGCTTTTATGAGCATCGGAACTTAAAGTCACCGGAATGCCTTTTTGAAAGCATTTTTCTAAAATGCATTTTTCAGGATATATTTCCTTAACGGGCTTATTCAGACCATTAACATTCACCTCTACCACCAAGCCATTGTTTTTTATTTCTTTAAGAAGAGAGGGCATAAAATCCAGAACCGGCTTTCGGGGTCTAACATTAAATATTTTAATTAAGTCAAGGTGACCTACAATATCAAACAGGCCCGATTTAACCGCCTTTTCTACCAGCGAAAAATAGCATTCGTACAGCTCATCGGGATCCCAGTATGTATATTCTGCAATGTACGCAGGATGATCAAAATACCAACCGTTAATTTCATGAATAGAACCAATTACATAATCCAAAGGAAATTTTGCAAATTTTCTTCGGATTATTTCTTCTTTTCCCGGAACATAACCGACTTCTAAACCGACTCTAATAATAACTCCGGGAAAATGCCGAGCGACCTGTCTAACCACTTCCAGATCTATCTTTTCCCAATAACGATCATGATCAGCCAGCCCTATCTCTGTTAAACCTCTTTCCTCCGCTCTTTTGACAAATTTGCTTAATTCTTCATAAGAGTACTCCCTGTCATTATGTCCCTGAACATGTACATGATAATCGACCAGCAAAACGGTCACTCCTTCAATATTGCGATTTTGCTGCCGCAAATAGCTTTTTTATCTAATTAATATTCATTTGGAAGTTCATTTAGTTCAGCCGCACTGAAGACCGGCCCATCCAGGCAGATATAACGACTGCCTAAATTACACCTTCCGCACTTTCCTATTCCACATTTCATACGCATTTCCAAAGTCGTATAAATTTGATCGGGCTTATATCCCATTTTTTTTAAGGATTGCAGCACATACTTTATCATGATAGGGGGGCCACAAATCACCACAATCTTACCCTCAGGGGAAGGATTTAGCTCTTCTAAAAAAGCCGGTACAAAACCGACATTGCCCGTCCAGCTTCCGCTGCCCCTATCCACAGTCACATCAACTCGGCAGTTTTTAACATTTACCCAGTTACAGAAAAGCTCTTCCCGGAAACAGAGATCTTCGGGAGAACGCGCTCCGTACACTACCTGCAAATGTCCGAAGTCATTACGGTTTAATATGCAATATTTGATCAGTGACCTGACGGGCGCCAGGCCGATTCCACCTGCAATAAAAAGAACATCCCGTCCTTTAATTTTCTCCACGGGAAAACCGTTACCGTAAGGCCCCCTGATGCCAACCGCTTGGCCCTCTCTAGCTTCGTGCAAAGCATCAGTAAGAACCCCGATCTTTTTAATAGCAAATTCCAGATGGTTCTCACCCTGAGAAGAAACCGAAAACATAGCTTCTCCCACAGGCACCAGAGAGAGCATCCCCAGCTGACCGGGGCCAGCCGTAAAAGGCCTGTTGCCGTCTGTAGTGGTAATAAAAAACGTTTTAACATCCGGCGTTTCTTTGATAATTTTTAAAATTCTGCCGACCCGGGGCATCAGCGGGTTCCTTTTCTGTTCACCGGGCACCTGTTTTCACCTCCTTTACCCTTCTTATGAAGAAAGTAATGTCCATGTTAACCGGGCACTCCTGTAAACAGCGCCCGCACCCGACACAACCCAGA
>DDHO01000016.1:22974-23232 GCA_002352935.1 Firmicutes bacterium UBA1874
GCGCCCGCCCCCGACACAACCCAGTTCTTGATACTTCTCGGGAAAGTAGCACAGCTTGTGCAAGAACCTGTTGCGTATGCGTTCTTTCTTTGTCGGCCTGGGATTATAACCGGCAGCCATCAGTGTAAATTCCTCAAAAATACAGGAATCCCAGCAACGAAATTTAAATCCTTTTCTCCCCATGTTTTCGTTCTGCATATCAAAACAATGACACGTAGGACACAGGAAAGTACAAATACCGCAACTCAAACATTTTCG
>DDHO01000016.1:23451-30937 GCA_002352935.1 Firmicutes bacterium UBA1874
ATACCGCAACTCAAACATTTTCGGTAAAATTCGTCCCAGATGGGATGTTCAAACATCTTATTAAGTTTTTGCGGAATTCCTTCCATATCTACCTTTAACTCGCATAATTCGCCTTCTTCAATCTCCTTCTCATCCGTTTGTTCCCATTCTTCAAATTCAGCCAGCAGCATCTCGCCTTTCTCATTCTTTGCATGAAATAAAAAATTTTCTCCGAAATCATGCATGACGATATCTGCCCCGTCAGACTCCCGGGGGTTAACTCCCATAGATTCACAGAAACACGTCTGCTCGGCCTGCGTACATCCAAGAGACAGTATTATAATATTATCCCTCCCGTTTTGATAATAGGTATCACAAAACTCCCCGTCAAGAAATACCTTATCCAGGAGGTTTATTGCCCGCACATCACAGGGCCTTATACCAAATATTACCATCTTATCCGGGCTTTTTTCAGCTTCTTTTAATTCCACGTCCATTCCCTTAGAACTGTAAGCATACATTTTTTCTGTCTGAGGAAAAACAATTTCTTTAGGAGGTATTAAGGTGTTTCGGTCCCAAACAGGAACAACTTCCCCGTCCCAGGTGACAAACCTTGTTATGCCATCCAATTCCGCAGGTACATATACACTGGCTTTCCTGCTTAAACAGTCAAGAACTTTTTTTATTTTCTTTTTATCAATAATATACTTCATTAAATCCACCTCCTCCTTATTTAATCGGCAAATTCATCCGGGTCGTCTGTTTCATACCGGCCTAAGGGAGGTGTCTGTTCCAAGTCCAAACCGGCTTCATACTGACCGAACAATTCATTAATATCCTTTATTATCTTGCGGTTCAATTTCATAATCGGTATATTAACCGGACAAGCTCTTTCGCACTCACCGCACTCAATACAGCGGCCTGCAACATGCAGGGCCCTCGTCAAAATATAAAATTCGTTCTGGGAACGTCCAACATATTTGCTTAACCATCCCACTCGCGGCTGTTCAAAACAGCACACAGCACAATTACATGCCGGACAAATATTGCGGCATGCAAAACATCTGATACAGCGGTCAAACTGCTGCGACCAAAATTCATAACGCTTGTCCAAATCCTTTTCTTCAAAATCGGTAATTTCTGCAAAACGCTCGTTTTCACCCGTCAAAGAACCTTCTTGCACTTTATCGCCTAATATAACATCATACAGCACGGGGTTTTTACTCGTACAGTAAAGGCATTTATCTGCCAGAGGTGCTTGCTCTCGACCTGCTTTTGCCGACTTTACGGGGTCCTTGACACCGGGACAGGGTATCCCCATAATATAAACCCTGTCCCGCGGCACCTGCCGGTCCTGAATGAGCCGAACGACCCCCCTGGAATCGCACCCTTTTACAAAAAGCCCTACTTTTGTTTCGCGGCAACGTTCATCCAGAAGATAAACAGCCAGGTTGCTTATACAAAATTCATCCCATATCAGGCGGTCCACATCTTCCCCTTTGTCGATAAAAACAGGAGGCGACTGGTATGCAAAACTTCCCTTTTCCCAGCCGATTACATAGTTGACTTCCTTTTTTTCTAAAATCTCCCTGGCAGCAAAGCGCATTTTTTGGGTAATTTCATTCATAGGCATCTCTCAACTTTCTATTCGGGCCAAGCTTTCTAATAATCGCTGTGAACTCGGTTATCGTTTTCGCAAACCTGTCAGACTCCGAACTAGAAACCCAGCGGACCTGAAGCCTTTCAGGTTCTATTCCGACAAAGCCCAACAGGCGCTGCATCAGCAGATATCGTCTCCTGGCATAGTAATTGCCACTAACATAGTGGCAGTCTCCGGGGTGTCACCCGGCTACCAGGACTGCATCCGCACCTTTTTGAAAAGCCCTGAGTACAAACTGAGGGTTAACACGGCCCGAACACGGTACCCTTACAACAAGCAGATTAGCAGGATACTTTTTACGGTTTAAGCCTGCCAAGTCCGCACCGGCATACGCACACCAGTTACAGCAAAAGGCAATAATTTTTGGTTCCCATTTTTCTGCAGCGTTTAATTCCCCAGGCATCCGGCATCCACCTCCGAGAGGATCTGTTCGTTTGTAAAACCTTTTAAGTTGATAGTTCCTGAAGGGCAAGCAGTGGTACAAGCACCGCAGCCCCTGCAGAGGCCCGCGTTAACCTCGGCCACATTTCTCTCTCTTTCAACACCTGCTACTCGCTCTTTAGTCGCCTTTAAAGTAATGGCGTCATACGGGCAGACCTGCAGGCACAGCCCGCATCCCGAACAATTTGCCTTGTTAACTTCCGCAATCATGGGGTCTGTTTCTATTTCACCTTTGGAAAATAGTGCTGTAACTTTTGCAGCAGCACTGCCGGCCTGTGCTACCGTATCCGGTATATCCTTGGGGCCCTGGCACGCTCCCGCCAAAAACACTCCAGCAGTATTCGTCTCAACAGGTCGGAGTTTGGGATGCGCTTCTTGAAAAAAACCATCTTTGTCCGCCGTAATACCTGTTAGTTCGCTTATTTTTTGAAAGCCCGTGCTCGGAACTATGGCCGTAGCCAGTATGACCAGGTCAGCCTCCACTTCAACCTGCCTGCCCAGCAGTGTATCTTCCCCCTTTACGACCATTAGTTCTCCGCGGCGGTATATACGTGAGACTCTGCCCCTTATATATACGGCACCTTCCTCAACCGAACGCCGGTAAAACTCTTCGTAGTTTTTACCGGGCGCTCGGATGTCCATATAAAAAACAAAAACTTGAGCATCCGGTATTTTTTCCAGAATCTGATGAGCATGTTTGGCGGTATACATACAGCAGACCCGCGAGCAATAACTTCTACCTTTAGCATCGTCCCTGGAACCTACGCAGGTTATAATAGCTATATTTCTGGGCCTTTTACCATCCGAAGGCCTTAAGATTTCTCCTTCCGTGGGACCCGAAGCGTTATTCATTCGCTCAAACTGCATTGAAGTGATCACATCTGGTATTTGACCATAACCGTACTCTCCATAGACACTCGCCCAGTCAAATAGTTCGTATCCGGTCGCTATCACAATAGCTCCGAATTCCTTTTCAATGATTTCGTCTTCCTGTTTAAAATCAATAGCACCTGATGGACATTTTTTCCGGCAAATTCCGCATTTTCCGCTTTGAAAATACCGGCAATGTTCCCTGTCAATAACCGGGACAGCAGGAACCGCCTGTTTGAAAGGCAAATAGATTGCCTTTCGCTTACCCATGCCTTCGTCAAATTCGCTAGTTATGTTTCTGGACGGACATGCTTCCCAGCAAATCCCGCAGCCGGTACATTTATTTTCATCCACCGAACGCGCTTTTTTACGAATAATAACCTTGAAATTTCCTATAAATCCTTCCACACGCTCGACTTCCGCATAGCTGGCAATAGTAATATTGGGGTGCTGCGCCGCAGCAACCATCTTCGGAGTACTAATTCAGGCGGAGCAGTCCAATGTCGGAAACGTTTTGTCCAGTTTAACCATGTTCCCGCCTATTGTTGGTTCCCTGTCCAGGAGCATAACGTCATACCCGTTATCTGCTACATCCAAAGCAGTTTGTATTCCCGCAATACCCGCTCCAATAACCAGCAGGCTTTTGGTAATCGGTATCCTTGTACTGTCAAGGGCAGAACTGTTGCGGGCTTTTGCCACCGCCATGCTCACCAGCTCGCTGGCCTTGCGCGTTGCTTCCTCCCTGTCATCGTGTACCCAAGCACACTGCTCTCTGATATTCGCTATTTCTAAAAGGTACGGGTTAAGCCCCGCAGCTTTTACGGCCTTCCTGAAAGTTTCCTCATGCAGTCGAGGCGTACAGGAAGCTATAACCACTCGGTTAAGGTCATGTTCCCTAATAGAATTCACCAGCAACTTCTGTCCGGGTTCAGAACACATAAATTGATAATCTGCTGCATAAGCTACATCCTGCAGCTCCCGGGCGCTTTCCACCAAACTTCGGACATCTACCTTAGAAGCTATATTCGTTCCGCAGTGGCAGACAAAAACTCCGATCCTTTTCAAATTTATTTCCCCCCTTCCCGCACGGCTCCCGAGAAAAAGCCGTTCAAAAACTCTCGGGTATCTACAAAATGTTTTTCTAAACCTAATTCTGAAGGGGAACAGCCTATAGCCAACCCTATCATCTCTGTGAAATAAAATACCGGCAGCTGCCTTTTTAGATCATATTTCTGAATAATTTCCGCCTGTCTCATATCCAAATTTAAAAAACACAGCGGACAGGCCGTCGTAAAACAGTCCGCTCCTTCTGCCAGGGCAGCGTCAAAAATCCTGTAAAGCATTTTTTCTGCCACATGCGGATGGGAAATGCTATAAGCTCCGCCGCAGCATTCAGTTTTAAAGGACCAGTCTAATGCCGTGCCTCCTAATGCTTCCATTAAATTATCCATGCTCCGGGGATTTTCGGGATCATCAAAGCCGGTAATTTCAGGGGGCCTCACCAAAAGGCAACCGTAGTAAGACGCTATTTTTACACCCTTAAAAGGGTTAACTACTTTTTCTTTCAAATCCTCCACTTTTAACCGGTTTGCCAGTAAATCTAACAGAGCAATAACTTCACGCGATGCACTATAATCCATATCAATGAGTTCCGAAACTTCCTCCCGGGTATTTTTGCATTCCCTGACTGCAAAACAGGCTTTCTTCATGCGGTTAAAACAGGCTGCACAGGGAACAACCGTATCCAGTCCTTGCTTTTCGGCCAGGGCCAGGTTTCTCGCCGGAAGCGCGAGGCCCAGCAGGCGCTCCTCACTATGAACAGAAGAAGCACCACAGCAGTTCCAGTCCGCTATTTCTTCCAACTCTATATTTAGAAGCTTACAAACAGCTTTTGTAGAGAGATCGTATTCAATGCCAGTAGAATGAAGGGAGCACCCCGGATAATAGGCATATTTCATAGCGAAGTCTCATTCCTCCTTCTCCCTCGTTTTTCTTATTATACTTTCCACGGCTTTTTGGCCCTGAATTCTGGGGGGCTTAAAATTCATCTTGCCTTTACGAAATAATTTAGGAGCTATAAGTATATCTTGAAACCATTTTCCAGAATAAAGGTTATATTCTATGCTCAGTCTTGTTTCGTGAACGCGGCCGTACTTTGCTACTGATTTTAAAAACAATTCATCAAAAAGCCTTAGGTTTTTTTCACTAACTATCCCCCGGGCTCTAGATTCCACACATAGTACTTCCATAACACGCGGAAGATTGATTTCCCGGGGACACCGCACAGCACATGTTTCACAGTGCACGCACAGCCAAATCGTATGCGACCGCAGTGCTTCTTCTACCAAACCCAATTCTAAAAGCCTTAAAATCTGGCGAGGCATATAATCCATTGCGAAACCCACCGGACAACCTGCCGAACATTTCCCGCACTGGTAGCAGTCACTGATTTTAACTGCGCTTTTTTCCTGCACCCTCTCAACAAAATGCCGAAAAGCAGCCTTTGAAGAACTTATATTATACGGCAACGAATTTTTCATTATTTTTAAGCCCTCCTTTCCGCTCCCCTGCAATCTTCCGTCATATTATAATATTAACTCCTCACCGGCTTCGGCACATTTCTTAAATTGAAATCCCATTTATAAAGATAACCGGGTTCTTACACCGGGCAGTTACACTTGTGCTTAAAATCACAAATTTGTTGATTTTATTGCACTTTTTTCAATAGTTCTTCACTTTAAGTTTAATTACCTTCTTCATTAACGTAATTTCGAATTTCAGCTTAAAAATATAAACATCTACATTTTAAAAATATTATTTTCCCAAAATCAACTGTAAAAAGGGTTATAAGATGTTAATTTATTACCTTGTAAGTAAGCAAAAGTAATATTTCCTGCTCCTTCCTATATATAAATAATGTGGAAAGGCAGGTCGTCGTTAGTTGAAATCGTTTCTATTAGCAGGTATGGGGATCGTAACCTTTCTTTTAGGCATGCAGTTAATGCGCTCAGGTTTAGAGAAACTGGCAGGCAGCCGGCTGCAAACTATCCTAACTTATGCTACTGGGTCACCTATTTTGGCTCTATTTACAGGGACTCTGGTGACAGCACTGGTTCAATCCAGCAGTGTGGTTACAGTTATTACAATTGGCTTCGTGAGCAGCGGTTTGTTAAACCTCACTCAGGCAATCGGAATAGTACTGGGTGCAAATATTGGCACAACTGTTACCACTCAATTAATTGCTTTCGATATACATTCACTGGCCATCCCTCTTGTAACAGTTGGTTCTCTTACTATTGTTTTCAGTCGGGGCCGCTACCGGGCCCTGGGTTGGAGTTTGTTAGGCTTCGGACTTTTACTTCTAGGTCTCATATGTATGTCAAACGCATTCAAACCCCTGTACTTTAAACCCGGTTTTTGGGAATGCTTAACTTATTTTAATCAAAGTTACTTGGGCAGCCTGGTCACAGGCGCTTTTGCAACAGCAATTTTTCAGTCCAGTACGCTCACGACTGCTATGTTGATGACAATCGCAGCACAGGGCTTTGTTACTACACCCGTAGCAATAGCTTTCATTTTAGGTACTAACATCGGCACTTGTACAAGCGCTTTACTCGCAGGCCTGGGAAATACATCCGAAGCCAAAAGAGTTGCTGCTGCCCATGTTATCCTTAATGTTTTAGGTGTTGTCTTTATCTTTCCTTTCATAGATTGCTTTGCAGGTATCATATCTTCACTTGCACATGAACTTCCCCGTCAAATAGCTCATGCGCAAACAATCTTTAACATTGCCTCTTCTCTTGCAGTAATGCCTTTCATTGAACCTTTCACCCGCTTGGTCGCCCTTCTTGTACCGTATAAAAAATAATATTTTTTCTTGTTATTAAATTCCATTATTAGATAAATTATCAAAAAGCAACTGGACGTATATTCGCCTTGGAAAAGGGAAAAATATTTTTGAGAATTAAAAAAAGGGAGGTTAATTTATGTATACCCGGGAAACAAAAAGAATTATAGCAATGTTCAACTCCGAAGATGCAGCCGAAAAAGCTGTAGCAGAGTTGAGAGAATATGGGTTTGACAAGGGAGATATTTCAGTCCTTGCTAAAGACGCCGGTCAGGAGCAAAAACAGCAAGAAGGAGCAGAAGGTGCAGAAAAACTGACCGGAGGTATTGCCGCCGGAGGCACGTTAGGTGCTCTTGTCGGCGCCGCAGCAGGCGCAGGAGCACTGGCCATACCCGGCATCGGACCCATTATTGCGGCAGGCCCTATTGCCGCCCTTGTTTCCGGAGCAGCAACCGGAGGAATTGCTGGTGCACTAGTTGACTGGGGTATTCCGGAAGAGCAGGGGAAAGAATACGAAAATGATATCAAACAGGGTAAAATTCTTGTTTCGGTTAAAACAGACGAAAAACAAATAACCGAAGCACAGAAAATCCTTAGGGAAAACGGCGCCGAAAAGATGAGAGAAGCAGTTTAAAGCTAACCGGCTCTATTTAAGAGCCGGTCAGCCTGTTGACAAAACCTACTTCCAA
>DDHO01000004.1:0-7542 GCA_002352935.1 Firmicutes bacterium UBA1874
ATCCTTTTTAAATTTTTCCTACAGTATATTGACACTATGGCTACTATCTCTTGAAATTGACAAACAGGGAAGAGTATGCTACGATTCTACCGTGTTGTTTTCTGACGCGTGGATAGGGCTTTAAATGCTGTAAGGATGGGCAGCTGCCGGATCCAGCGATTTTTAAACTGGAGGTATTGCAATGTATGCAATTATAGAAACAGGCGGGAAGCAATATCAAATAGTTGAGGGAGCCATTTTAGATGTTGAAAGGCTTCCTGCAGAAGAAGGACAGGATATTGAAATAGACAGGGTTTTGGCTTTGGGAGGAGAAGGAACAGATTTTAAAGTAGGCACTCCCTTAATAGAAGGTGCCAAGGTTAAACTAAATATCCTCAGGCACATTAAGGGCAGGAAAATTACTATTTATAAATATAAACCTAAAAACAATTACCGCAGGAAAAAGGGGCACAGGCAGCCTTACACCAGGGTTAGAGTAAAAAAGATCATATGTGAGTAAACATGCTTCGAGTTGAAATTCTGGAAAATAATGATGGGTGGATAACATCATTCATTATAGAAGGCCATTCCGGTTTTTCTGAATATGGCAAAGATATAGTTTGCGCGGGAGTATCCGCAATTACTCAAACTGCCCTGCTTGGCCTTGATCATTTTCTTAGCAATAAAAAACCGAAAGTTGAAGTTGGGCCGGGAAATTTAAGGTGTGAGTTGCCTGCATCATTAAAAAAAGAAGAACGTGAGCGTGCCGGAGTAATTTTAGAGACTATGTTTTTAGGTTTAAAAGCTGTCGAGGAAAATTACGCGGGGAATGTAAAAGTTATACGAAGGAGGTGTAGCATATGAGAATGGACCTGCAGTTATTTGCTCATAAAAAGGGAGTAGGAAGTTCACGAAACGGTAGAGATAGCGAGTCAAAAAGGCTCGGTGTCAAAAAATTTGGCGGTCAGTATGTCGAGACAGGTAACATCATTATGCGCCAAAGGGGGACTAAGATTCATCCCGGAATGAACGTGGGATTGGGTAAGGACGACACTCTATATGCACTTTCCAGCGGATATGTAAAATTTGGACGTAAAGGCAAGAATAAAAAACAGGTTAGTGTGCTGGCGTAGTTTTAGCTCATTTCGAGGCAGGAAATGCTATCAGTCCTGCAAGTGGTTACTCCTGGAATTTCCAGGGGTTATTTTTTAGGTTGGGGGTATAGGGGGAGATAAAGTGGATAAGAAATTGTTCTTTCCGCACGGCATAACTTCTGAAGAAGCTGTAGCACTTTTAAGAAAACAAAAACATGATTTTCTCAATTACCTGCAGGTTATCCTTGGACAACTTCAGCTCAGAAAGCGTGAAAAAGCCCTGGAAAGCACTAAGGAAGCTATTAAAAAAATTGAAACTGCGGGAAGTGTTATGTTTTTAAAGCCCTCGCGTTTGGCTCTAGGGGTCATTTTATTACAGGAAAGATGGAGGGCTGAAGGCGTTTCACTGGAAATAAATGTGGGAAGAGATTTAATAAATATTGATTTAGGAACGGCTGTGGATTTAATAGGCCGTTGCCTGGAGGAATGCCTGGAGATTGTCAGCAATTTAGCTGCAGAAGACCGCAGAATTAATTTAGAATTTTCAGGATTTGAAGATTGTTGTCAGGTTGTGTTCAGATTACCTTCGAGCATAAGAAAATTTCAAGAGGTAGAAAATAGGATCGGGAACTCGCTCAAGAAAGAAATGGGCTGTAAGGGTTACAGGTTTGAATTTTTAACAAAGAGCTCGGATTGTAGTTTTTTAATACATATTCCAAAGGCCGGTTTGGGCGAATAGGGTTAATAAGGTGATGCACGGTGTTTTACGATAAGGCGAAAATATATGTAAAAGGTGGAGACGGGGGCAGCGGGGAAGTGGCTTTTAGGCGTGAGAAATATGTGCCTGCCGGAGGACCCTGTGGTGGCGATGGGGGAAGGGGCGGAGATGTAGTTTTTATTGGAGATCCGGGCCTGCGTACACTTGTAGATTTTAAATACCGGCAGCATTATAAAGCAGGCAGGGGTAAACGTGGGCAGGGTAAGAACAAGCACGGGAAAAGCTCCGAAGATCTTGTCGTAAGAGTACCCATAGGTACACTGGTTAAGGACGCGGAAACAGGGGAAATTATTGCTGATATTGTCAGTGAAGGCCAAAAAGTCGTTGTTGCCCGCGGGGGAAGAGGTGGCCGCGGGAATGCCAGTTTAGCCGGTCCCCGAAACAGCTTGCCTTCTTTTGCAGAAAAAGGAGAGCCAGGAGAAGAAAAAACTCTATTACTTGAATTGAAGTTGCTTGCCGATGTTGGCTTAATCGGGATGCCCAATGCCGGGAAGTCAACTTTAATATCGCGTATTTCTGCTGCCCGACCCAAAATAGCTTCTTATCCCTTTACTACTCTTTCTCCGAATTTGGGTGTAGTTAAAAGTGAAGATGGCAGAAGTTTTGTGGTGGCTGATATCCCGGGGCTGATAGAGGGTGCCCATCGAGGGACGGGATTGGGACGGGATTTTCTGCGTCATGTGGAACGCAGCCGGCTACTGGTCCATGTTCTGGATGCTGCTGCTACGGAAGGAAGGGATGTCATAAAAGATTTTTATACTGTAAATAAGGAGCTAAAACTCTACGGTAAAAAACTTGCAGAAAAACCCCAGATTATTGCTGCAAATAAAATTGATATAACAGGGGCCCGGGACAATTTGGAGAAAATTCGCTGTGAACTTGGTGACAAGTATCAAATATGTCCCGTGTCTGCTGTAACGGGAGAAGGGATAAAGGAGCTTTTGAATACTGTAGATATGTTATTAAGAGATTTAGAAAAAAATTCTGTCACAGAACAATACGAGAGAGAAACAACAAGGCACGTAAAAGTTGGACCACGTTTCGAAATTATTAAAGATGGAAACGTTTTTTTAGTTAAAGGCAGGGATATTGAAAGAAAGGCAGCCATGGCTAATTTGGAAAACGAGGAAGCTGCACAAAGTTTCCAGTTATTTTTAGAACGTGAAGGTGTAGAAGATGCACTGCGCAGAGCAGGTGTTCGGAACGGGGATAAGGTTATAATAGGAAAAATTGAGTTTTACTTTAAGGATTAATTTTTAGACTTCTCCTGTGGACTTGAAGTTAAATATGTTATAATACTGTTGACGTTTTTCGGCGCTCTTTGAAGAGCGTTTCTTTATTAACTGTTTGTTTAAATATGAGTCTGAAAGTTTGGGCAAAGAAAAGTAAAAGGGTGTACAGATTTGAATGTTGAGCGGAGCAAATTGATAGCCGGTGTTAAACGTATTACCGTTAAAGTGGGCACCAGTACTCTTACACATAATACAGGTAAAATTAATCTTGCCCAGATGGAACGATTGGTCAGGGAAATTGTCGATCTAACAAACCAGGGACGTGAAATAGTCTTAGTTACTTCGGGGGCTGTAGGGGCAGGTATCGGAAGGCTGGGTTATAAACAAAAGCCTAAAACGATGCCCGAAAAGCAGGCAGCAGCGGCGGTGGGACAGGGTATTTTACTGCACATGTACGAAAAGCTTTTTGCCGAATACGGTAAAATTGTTGCTCAAGTTTTATTAACCCGGGAAGACCTTGCCGACAGGCGCCGTTATCTTAATGCCAGGAATACGCTGCTTACCCTCCTGAGCAAGCAGGTTATTCCCATTGTAAATGAAAACGATACCGTAGCTGTAGAGGAAATAAAAGTTGGCGATAATGATATGCTTTCTGCTCTTGTGGCAGGCCTCGTTGATGCGGAATTTTTGGTCCTTCTTACCGATACCGACGGTCTCTTTACGGCAGATCCGAGAATTAATGAGAAAGCCCGGGTTATATCCTGTGTGTACCAGATAGATGATAACTTAAGAAAACTGGCTGGTGGAGTAGGGTCTAACTGGGCTACCGGAGGCATGGGCTCTAAAATTTCAGCAGCAGAAGTGGCAATGAATTCGGGTATTCCTTTAGTAATAGCAAGTGGACTGCGGCAGGGGGTTTTGATGGATCTGCTTCAAGGCAAAGAGATCGGGACTCTCTTTGTCCCTCGAGATTCCAGGCTGCGCACTAAAAAGCGCTGGATAGCATTCGGGTCGGAAATACGGGGCAAGCTACATATTGACGCCGGTGCTGTGCTGGCCTTAAAAGAAAAAGGTAAGAGTTTGCTTCCTATCGGTATTACAGAAGTCGAGGGGGATTTTGGACCTGGTAGTGTTGTGAGTATTGTTGGGCCGGACGGCAAGGAAATTGCCCGCGGGATGGTTAATTATCTATCTGCGGAAATATGCAAAATAATGGGTAAAAATTCCGTAAAAATAGAAGAGATTTTGGGGCATAAGGATTTTGATGAGGTAGTACATAGGGACAATATGGTGATAAATAAGGATTAAGGAGGATTATGAGTGATAAAAGAAAATATTCTGGAACAGGGAAGGAAGGCCAGGGAAGCAGCCCGTCTTTTATCAAATATGTCAACTGCTGTTAAAAACGAGGCATTATCTAAAATGGCGCTTGCACTTGAGAAAAAGAGTGAACAGATAATAGAAGCAAATGCTGTGGACATGGAAAGAGGAAAAGAAAAGGGTCTCAGCAGGGCTCTTTTGGACAGGCTGCTTCTTACCGCTGAAAGAATTGAAGATATGGCGGAAGGATTAAGAACATTAATTTCTCTTTCGGACCCGGTAGGGGAGATAGTCAAGGCGTGGAGAAGGCCAAACGGCTTGGAAGTAGGAAAGATTCGGGTGCCTTTAGGGGTAGTAGGGATTATCTATGAAGCGCGCCCAAATGTTACGGTGGATGCTGCAGGTCTCTGCCTGAAAACAGGTAATGCTGTTCTGCTCAGAGGGGGAACGGAGGCATTTCATTCTAATCGTGCAATAGCGGATATTATAGCTTCGGCCGCTGAAGACGCCGGTATTCCTGGGGAGGCTATTCAGTTAGTGCAGACTACGGACAGAGAAGCAGTGGATGTAATGTTAAAAATGAACGATTATTTGGACGTTCTGATACCACGTGGGGGAGCCGGATTGATCCAAAAAGTGGTTAAAAATGCTACTGTGCCTGTCATTGAGACCGGTGTTGGCAATTGTCATGCGTATGTCGATGAAGGGGCAGACCATCAGATGGCGAAAGAAATTGTAATTAATGCCAAGACCCAACGTCCAGGTGTCTGTAATGCCATTGAAACACTTTTGATTCACATATCCGAGGCAGAAACGCTTCTTCCCGGTCTTGCAGAAGATTTACGGAAGAATAATGTTGAACTCAGGGGATGCAAAAGGGCTTGTCAAATAGTGACGGGAATAAAAAATGCTTCAGAAGAAGATTGGCAAACCGAGTATTTAGACCTTATTTTGGCAATTAAAGTAGTAGATAGCCTTGATGAGGCGGTTGAACATATTCATAAATACGGAAGCAGGCATTCTGAGGTTATTATTACTCAGGATTACCTGAGAGCCCGCAAATTCTTAAAAAACGTTGATTCTGCCGCGGTTTATGTTAATGCTTCCACTCGGTTTACAGATGGGAACCAGTTTGGTTTCGGAGCAGAAATCGGTATCAGCACACAGAAGCTGCATGCTCGGGGGCCGATGGGGCTGGAAGCTCTTACGACTATTAAGTACTTAGTATGGGGTGAGGGACAGATACGTTGCTGAAGATATTATTCATGTAGGTCGCGTGACGGGGAAAATTGGTGCTGATTTTTCAAAAAATAACATTTTACTGTATAGGGTGGAAAATTTATGGGAAAAAAAACTGTGTACGGGGTGATGGGCGGAACTTTTGATCCCATTCATTACGGCCATCTTGTGGCAGCGGAAGCTGCAAGAGACCAGTTTCAGCTTAACAAGGTAATTTTTGTGCCTTCAGGCCGCCCCCCACATAAAGAACCATCTTCGATTTCAGAGCCCCGACACCGTTATCTGATGACTGTACTTGCGGTTGCAAGCAATCCTTTTTTTGTAGCTTCGCGTTTGGAAATTGACAGGCCGGGTCTATCTTATACCGTAGATACAGTTAAAGAATTTAACAGCAAGTTTCATCCCCAAAAACTTTACTTTATTACCGGGGCAGATGCAATTTTAGAAATAATTAACTGGAAAAATATATTTGAAATATTAAGTCAATGTTACTTAATAGCTGCGACTAGACCCGGCTATAATTTAGCGCATATTAGCTCTAAATTGTTCTGCTTTCCTAAGGAATTGCGTGAGCGTATTTTCTTTTTTGAAGTACCTGCGCTGGCAATATCATCCACTGATATTAGACGGCGGGTTGCAGAAAGACGTACAATCAAGTATCTTTTGCCGGAATCTGTAGAACAGTACATTATAAAAAACAAGCTTTATTGTGCAGTAAAAAAGAACATTACAGCAGAGAGAGCCGGAAGCAAAAGGTAATTACGTTCAAAAGTAAGTGTAACTTATAAGCATATTCATATTTTAGCTGTTAGAGGAATAACTGATGAAGCAATTTGAGACGTATAAACGTTTTATAAAAAAAAGATTATCGGCAGAGAGGTATAATCACTCTATTAATGTTGCAAAGGAAGCGGGCAGGTTGGCCGAAAAGTGGGATTGTTCTGTTGAAAAAGCATGGATTGCCGGCCTGCTGCATGATATTGCCAGGGATATTTCACCGGGAGTACTGTTACAAAAAGCAAAGGAGAATAATTTAATAACAAATGAAGTTGAACTATGGGAACCTGTGCTATTGCACGGACCTGTTGGCGCTCATATCGTGAGGGAAGAACTGGGAATCGACGAAGCAGTACTCTTAAGAGCGATAGCTAATCATACGGTTGGTGCCCCCCAGATGACTTTGATGGATAAAATATTGTACCTGGCGGATATGATAGAGCCCGCAAGGCAGTACCCGGGCATCGAGGAGTTAAGGTCTTTAGTTTTAATCGATATAAACGAGGCGATGCTGTGGGGTTTTGATTCTACTTTGAGGCATATACTTCAAAAAGAAGGGTTTATCCACCCGAGGACCGTGGAAGCAAGAAACTATTTGCTTAGAAATTGCCGATTGAACAGGAAAAGATTTATTCAGGGGGGAAAGATTTGAAGGAACCAATAGCAATAGCAAAGAAAATTGCTGCTTTGGCCAGTGAACGAAAAGCAGAGGATATTCTTATTTTGGATATCCAGGGAATTTCCTTGGTAGCTGATTTTTTTGTTATTTGTAGTACAGGTTCGAGCACTCGAATTCAGGCAATCGCCCGGCATATTGAAGAAAAATTGGAGGAAGAAAAGGTGGAGTTGTTGAGAAAAGAAGGCTTTAGAGAAGCACAGTGGATACTGCTGGATTACGGTTCTGTAGTAGCCCACCTTTTCCAGGAAGAGTACAGAAGGTACTATAACCTAGAACGACTTTGGGGCGATGCTAAATATATTCCTTATGAGGCGAAATATTTTTAATTTATTATATATTTAAATATTCAAACCCGAATTACAAAAATAAATTACAAAAACGCCAGGGGCACTGCAGAGAAGACGGTCGTTTGACGATAGTGCGGTTTGTAACTTATAATGTAGC
>DDHO01000004.1:7713-46616 GCA_002352935.1 Firmicutes bacterium UBA1874
GGTTTGTAACTTATAATGTAGCCGCTAAATTTATGGTGAATGGGTTGCCTTGCTGCGGGTACATATACCGAGCTTCTCGTCTTAATTCGGGCGAGAGGTTTTTAATTTAAGATAAGGTGTTTGTGGAGAGAGGAGAATTATTGCATGAAGGACATCAAGAAAAAGTATGATTTTGCGGAAATCGAACCGCGCTGGCAGAAGGAATGGGAAAGCCGAAATGCTTTTAAGGTATACGAAGACTGGGATCGGGATAAGTATTATGTCCTCGAAATGTTTCCTTACCCTTCGGGTAATCTTCATATGGGTCACGTACGGAATTACACTATCGGAGATGCGGTGGCTCGCTATAATAAAATGCGCGGCTACAATGTTTTACACCCTATGGGGTGGGATGCTTTTGGCCTGCCAGCTGAAAATGCAGCTATAAAAAGGAATATTCATCCTGAAGATTGGACAGAAGTGAATATTAATAATATGAGAAGACAGCTTAAGACTCTCGGGCTAAGTTATGATTGGGACCGGGAAATAGCGACGTGCCAGCCGGATTATTACCGTTGGACGCAGTGGATTTTTCTCCAGCTATTTAAGAGAGGATTGGCTTATAGGAAAAAAGCAGCGGTGAATTGGTGCCCTTCATGCGCGACGGTCCTGGCCAACGAGCAGGTTGTTGATGGGGCGTGCGAACGATGTGAGACTCCTGTTGAGAACAGGGATTTAGAGCAGTGGTTTCTCAGGATCACTGCATATGCCGACCGCCTTCTGGAAGGTCTGGACGAGCTTCAAGGGTGGCCGGAAAAAGTTAAAATCATGCAAAAGAACTGGATCGGAAAAAGCCTAGGGGCGGAAGTGGATTTTAAGATAAAAGGAAGAGAAGAAATCCTGCAGGTTTTCACAACCAGGCCTGACACGCTTTTTGGTGTAACCTACATGGTACTGGCACCGGAGCATCCCCTGGCGGAGGATTTAATCTCTGTTTGTTCCCGGGAGGAAGGCAAAAGGGAATTTATAGAAAAAATTAAGAAAATGAATAAAAGGGATCGAGCTGCTGTCGACAAAGAAAAGAGGGGTATTTTTACCGGGGCCTATGCAGTAAATCCGGTTAATGGGGAAGAAATTCCTATTTGGATCGCTGACTATGTGCTTATGGAGTACGGAACGGGAGCCGTTATGGCTGTTCCTGCTCATGATCAAAGGGATCTGGAATTTGCACGTAAGTATAAACTTCCCATTAAAGTAGTTGTTCAACCCCCGGGAGGGGACAGTGAAGGGGGTAATATTAGAGAAAAAGCATACGAAGGTGAAGGGACGGCAATAAATTCAGGCCTGTTTAACGGACTTCCTACGAATACCATGAAGGAAAAAGTAATAGATTACCTTGAAAAGTCAGGACGGGGAAGACGAAAGGTTAACTTTCGGCTGCGTGACTGGTTAATTTCCCGGCAACGTTACTGGGGTGCACCGATTCCAATTATATACTGTAATATATGCGGCGTTGTACCCGTGCCTGAAGAAGAGCTTCCCATTATATTACCCCGAGATGTGGAGTTTAAACCAAGCGGGGAATCTCCTTTAAAAATGAACCGCGATTTTGTGGAAACGACATGTCCTAAATGCGGAAGCAAGGCCCGCCGCGAAACTGATACGATGGATACTTTTGTAGATTCTTCGTGGTATTTTCTGCGTTATACCAGTCCAGGAGCTGAAGATGTTCCTTTTAAAAAAACCAGTGCGGATTATTGGATGAATGTAGATCAGTATATAGGAGGAGTAGAACATGCTATACTTCACCTTATGTACGCCCGTTTTTTGACCAAAGTATTCTATGACATGAACCTAATTAATATTGATGAACCTTTTGAGAAATTATTAACCCAGGGGATGGTGCTTAAGGACGGGAGTAAAATGTCCAAGTCAAAAGGTAATATTGTCAGCCCCGAAGATATTATTGCAAAATACGGGGCAGATACGGCAAGATTGTTCATCCTTTTTGCTGCCCCACCTGAGCGCGACCTGGAATGGAGCCAAAAGGGCGTGGAAGGTTGTTACAGGTTTTTAAATCGTGTATGGAGGATGGTATTGCAGTATACCAAAGATTTACCGGGACTTTCAGATAAAGGAAAAAACAGGCTAACTCCGGAAGATAAAAGACTGCGGCGTTCTGTTCACCGGTGCATTAAAAAAGTTACCGGCGACATAGAAGAGAGGTTCAGCTTCAATACAGCTATAAGCTCCATAATGGAGCTGGTCAATTCCTGTAACCAGTATCGGGAAGAAGTACCTGCAGAACTGCAAAAAAAGGAGCTTTTAAAGGAAGCGGTAGAGTGCCTTCTTGTGCTTCTTGCTCCTTTTGTACCCCATATAACGGAGGAGCTCTGGAATCTTATCGCAAGCGATGGTAGCAGTGTGCACAACCAGCCATGGCCTTCGTATAACAAGGATGCCTTAAAAGCAGAAGAAATTACGGTTGTAGTTCAAATAAACGGCAAGGTCCGTGACCGTTTACGGGTCGCTCCAGGTCTTGGTAAAGATATTATTAAAGAAAAAGCGCTGTCGCTTTCTAAAATTTCCAAGCAGATAAAAGATAAGGAGCTTAAGAATGTTATTGTAGTTCCGGACAAGCTGGTAAATATTGTTGTAAAATAGATTTAATGGGCCGTTTTCCTGCGTATATGTTAAAGTTATGCAGGGCATTTTAAGTTCATCCGGGACAAAGGAGGAAAACGGCACGTTGAAAGAGGAAAAAAAAGAGGAGAAAATTTTTGATCTTCATGTTGACGCTTATTCACCAAAGGAAATGGCCGAGCGTGTCGAAAAAATCGGAGTTGCTAAAGCAAGACTTGAGTTTTGGAACATGTTTCTACTGGCTTTGATGGCAGGGGCCTTTATAGGTTTAGGTGCCGAGTTTTACATTTCGGTTGTTCACGATTCCCCGCTCAGCCTGGGTCTTACAGGGCTGATAGGTGGGATCGTTTTTTCTTTGGGATTAATATTGGTAATTGTGGCTGGAGCAGAGCTTTTCACTGGTAATACTCTTATTGTTATGGCTTTTGTACAGCGCAAAATAAGTTTTGTTGAGCTGCTTAGGAACTGGTTTATTGTTTATGTTGGCAATTTTCTGGGAGCACTTGCCATGGTACTGATGATGTATTTAGCCCGTCGGTATGCTGTTAATGACGGGTTAGTAGGGGCAACTGCAGTAATGATTGCTAATAATAAGATAAACCTTGGTTTTGACGTAGCTTTTATGCGTGGAATTTTATGCAATATTTTAGTTTCGTTGGCGGTCTGGCTTACTATTAGCGGAAGATATGTGGTAGATAAAATTCTGGCTATATTGTTTCCCATTACTGCTTTCGTCGCTCTTGGTTTTGAGCACTGCGTTGCCAACATGTACTTTATTCCCATGGGTTTACTGCTCAAATTACATCCTCAAATTATTTCTCTGGCGGAAAAGGTGGAAGGAATATCAGTTGATTCTTCAGTATTTAATGAAAGCGGCTTTTTATTTAGTAATCTGCTTCCTGTTACTCTGGGCAATGTAGTCGGAGGTGCCGTCTTTGTGGGCATAATATACTGGTTTGTGTATTTGCGTTATCCGGTAGAAATCAACCGTACTTATCCTTTAGTTTCAAAGCTGCCCTTTCAGGAAGCTGCAAGGAAGCCCTCCGGCTTGATGGCAAGGAGAAATAATGAAGGTGAATGAATAAAGAAGTTGGGGATAATGCGATATTAGCGATACTTTTTATTTAAAGGACGGTAATTTTATATGCAGGAAGGGAAGTAAAGTCCTGGTGTCGTAATAAGATAAAACTTTCATAATTTATATGGTGAGTGGTGAAAATTAATGTTGGATTGGGAGCGGCGGACACAGTATATAATTGCTGTTGTTTTAGGCGCACTTATCTTTGGTGCAGGAATGTACTATATGCAAATGCGGGGGGAAAGCATTGCTACCCCCGGGGTTGTTCCCGATACTGGCATCAAAGGTAGCGAGAACATACAGCCTGTTGCTGT
Organism: Firmicutes bacterium UBA1874; assembly: GCA_002352935.1. GTDB lineage: Bacteria > Bacillota > UBA1874 > UBA1874 > UBA1874 > UBA1874. The sequence continues at coordinate 11,728 of DDHO01000004.1, forward strand.
TCACGAAGAGGAGGCCGGAATTATTTATGTACATGTTGCCGGAGCGGTTATGCGGCCTGGTTTGTATGAAATGCCGGCGGAGTCAAGAGTAAATGATGCTGTTCAAAAAGCAGTACCTTCTCCGGACGCAAATATAGACGCTTTAAATCTCGCTGCCAGACTTTCCGACGGTCAAAAAATACTTGTACCCAGCCAGCAGACAACTTCGGCTGCCACGGAGACCGGTGATAGTGGTGATAGTAAAGATTATATTAAAAAAATCAATATTAACACTGCTTCGGCAGCGGAACTTGAAACCTTACCTGGAATCGGGCCTGCCCTGGCGAAGAAGATAGTAAATTACCGTGAAAAGCAAATTTTCCAAACTGTAGAGGATATCAAAAATGTTCCGGGAATCGGAGAAAGCCGTTATAATCAATTAAAGGATTTAATCACGGTATATTGATTTTATTCTCATAAATTTTCTTACTTTAAAAATGTGTATTGGTTTAGGGCTCAGGAAATATCTAACAAAATTCAAACCTATTAAATTTACGTATTTATCGTTAAATAATGTCTAAATTTTTAAAAATTTAGGAGGGTGCCTCATGCCTGCGGTAAGAGTGGCAGTAGATACCGGGGGAACCTTTACGGATATTTGTCTGCTGAATGAAATAGACGGAAAAGTTAAAATAGTTAAGACACCTTCTACCCCGGATGATCCTTCCAGAGCCGTAGTAAATGGATTAAAAAAATCCTTTGAAGACGACATGCTCGACCTCAGGGATGTTAATTTTATTATCCATGGGACGACAGTTGCGACAAATGCCCTTTTGGAAAATTGTGGTCCGGACATAGCACTTATTACTACCTTGGGGTTCCGTGATATTTTACAAATAGGCCGGCAAAATCGCCCGCTTTTATATGATTTCTGGGCTCAGAACCCCGCCCCTATTGTTCCGCGTTTCAGGCGTTACGAAGTTGAAGAACGAGTTTCATTTTCGGGCGAAATCGAAAAACCGCTAAATAAAGGGGAGGCCAGGGCTATAGCACACAAGCTCAAAAATGAAGGTATTTCTTCCGTTGCTGTTTGCCTGCTTCATTCGTATGCCAACCCTGTCCATGAAAGAGAGATTAAAAAAATAATTAAAGAAATTTTTCCGGAAGTATTTGTAACTCTTTCCTCTGAAGTGCTGCCGGAATTCCGGGAATACGAGCGTACCAGCACCACTGCAATAAACGCATATGTTCAGCCATTGGTAAGCTCTTATTTGGGGAAACTGGAAAAAAGGTTGAAACTCGGCGGTGGGAGAAAACCCGTGCTTTATATAATGCAGTCTAACGGCGGTATGATTACTGCTGACACGGCAAAACGGCTAAGTGTAAAAACGGTTCTTTCCGGTCCTGCAGGGGGAGTAATAGCGGGTGTGCTTCTTTCCCGTCTAACGGGATGCCGCGACCTGATTACTTTGGATATGGGAGGGACCAGCCTGGATGTTAGTTTGATCAAAGGTGGGAAGCCCAGTTATACGACTGAGGCGGAAGTAGGTGGGAGACCGGTTAAATTACCTGTCATAGATATCAATACTATAGGTGCAGGAGGAGGCAGCATTGCTTGGGTTGATGAGGGAGGAGCATTGAAAGTAGGACCGCGCAGTGCAGGCGCAGTTCCCGGACCAGCCTGCTACGGACGTGGCGGAGAAGAGCCCACGGTTACCGATGCCAATCTTGTGCTGGGACGGCTCGGTGCGGAGTCGTTTTCGGGGAAGGGAATAAAAATATTTCCTGATGCGGCCGAAAGAGCCATAATAGAAAAAATTGCCGGGCCGTTAAAATGCTCCTTAGAAGACGCTGCGGAAGGGATATTAACGGTAATCAATGCTACTATGGGCCGGGGCCTGCGCGTGGTTTCTCTGGAACGAGGTCATGATCCGCGTCATTTTGCTCTGGTTGCTTTTGGAGGGGCGGGCCCCTTGCACGGTGCTGCTTTGGCCAGGGCACAAAAAATTGCCAAGGTAATTATCCCTCGTTATCCGGGAGTTAACTCTGCTTATGGTATGCTGGCATCAGATGTACGGCACGATTACGTCCGTACTTATTTTGCCGGGCTTTCCTCTGCTGATTTAAATGTAATAAATAATCTGTTTGAAGACATGCAGGAAGAGGCAAAGCTACAGCTGTTCGAGGAGGGCTTTAAAGAGACGGGTATGGTCTTTGTTAAGGAAGCGGATTTACGCTACGAAGGGCAGGCTTACGAGATAAACGTTCATATTGATGAAGATATAGGACCGGAATGGCCTGTGCGCCTGAGACAAGCTTTCCATCAGACCCATCGTTGCCTATATGGCTATGCACGCCCGGACCGGGAAGTTGAAATTGTCAACCTCCGGTTAACTGCTTTTGGAAAGGTAAAGGAACCTTTTTTGGGAAGAACGCTCGTTGAAAAAGAAGCAAAAGAAGTACATAAACTGGCGGACAGAAAAGTTTTCCTGGAAGGGAAATACATGCAGGTTCCCGTTTATAAACGAGAAGCATTTCGACCGGGTTCGCTGTTATACGGACCGGCGATAATAGAACAGGAGGATGCAACTACACTGGCGCTATGCGGTCAGAAAATTAAGTGCGATGAATGGGAAAACATTATTATAGAAGAAACGGATTTCGGGGGTTAAGCATGAAGAATTTTCAAAGCGAAGAAGATCCGATTGTTATAGAAGTAATGCGTAATGCTTTTCAGTCGGTAGCGGAAGAAATGGGGGTTGCTCTCGTCCGTACAGCCCTCTCTACGAATATCAAGGACAGGCGAGATTGTTCAACGGGCATTTACACTGAGGAGGGAGAGCTCGTTGCCCAGGCGGAACATATTCCCCTCCATCTGGGTTTGATGCCCGCAGTAGTGAAGTCGGTATTAGAACATTTTCCGGCGGATAATCTCAGAGAAGGAGAAGCTATTATTATTAACGATCCTTATATCAGCGGTTCGCATCTTCCGGATGTATGTGTAATAACACCCGTGTTCTACCAGGGCGAAATTATTGCCATCGCTGCTAATTTGGCCCACCATGTTGATATGGGAGGAATATCTCCGGGGAGCATGTCTGCAACTGCGACGGAAATCTTTCAAGAAGGGATAAGAATACCTCCGTTAAAGATTTTAAAGAGTGGTAAAATAAATAAGGATATTATGGACTTAATATCTCATAACGTACGAACGTCGGGCGAATTTTGGGGAGACATTTATGCACAATTAGCTGCTAATAATGTAGGAGCAGGGAGGTTTTTAGAATTAGTACAAAAATACGGTGCCCAAAATATAAAAAAACATATGGAGGCATTGATAAAATATACGGAAAGGCGTTTGAGAGAACGTTTGAAAATTCTACCCTGTGGAGTCTATTCTTTTTGTGATTATTTGGAGGGTGATGGTATTAAAGAAGAAAAAATTAAGATTGAAGTGCAGTTAAAAATCAGAAGAGATTTATTAAAAGTAGACTTTACGGGAACAGCAGATCAAGTAGAAGGACCTGTTAATTGTACACGCCCTGTCGCCCTGGCATGTGTTTTTTTTGTAGTTAAATCGGTAGTAGACCCCTGTATTCCATCGAACGAAGGCATTTCCAGACTGCTGGAAGTAATAACACCAGAGGGTTCTCTTGTTAACCCGCGCTTTCCTGCGGCTGTGGCAAACGCAAATATCAACACTGCCCAGAGGGTGGCGGATGTAATTCTAGGGGCTTTTGCCCAGGCTGTCCCTGAACGTGTTACTGCTGCTAGCACCGGAAGTATGAGCCTTTTTACCATAGGAGGGATAGACACCCGTAAAGAGAAATATTATTCTTACGTTGAGACTTACGGTGGAGGGCAGGGAGCAAAGGTTGACCAGGACGGGATGGACGGCATACATACTAATATGACTAATACCAGAAACGCTCCGGTAGAAGTAATGGAGAGGGAATATCCTCTCAGAGTGGAAAAGTATTCTTTGAGGCCGGGAACCGGTGGAGCTGGAAAATTTCGAGGAGGAATGGGTTTAAGAAGGGAAATAACTGTTTTGGGAGAAAAAAGTATAGTTTCTCTAAATACTGAAAGGAAAAAAATCTTACCCTGGGGCCTGAATGGCGGGAAAAGGGCAAAAGGTTCTCTTTGCCTTATACAAGCACCGGGAGATCTTGCTCCGCGTGAATTAGCATCAAAAGTTACCCAAAAAGTGTATTTCGGAACGAAAATTACGCTCTGCACTGCAGGGGGAGGAGGTTTCGGCAACCCTCTGGAAAGAGATCCTCTTTCAGTAAGGGAGGATGTCCTGAACGGGCTGGTTACAAAGGAAAAAGCCCGGGAGGACTACGGAGTTGTATTTAAAAAGGGTAGCGGCGGTCTGGAGATCGATTTTGAAGCTACTGCAGAATTGCGAGAAAGGAAGATGAAAAAAACCTAAATTACAGCAGCCCTTGGATTGACGGGTTTTCCAGGGGTTTAATTATATAATTTTGAGGGGCTGTGGTTAGGTAGCAGAGGTAATAGGAGGAGGCTGCTTAAATAATGGGCGAAAAAGATACTATATTGTCTGTTAGTGATTTGAGTATCGTTAAGGGGAAAAAAAAGATTCTGAAAAAGATTTCCTTTCAGGTTAAAAAAGGAGAAGTATTGGCCCTTGTGGGTCCTAATGGTTCCGGTAAGTCTACGCTGGCTTATATACTTATGGGATTGAAAGGTTACGAACCTTCCGGGGGAACCGTTATTTTTAAAGGTAAAGATATTACCAGAGCGCCTGTACATGAGCGTGCGAAAGCGGGCCTTATCCTGGGATGGCAAGAACCTGCGAGATACGAAGGTATAACGGTCCGTCGTTTCCTGGCATTAGGCTTGGAAGGGAGAGGAAAAGGAGTTACCGAGGATAAGCTGAAGTGGGCCTTAAAGCAGACGGGCTTATTTCCAGAAAAATATATGGAACGTAAGGTTGATAACACTCTTAGCGGTGGCGAACGTAAACGGCTGGAGCTTAGTTCCATAATTTTAATGGAACCGGAAATGGTGATTCTTGATGAACCCGATTCTGGAGTTGATGCTGTAGCGATTAATAATATTACCGGAGTAATTAACAATTTAAAAGAATCCGGCGTCGGGATACTTGTCATAACTCATTCTGACGAAATTTTAAATCTAGCTGATGAAGCACTATTAATCTGTAACGGAACCATAATTAAAAAAGGGTCCCCTAAGGAAATAGGCAAGTTTTTTGTAGACAAGTGCCTGCCCTGCTCTGACGACGAATTTCCGAAGGAGGTCGGTTTAATTGAGTGATTATAAACAGATAATGGAAGCTTTAAATAAGGCCGGGGGAGATGACAAAATACTAAAAGATGAAAGTATAGCACATTTGGTTATCGAGGGGAACGAGGTATTAAGCTCTCATAATATTGAGGGGTTAGAATTAGAAGCTAAGGAAAAATCTAGAGAAAAAGTAGTTTTATACATGGTTGTACGTAAAGGTTATAGAATAAAAAAGCCCGTGCACCTCTGCTTTGGAATGCTTCCGGAAGAAGGCAAACAGAATATAGTTATGGATATTTGTCTGGAGGACAATACTTCCATAGATATCCTGGCCCATTGTGTTTTCCCGAATGCTGTGAATGTAAAACATCTTATGGATGCGTCCATCAAGGTGGGAAACAATAGTGATTACCGCTATCGTGAAAGTCATTTTCACGGAGAAAACGGGGGGGTGGAAGTGGATGCTAAAGCAAAACTATTTTTAGGAAACGACAGTCTTCTAAGTACTACTTTTAGTGTACTTAATGGCAGGGCGGGTAAGATTAGTATAGACTATGAAACTGAGATCTGGGATAATTCTAAACTGGAAATGTCTGCTAAAATTAGCGGTTATGAGGAAGATGACATTTACATTCGTGAGGCAGGTCTGCTTAAAGGAACTAATTCCAGGGGGGTATTGGACACGAGAATCGCCCTCAGAGATAAAGCACGGGCTGAAATATATAATGAACTTACCGCACAAGCTCCTGGTGCAAGGGGCCATGTGGACTGTACTGAAATCATACAGGACGAAGCTCGGGCTAAGGCTATACCTGTCGTAACCGTTTGCCATCCTGAAGCAAAAATAACGCATGAAGCGGCTATCGGAAGCGTGGACAGCAAACAACTCCAAACTCTTATGGCACGCGGACTCGACAAGGACCAGGCGGCTGCAGTTATTATAGAAGGGTTGCTTACCTGAATTAATTTTTAAAATTGGTTAAAATTCCGCAAAAATTTTTAAATTAAAGCAAAAGTTTTACAAAAAAGGTAAATTACTTTAACTTTTTAGATATGGAAACTATATAAAAAAACATGCAAATGCTACTTTTAATGCCTATTTTGCAAGCGGCCTGATTTTTGCGACAGGAAAATTTGTTCAGCTCAGGAAATATAATATTAAACATTTCCGGGGTTGAGCAGATATGCAGCGCCCGTTATTATGTCTTACTGTTTCGTTTGCAGCAGGAATATTGATTGCCAACTTCTGGGAGACGGAAGTTGGTTTAGTATTATTGTGTGCTTTTCTTCTGATTCTCCTGATGGTGCTGGTAGCGATTACAGCTCCCCGGCGCGTTATAACTTTTTTATTGTTAGTCGCTGCCCTGTTTCTAGGGCTTTTAAGAACGGAGCTGGCGCCAGATGCTGCTTCCTCTTTAATATTAAACCATTTGGATACTCGTCTGACCATTACGGGAGTTATTGCTCAAGAACCAAGATTTTATTCCGAGAGGTCGGTCATTATACTGCATGCCAGTGAAGCAGAGCAGGGGGGCTGGAGAAAACAAATTGATGAAAAAATTCAGGTGACTGTTTTTTCGAAAAACCCTCTTCCCTATAAATTTGGTGACATAGTCAAGGTAACAGGACGGGTAAAGCTTCCTGACGAAAGGCGTAATCCGGGTGAATTTGACTACCGGGACTACCTGGCCCGAAGGGGTATTTTCAGTACAGTAGCGGCGAGCGAAGAAGATATTGTAAAAGTTGGTGAGGCCGGGGGTTTATTGAGAACCATCATGTGCTGTGTTTTGGCGGCTAAAGATAACGTCAAAGATCTGGTTGATAAGGCGCTGGCTCCCGGCGAAGCGGGGCTTCTTTATGCTGTGCTCTTCGGGGAGAAAGAGTACTTAGGAGACAGTCAAAAAGAAGTCTTTCAGTCTTTAGGCCTGATGCATGTATTTGCCGTATCCGGCCTTCATACAGGCTTTGTGCTTCTTTTTTTGATGGCAGTTACTTCCCTGTTCCGTCTACCAAAGTTGTGGTCATACCTGTTATCCGGATGCGGTCTTTTGTTTTTTGCAGCCCTGAGTGGGTTTTCACCTTCTGTAAGTCGTGCATGTATCATGGCGGGTTTTGTGCTGCTTGCTGATCTATGCATGAGGGAAAGGGATTTTTACACGTCACTGGCGGCGGCTGCCTTAGTCATACTTTTTATCAGGCCCGGAGCCCTTTTTGACGCAGGTTTTCAACTATCATTTATTGCAACTTTTGGAATAGTTTACCTGTTTCCGTTTTTTGAGGAATTGTTGAAGTTTTTACCCAAATGGAGACGGTTTATAATTGTACCTTTAGCAGCTCAGATATCTGTTTTGCCGGTAGTGGCCTATAATTTCAATGTCCTTTCTTTGGCGGGAGTTTTGGTAAACATTCCAATTGCGGCAGTAGTAGGTGCAGTAGTGATACTTGGTCTCGCCACGTTTATTTTTTCAAATATTCTTCCTTTTGCTGGCATGCTGACAGCTTACGCCGCAGGGGCCATACTTCACGAAATTCAGGCTCTTTTAAATAAAGCTGCAGACGTTCCCGGAGTGGCTGTTACTGTTGCTACGCCGAAATTTAGTGAAATTGCTGTATATTATATGTTCTTGATTTTGTCTAGAGAAATTTGGCTGAACAGGTCAAAATTAAAAGAATTTTTTACCTTCAGCAGCACTTTTTCTTTTATGCCTTTTCGTTTATATTTACTTCCCGTTTTTTTAGTTGTTTCCTCGTTTTTTATCTTTTCTTGGCCGGAGGGGATTTTTAAACGACCGGATCTCGAGATTACTTTTTTAGATGTAGGCCAGGGATCTTCTGTATTTATTAAAACCCCCGGTGGAAAAACAATACTTCTGGATGGTGGCGGCAAAGCAGGAGATTTTGATGTGGGAGAAGAAAAAATTCTTCCATTTTTAGCTCATTGCGGTATCCGCAGGTTAGATGTGATAGTAAGCAGTCACCCGCATATAGACCATCTGGAGGGGCTGGTTGCGGTAGTCAAGAAGTTACCCGTTTCACTGATTGTCACCCCATGCGCTGAATATATGTACAAGGATTACTATCCTTTAATCAGGGAAATCCAAAAAGAAAATGTGCAATGGTCTCAAGTTAAAGGCCGTATGAAGCTTTTAGTCGATCCATCACTTGACATTACAATTTTTGCGCCGCAGCACTATTTGGAGGAGGAAAATATAAATAATTGCTCTCTCGTCATTAAAATGACTTATGAGAAGACGAAATTTTTATTTACGGGAGATATAGAGGCAGATAGAATGAAATCTATGGCAGCCCAGTTCCCCCTGCTTGAAAGCAACGTGCTGCTTTCTCCCCACCATGGAAGCAAACTATCTTTTTATCGTCCTTTTCTAGAAGCTGTTAAGCCGGAAGCAGTAGTTTTTCAGGTAGGTAAAAATAATTCTTTCGGTCATCCTGATCCTTCAGTGCTTAGTTATTGGACCAACAGAGGAGTGGAAATATATCGCACCGATCTTCACGGTGCTATAATTATTAAGAGCAACGGGCAGGTACTTGACATTAAGACTGTCTTAAGGCGGGAATAATAAGACAGAACCAAGTTAGTAGCACGAAGAACTTAAGTGTGTTAGGATAAAATGGGTATTGGGGTACTGTTTGCTGTAAAGTCCGGAGATAATAGAAAGCCTGGTTGTTTATATATTGGCTTGGAAAAAAGCCTTTTCGATAAAAATGCTGGCTATGCGGAGGAATTGCTCAAGTGAAAAAAATTTATTTGGATAACGCGGCTACTTCTTGGCCCAAACCGGGAGAAATGGTGAAAGCCATGAAATATTTTTTTGAGGAAATCGGCTGCAGCCCTGGCAGGGGTGGTTATGAATGTTCTTTGAAAGCAGGAAGGATTGTCTTAGAGGCAAGGTTAAAACTGTCGGAGTTTTTTAACATTCCTGCTGCTGAACAAGTAATTTTTACGCAAAATGTTACTCACTCCTTAAATTTTGCAATTAAAGGACTTCTGGCCGAAGGTGATCACGTTATCACAACTTGTATGGAACATAACGCCGTAATACGTCCTTTAAGGCGGTTGGAAAACGAAGGCATTATAGAAATAAGTTTTCTTCCCTGCAATGAAGAAGGTTTACTTTCATGTGATAACATTGAACAGTATATCAAAAGTAACACTAAGATGCTTATTGTCACCCATGCTTCCAACGTTACGGGAAGCTTGATGCCTGTAGAAAGGTTGGGGAATATAGCTAAAAAAAATAGCATAATTTTTGTTCTTGATGCAGCTCAAACAGCAGGAGTTTATTCCATAGATTTTCAAAAGTTGAATTTGGATCTTCTTGCCTTTACAGGCCATAAAGGGCTTTTGGGCCCCCCGGGAACGGGCGGCTTTGCGATTAGTAAAAGGGCGGCTAAGGAGATGAAAACTCTCATAGAAGGGGGTACCGGGAGCATTTCTGACAGTGAATACCAGCCCGATTTTCTGCCGGATAAATTTGAAAGCGGCACTCTAAATGTTGCCGGGATTGCCGGTTTAAAAGCCAGCGTAGATTTTATCATGAACGAAGGATTGCAGACGATCAGGGAGCATGAATTAAATTTGCTTGAGATATTATATCAGGGCCTAAAAAATATAAGAGGAATTAATGTTTATGGTCCAAAGAGCCTTAATTTAAGGACACCTACGATATCCATAACTGCTGAAGGGTGTGATGTGGGAGAAATGAGTTATAATTTGGACAGGGAACACGGAATTATGGTCCGTTCTGGACTTCACTGTGCCCCGCTGGCACATAAAACAATAGGGACTTTTCCTGAAGGGACTTTAAGGTTCAGCATCGGTTGTTTTAATACAGAGGAAGAGGTCCATTATGTTTTAAAATGCTTACAAAAGATGAAAATCTAATGGTTTTAAAGATAGATTAATTTCTTGAGCAGTTGTTAAATTTAAAAGGAGAAGAGTAATATGTCAGGCAAAAAAAGTAAAGCTTCAAAAGTAGTCAGCTATCAGGAATTTTCTAGAATAACTTCGTGCGGAAAAATATATCCCGTTTACTTGTTTTGCGGAGAGGAAAGAAAGTTGTTACATGATGCCTTAAATCTTTTAAAGTCAAAAGTATTATCTTCTACATCGGGTTCTTTAAACTTTGAAAAAGTTTCCAATAAAGAAGTCCACTGGCAAGAAATCCTTACAAATGCTGCGGTATTACCCCTTTTTGCTACCCACAGGATGCTAGTTGTGGAGGATTTCTTTATGCTGGAGTTGGGTAAAAGGGAAGAGACAGGTCAAGATGCAGCAGAACTTTTAACATACCTTGAAAACCCGTGTCCAAGTACCTGTCTTGTACTTATTACCGGTCCGAAGGTTGATACCCGGAAAAAAATCTATAAAAAAATTCTAAACAGAGGACTAATTGTTTACATGAGACCTTTTCAGCACCGGGCTGCACTTTCTTGGATAAAAAGTGAATTTAACAGAAAAGGTAAGGAAGTAACTAATGATGTCCCCCCCTACCTCTTAACTGCTGTTGGAAATAATTTATCTATATTAAATCTTGAGATAGAAAAACTTGTCTCTTATGTCGGCCATGAACAAGTAGTTAACAAAGAAATGGCCCAAAAAGTAGTTGCAGGTATAGCAGAACCCCAAGTTTTTGATTTAGTAGATGCAGTTGGGATAAAAAATACTATTAAAGCAATTTGCGAGCTGCGGTCTTTATTAAACCGCGGAGAACCCCCAATTTTTATTTTATATATGCTGGCAAGGCAGTTTCGCCTGCTTATGAAGACCAAAGTTTTATTATCTAAGAAATTGACCTTTTCGGAGATAGCCAGTCAATTACATATTCCACCTTTTGTGGCCCGAAAAGTTATTCAACAAACTAATTATTATAATTTTGAAAATATTGAATTCGTTTTTAAGCAGCTCCTAAAAATGGATCAGGAAATTAAATCCAACGTGACTGACAAATTGACAGTACTGGAGCTTGGAATAATTAAGCTATGTAAATAAAACACCTGTAACCTTGAATGGAAACAGGTGTTTAAATGTTTTATTTGTTTAGCTTATTGTTTTTGAGCTTTATACTGCTGTTTTTGCTGCTCGCGTTGAATTTCTTCCGGAGTTTTAGCTATTCCCGGCTGCTTGTAACCTTGCGCAAATTCAGTTTTTACTTTTTGCTGCCTTTGTTGGATTTTTTGTTGACGTTTTAACTGTTTTTGCTGTTGCTGTTGCTGTGTGTTTTGAGCCATAAATTTCCCTCCTTTCTTTTATAGTATTCCTTTTAAGAAAGGAGATAATAATAGAAGTTATTGACGCTGTTGTTAATATAATTAATAAAATGGTTAAAAAATTAAAAACCCCCACTTTTGAGGGTTTAATCTTCCTGATTAAAATTATTTAAGTGCTTTGTTAATTGAGATTTTTTGCGTGCTGCTTTGTTTCTATGGATAACTCCCTTGTGAGCGGCTTTATCTAATAGTTTAACAGCGTTTTTCAGTTTTTCTTTTGCTTCATCCTGGTTTTCATCAGCCATTGCCTTTTTAAAATCTTTTATCGTAGTCTTTATACGGGATTTAACATAACGATTTCGGGATGTTCTTTTTTTAATTTGCTTTACACGTTTGGCTGCTGATGCGGTGTTAGGCAAATATTTCACCTCCTAGAATTTAAAGCCCCTTTTATAACAAGCTATATTCTATCACGACAGAAAGAAAATGACAAGAAAAAGAAAATATAATCAAGCAAGGTATAGTCTTTCTCTTAACAGGTAAAGCTATAGGCAAAATAATGAAGGGAGTGCAAAAATTGATCGGTGCTGTAATTCGTTTTATTGTCTCTGCCCTTGTTTTACTTCTTGTTGGTTGGCTACTTCCCGGTATAGAAGTAGCAGGTTTTACAGGAGCCCTAATTGCTGCTGTGGTTATTGCGGTACTCGGATATGTTGTCGAAGCTTTACTGGGAGAAAGGATATCTCCCCGTAATAGAGGTATTGTTGGATTTATAACTGCAGCGGTAATTATTTACGTAGCTCAATTTATAATACCGTCGTATTTATCGGTTAACATTCTTGGAGCCATATTAGCTGCTTTAGTAATCGGAATAATTGATGCCTTTGTTCCGACTCAATTACGTTAATTATCTTTAACCTGACAAGCACGGTCCAAGCACGGTCTGCAGACCGTGCTTTTTTAATTTTTCGGGCATATTTCTAAATTTAAAACATATATATTAGTAATAATTACCAAAAATTAGCATAAATTTTATTGCTTTATTTTGTAATTCGAGGAGGAACACAGTTGGCCCGTGTATGTATAATTTCTGGAAGAAGACGACGACCGCGCAGGAGCAAGTCAGTAAAGTTTTTGTATTTTATTTTTTTAATAATTTTTCTTACTATAATTTACCGAATGTACTTTGCTAATGTAACGCCTAACGGTTCTCTTTTACCTAAAAAAGAACATGCTGCTGTTTTAGACCTTGACAAGTTAAGGGCTTACATAATCTTATCCGATAGCACCTGGAAGTATGCTTTAGAAGCAGGGCTTCCAGCAATAAATTCCACCTTTAATTCCCCATCTTCGGGACGTAATGCAAAAGAAATAATGCAGGAGGCGGTATTGAATTTTACACGTGCAGATTTAGAAAACCCTAAAAGACTTATTGCTTCCCAAATGGGCTTTATTTTGAAAGATAAAGAATTTTACGGGGAAAAAGACGGTGCGGAAACTGGTTTAAAGGAGACTTCAAATATTGATGAAAATAAATTTAAGGAGATGGAAGAACCTAATACTAAAAGCGGTGAAAATATTCCTGTACCCGAAACACAGGAAGCTTTTGTTTTTGGGAATAGACCTTTAGTGGGTATTTACCATACCCATGGTTCGGAAACGTTTATCCCTACTCATGGGAAAGCTAGAATGGATGATGGAAGTAGCGGTGGGGTTGTTAAAGTTGCTCAAACCTTAGCCGGGACCTTAGAAAAGAAACACGGTATTAAAACAGTTTATGCACCTGATATTCATGACTACCCTAGTTTTGAGTTATCTTACAGTCGTTCGGCGGAAACGGCCAAAGAGATGCTAAAAAAACACCCCGGTATACAGATTTTAATTGATGTACACAGAGATGCCGGTGTGCCCGACAGGGAAGTGGTTAAGATTGATGGAGAAAACGCAGCCCGGATACTGATAATAATTGGAAACAATTCACGTCTTGCACATCCTCACTGGCAACAAAATTACCAATTCGCCCGGAAGGCGGCTTCAATTATGGAGGAGACTTATCCCGGCCTGCTAAGAGAAACACGTGTAAAGAACGGGAGGTACAACCAGCATCTGCATCCCCATGCTTTGTTGGTAGAAATAGGAAACACAAATAATTCCCTGGAAGAAGCTCAAAATGCTGCAAAATTACTGGCAGACGTCCTGGCCAAATTGATTAAAGAAGACATGGCTTCCTCCAAAATTTAAGAAAATAATACGGACATAGTAAGTAAGGGGATAGGATTATTGTTCTATCTCCTTTTTATTGTTTTCCTGAAGGTGATATAATAAATGAAGGTTTGTCTATAATCTGTGAAAGGAGTAAACTGGTGTCGGCAAAAAGCGGGATGTTAAAAGCTGCAGGCTTAATTATGGTTGCCATGATTATCTCGCGTATCCTTGGCTACGCGCGGGATATGGTCATTTATTCAGAATTTGGTCAAAATAGACTTACCGATGCTTATAACGCGGCTTTTTCCATTCCTGATTTTCTTTACCTGCTTTTAGTCGGAGGAGCATTAAGTTCTGCTTTTATTCCGGTGTTTTCAAGTTATCTTGCTAATAACCGGGAAGAGGAAGCATGGGAAGTTGCCAGCACTGTATTTAATATTATAATTTTGCTGGTGCTGGTCGGTATCATCCTGGGTTACATATTTACACCGCAACTGATATATTTGCTTGTACCCGGCTTTTCTCCTGAAACGGCTGGGCTAGCCGTTAAATTGACCCGTATTATGTTTATCCAAGTAATATTTATGGCACTCAGCGGCATGTCCATGGGTGTGCTTAATTCCCATCAACACTTTTTTGCACCTGCAATGGGTTCTATTCTATATAATCTGGGAATAATCCTGGTAGGCCTTATCCTTTCCCGTAACTACGGCATCACCGGTTTTTCTATAGGAGTGGTAGCAGGTTCTATATTAAATTTCGTAATTCAGATCCCGGCACTTTTAAAAAAAGGTTTGCACTACAAGTTGAGTATAAATGTTTATCATCCTGGAGTCAGGCGTATGGCAGTTTTAATTCTTCCTATCCTTATAAGCCTCTCTGTAACCCAACTGAATCTCTTTGTAACTCAGAACCTGGCGTCTAATCTATTTCCAGGCAGTGTGGCAGCCCTGAAAACCGCTTACCGCTTAATGCATCTTCCTATCGGCATTTTTGCTGTAGCAATTGCCGTAGCTGTTTTTCCTTCTATGTCCAGCTTCGTAGCGAGGGGCGAGATGGGCCAGTTTCGCCGTAGTGTTTCGTTGGGTCTGCGATCAATTGTGTTTCTTAATTTACCAGCTGCGGCCGGTTTTATTGCACTGGGCGAGCCCCTTATACGACTGCTTTTTGAACACGGAAAATTTACACCCCAGGCAACGCAGGCTACGGCCCATGCCCTGCTCTTTTACTCTTTTGGAATCTTTGCGTATGCTTCGTTGCATGTTTTAAACAGAAGTTTTTATGCCATTCAGGATACGCGTACCCCAATGTTTGTAGGTCTGTTATCTATAACAGCCAATATTTTTCTAAGCTATACGCTTGTAAAAGTAATGAATCATGTTGGACTTGCTCTTGCTTATTCGCTGGCAGGTATGTTCAATATGATGCTGCTAGTTTATTTTTTAAGGAGAAAAACAGGCCCCATGGGCGGAAAACTGATGATGACTTCCTTCGTTAAGAGCCTGGTGGCATCGCTCGTCATGGGTGCAGTAGTATTCGCAACAGCGGAATATACGGAGCAAATTGTTGACCTGAGTTTTAAATGGGCCCAAGGCCTGCAGGTAGGATTGGCAGTGGGTGTGGGAATAGCTGTTTATACACTGCTCGTAATAGTTTTAAAGATAGATGAGGCTCGTACCGTATTGGAAGTCGCCCGGAAACGTTTCAGGCGCCAGTAATGACAGGCGAAAGTATAATACCTGCCTTCTTAAAAAGGCCGGAACCTCTAAGTCGAGCAGCTCGTTTGTTCAGCGTTACCTTTGCTTCTTGAGTTCTTCGGTTTCCTCTACTGGGCAGGCTGGTGGTTGCCCTCTTTTTTGGTAAGCGATTTGCACGGAGGAGCCTCCATGGAACGCAGGGAAACTATTGTTCTATCCTTGTAATCGGGGCGGCATGTTGCAGGAGGGATTTTTTACTGTTGAGCAAAGCTGTTTGAATCTATCATCGACTGTACCGACCTGTTTTTTAGGGATAAAATGTGCAAATTCATCCTGTTTTCGCTGTTTCCATTGCGGTTGCCACCAAAAGGCTTCCTTCCCTCAGCGGCCCGGAACAGCGGGCGATTTTTCCACATTAAAGTTGCAGCTTTGTCTAAATTTACCGGCCCAATAATTATAGAAAGCGATGCGGCAGCATTATGAAAGAGTTTTTCGGTTCCTTTCGTCTTTTTCGTTTTAATTTTACATTTTTTTTGCAGAAGGGCAATTTTTCCAAGAACAATCAGGATAATGAAGGAAAAAATACTGTATCCATAGAAGTTTATACGACAGGATATTCGTTATTATAATTTATACATGTTGATCGCTAAAAGTCGTATATGAATCGGGCACATGACTTGCTCTCAGTTTTTTGGGTTCATTCACCAAATTGACTGCAGGAAAAATAAATTATCCCATCAGATAAGTAATTTTCTATTATTATGATGCCTGCCTTCACTTCTCCTCTTACATGGTTATTTGCAGTGACGCCCAAATCACTGAGATGCTGTTTTGCCAAAAAATTCATGCTTCCCGAGCAATCCTACGTTATGTGTGATCAACGGTATATTTCTCTAAATAAATTAAATTACAAGGGTGGTTTTTATGAAAGCGATTATTTTGGCCGGCGGGTTTGCCACGCGTTTGTTTCCCCTGACCAAGCACATTCCCAAGGCTCTGCTGCCGGTTGACGGCAAGCCCATTATCGATTTTCTGCTGGAAAAGATACAAGAGGAGGAAGAAATAGATGAAATTATCATTTCCATCAACGCCAGGTTTAAAAACCATTTCCTCTACTGGAAGCGGTGCGTTTCCCACAATTCCCCAGGAACTATTTCAATCGTAACGGAGCCGACCACAAAAGAAGAGGAAAAACTGGGCGCTGTCGGGGGTTTGAACTACGTTATCGAACGGAAGGGTCTGGAGGGAGAGGAGCTCTTTGTTGCTGCCGGCGACAATCTTTTTGAGTTTCGCCTTGCTGATTTTGTTGCTTTTTACCGGGAACATGGAAACAATCCCGTCATAGCCTTTTGCGACTTGCAGAGCGAAGACAGAGTGCGGGGAAAATATGGAGTTGGCATACTGGATGAGAACAGTAAAGTTGTGGACTTTCAGGAGAAATCTCACCGTCCGAAATCTACCCTAGCTTCTACATGTTGCTATTTGTACCCGGCCTGGACTACCAGGTTAATCAAAGAATACCTTGAGGACCCCGGGCAGGACCGGGATGCTCCCGGGTACTTCATGGACTGGCTGCGCCAAAAAACCGAGGTGTATGGTTTCGCGTTCCAGGAAGCCTGGTACGACATCGGCTCTTTTTCGACTTATGATCAGGTAAACGAGGATTACAAAGGAAAGGTTGTCATTCAGTATGAGTAAAATATTGATTGTTTCTAACAGGCTGCCGCTCAACGTGGTCAAAAACCACAACAGGCTACATTACAAGTTTAGTGCGGGGGGACTGGCGACCGGCGTTAATTCTGTTTTTGAATCCGGGGAAAAAAACGTATGGATAGGCTGGCCCGGGATTCCTTTAGAAAATATTTCTGAACGTAACCGGCAAGAAATAAGTGACCGGTTAACCGCTAAAAAATTTTATCCGGTGTTCCTTACCAACCAGCAGGTGAACCGGTATTACAACGGCTTTAGCAATGAGACTATATGGCCCCTTTTTCATTATTTTCCTCAGCACACCATCTACAACACTGATTTCTGGGAAGCTTACCGGGAGGTTAACGAAGTCTTTTGCCAGGCAGTGCTGGAAAATTATGAGCCCGGGGACGTCGTATGGGTTCATGACTACCACCTGCTGCTTCTGCCGGGCCTTCTGCGGGAAAAAATTCCTCAGGCCAGTATAGGCTTTTTCCTGCACATACCTTTCCCTTCTTTTGAGCTATTTCGCTTTCTTCCCTGGCGTCAGGAAATCTTGCAGGGTATTTTGGGATCAGACCTTATCGGGTTTCATACCTACGATTACGTCTGCCACTTTTGTAACAGCATCCGTCGGCTGTTAGGGTATGACCACACCTTCGGAAGAGTTCTGGTCAACAACCGCTTGGTAAAGGTAGATTCGTTTGCCATGGGCATCGATTACCTGCGATTCACCCAGGCAATGTGCGAACCGGAAGTAAAAGCCGAAATGAAAAAAATTTACAACAAGGTCGGAGAACAAAAAATAATTTTATCTATAGACAGGCTGGATTACTCTAAAGGCATTCCGCAGCGACTGGAAGCCTACGATTTATTTTTAGAAAGCAACCCGGAATACAGGGAGCGTGTCGTTTTGATAATGGCAGCCGTTCCCTCGCGCATAAAAATTGAACATTACATACTGTTAAAAAAAAATGTGGATGAGCTGGTAGGGCGCATAAACGGCAAGTACGGGACTATGAGGTGGATGCCGGTGTGGTATATATACCGGTTTTTGCCTTTTTCCACCTTGGTAGCCCTGTACGGGGCTGCTGATGCCTGTCTTGTTACTCCCCTGCGCGACGGCATGAACCTGATTGCCAAGGAATATGTAGCTGCCTGCAAAGACGGCCGGGGCGTGTTGATCCTCAGCGAAACAGCCGGCGCGGCCCAGGAGCTGGGCGAAGCGCTCATCGTAAATCCAAACAGCAAGGAAGAAGTTAAAGGGGCTTTGGAGGAAGCTCTGGCTATGCCGGAAGAAAAGCAAGCGGAGCGTAACCGGGAAATGCAGAAGCGCTTGGAACGCTACGATGTAATACAGTGGGCAACAACTTTTCACCACAGTTTATCGGCCATCAAAAGCAAGCAGCATGAGCTGCAGGCCAAATTTTTGAGCCTCGAAATTGAACACAAACTGGTACAGGATTATCGGCAGAGCGAGCGGGCGCTTTTCCTGTTGGATTATGATGGCACTCTGGTTCCTTTCTCCAAAAAGCTGGAAGATGCCAGGCCGGACGAGGAAGTACTGAACCTGCTGCAAGCGCTTTCCCAAAAACAGGAAAATGAAGTTGTCATTATCAGCGGGCGAGACAGAAAAACTATGGATGAGTGGCTGGGCAGTCTATCCCTTTCTCTCAGTGCTGAACACGGTATGTGGCTCAAAGACAGAAACAAAGACTGGGAGATGTCGGAACCCATGGATGATAGCTGGAAACAGGAGATTCGCCCGATTTTGGAACTGTACGTAGCCAGGACACCGGGTTCTTTCATTGAAGAAAAAGAGTTTTCCCTGGTCTGGCACTACCGCAAAGCAGATTCCGACCTGGCCAGGGCCAGACTGGGAGAGCTTAAAGATGAGCTTTTTCATTTAGTGGGCAACTACGACCTGGCCATTCTGGAAGGAAGCAAAGTGCTGGAAATAAAGAATGCCCGCATAAACAAAGGGAGGGCTGCTCAGAACTGGATGTCTGAAGAATATGACTTTGTACTGGCTTTAGGGGACGACAAAACGGATGAAGAATTATTTGCAGTTCTCCCCGAATGGGCATATACTGTTAAAGTAGGCCGCGAGCCCTCCCGTGCGCGGTTCAATATAGATTCGTTTAAGGAAGCGAGATCACTATTAAAAAAAATGGTGGGATGAAAATATGCACAGTTTAGAAGATTACCGGGGAATTGTTGGAGAAGAAGTGATAGCCGGAATCCATAAAAAAACAAGGAGTCTTTACGGAAAACACATTGTGCACGTTAATTCTACATACCAGGGTGGAGGAGTGGCCGAAATTTTGGCTTCTCTTGTACCGCTGATGAATGACATCGGTGTGGACACGGGGTGGAGGATACTGCACGGTAGCCCTGACTTTTTCGGCATAACTAAAAAGTTTCACAATTCGCTGCAGGGAGACAGGATTAACTTTACAGATATAAAGAAAGAGCTCTATGTTCAAAACAACGAGTATTTTTCCAGCTATACACACCTGGATCATGACTGCGTAATAGTACACGACCCTCAGCCTCTTCCCCTCATCGAGTTCTACAAAAAAAGCCAGCCTTGGATTTGGAGGTGTCATGTAGAGCTGAAGGACCCGGACCCGGCAGTGTTCGATTTTTTGAAATACTTTATTTTACGGTACGATACGGCGGTGGTATCCAACGAAAAGTTCAAGAAGTATTTTCCGCCCGTAGACCTCAAGATATTTTATCCGGCGATCGATCCTCTTTCAGCTAAAAATATGGAACTCCCTCGGGAAGTTATGCGGAAGTATTTAACAAAACATTCCTTGCCGACAGATAAGCCAATCATTACCCAGGTGTCGAGATTCGACAAGTGGAAAGACCCGGAAGGGGTCCTGGAAGTTTTCAAATTAGTTAAGGAAAAAGTGGACTGCCGTCTTATACTTTGCGGCGGCATGGCAACGGATGACCCGGAGGGAGACATAGTTTTTAAAAGGGTTCAGCAGAAAGCAAAAGATATGGAAGATGTTATTTTGATGACCAACCTTACGCATCTCATGGTAAACGTCCTGCAGCGCAGTTCACAGGTTATTATTCAAAAATCTCTCGTGGAAGGCTTCGGGCTTACGGTGACGGAGGGGTTGTGGAAGGAAAAGCCGGTCGTGGCTTCCAACGTGGGCGGAATACCCTTGCAAATTAAAGATGGGGAAAATGGCTTTCTCTTCGATCCTCAGGATCTGGAAGGATTTGCCAACAAGATCGTAGAGCTTTTAAAGAACCAGGATATGGCCCGGGAAGTGGGGCGGAGAGCCAAGGAATCTGTTCGGCAGAACTTTCTCATTACCCGACTGCTAACGAATTATTTGGAACTGCTCGATGAAGTTATTAACCGGTAGTGTGCGGAAAAGTTCACTGGGGCCTCCAGCACATGGATACACAACAAGAATGTTCTTCCATTTCCAACAACGGGCGAGGCAAGCACCCTTAATAAAAGCGGCTGCCGGCGGAAAAAGGCTTGGAACCTTCGGACAGTTTTGGGTCCGCGGCCTGCACTATATAATCGGACTGGCCGTTCATATAATGGGCCGGGAGCAGACGGAACGACATTTTCCCGCTGCCTCCCGGAGGTTTAGTCCGTCTCTCCTCCGGAAGATAAAGTCTATGTTTTCCCTTTTAGGAACTTCCTGTAGTTGCTGCTTTTTTCCCGACAAGGAAACTGCTCCGGCCGGCAGGGCAACGGCAGCAGCGCTTTTTTATCCTGCCGTACCTTTGCTTTTTAACGGCGGCCGGGGTTCTAACCCTCCTTTATGCTATCACACCCTTTATCCCAGCGACACTCTTTACCCTTGTTGAGAAAGGGTTCTAACCCTCCTTTATGCTATCACACCTGGCACTGTTTACCTTACCCTGTTAGATTAAAGTTGTTATGGGAAAAATAAAAGAGAATGACTCATTGGAAAATATTAAATGAACACCAGGATGTCTTTCAAAAATTTACAAAATAAAAGAGTAAGGAAAAAATTGGAGCCGAACTTACAGGTTAATCACTTTAGGGTGCAAATGAAATGGTGGGGGATCGGAAGGAGCAAAACTGTCTAATCAGTTTATTGCTGTTTCTTCACGCTTGGTGCTATAATAAAAAACGAGCGGGTTTGCTGAAAAAAAGTGCTATTATATTTAAATGTTTTGTACAAGCTGTTGTACAAGGAGGCAATTATGGTAGACCTCGTTGACAAAATTGAAAACCAAAAATATATCCGCAACTTTTCTATCATAGCACATATCGATCACGGGAAGTCCACGCTGGCGGATCGCATTTTAGAAATAACGGGAGCGATACCTAAAAGGGATATGCAGAGCCAAGTGCTCGACAGGATGGACCTCGAACGTGAGCGGGGAATTACCATAAAACTGCAGGCGGTTCGCCTGAATTACAGGGCGCGGGATAATAGATTATATATATTAAATCTTATCGATACCCCGGGTCACGTGGATTTTAGCTATGAAGTTTCGCGGAGCCTGGCAGCATGTGAAGGTGCTGTTTTGGTTGTTGATGCTTCGCAGGGTATTGAGGCTCAAACGTTAGCCAACGCTTATTTGGCCATAGAGCATAATTTGAAGATAATTGCTGTGATTAACAAAATAGATCTACCCGGAGCAGAACCGGAAAAAGTTAGAAGGGAAATTAAAGAAGTTTTCGGGTTGGACGAGGAGGACATAATTCTATGCTCCGCTAAAACGGGTACCGGCACGGACAAAATTTTGGAAGCAATTGTACAAAAAATTCCACCACCCGGCGGTAAAGATGACCAACCGCTTCAAGCTCTAATTTTTGACTCCCATTTTGATGCTTACAGGGGAGCAGTACCTTATATAAGGATAGTGCACGGAGCTCTTAAAAAAGGGGACCAGATTAAAATGATGGCTGCCGGTAAAGTTTTTGAAGTTAATGAAGTCGGGGTGTTTTCTCCAGAAATGTGCACTGTAGAACGACTTACTGCCGGGGAGGTCGGGTATTTAACTGCCAGTATCAAAAATGTTGGAGATACCCGTGTAGGTGATACCATCACTTCTGTCAGAAATCCAGCGTCCAAACCCCTTCCAGGGTATAAAAAAGTTACTCCCATGGTTTACTGCGGGCTCTATCCCGTAGAAAGCGGGGACTATGAAGATTTAAGGGATGCGCTGGAAAGGCTTAAGCTTAACGATGCTTCGTTGTCATACGAGCCGGAGAGTTCCAGCGCGCTGGGTTTTGGATTTCGCTGCGGTTTTTTAGGACTGCTCCATATGGAAATAATTCAGGAAAGGCTGGAAAGAGAATACCAGCTGG
Organism: Firmicutes bacterium UBA1874; assembly: GCA_002352935.1. Classification (GTDB taxonomy): domain Bacteria; phylum Bacillota; class UBA1874; order UBA1874; family UBA1874; genus UBA1874. The sequence goes on from DDHO01000004.1 coordinate 34,120, forward strand.
AGCTGGTTGTTACAGCGCCCAGTGTAAGCTATAAGGTTCGTCGAAGCGACGGTGAAGTTTTATGGATTGACAATCCTTCGAAGGTTCCTTCGACAAAGGATATAGTATCTATAGCCGAACCTTTTGTGCGAGCGACTTTTATGGTGCCAGGTAATTATGTGGGACCGGTTATGGAACTTAATAAAGAGAGCAGGGGAATTTTTGTTAACATGGAATACCTCTCGGAAAATAGAGTTATTCTTACTTATGATCTTCCTCTAAGCGAAATAATATTTGATTTTTTTGACCTCCTTAAATCGCGTACCAGGGGATATGCTTCTTTCGATTATGAAATTATTGGCTACCGCGAAGCTGATCTGGTAAAGCTTGACATCCTAATTAACGGGGAACCTGTAGATGCTCTTTCCAGCATATTTCACAAAGAAAAGGCATATTACCATGGGAGGGCTCTTGTTCGCAAGCTGAAAGAACTTATACCGCGCCAGCTTTTCGAAGTTCCGATTCAGGCTGTTGTCAACAATAGGGCTATTGCAAGGGAGACTGTAAAACCTCTCCGTAAGAATGTGCTAGACAAATGCTACGGAGGAGATGTTACCCGCAAGCGCAAATTATTGGAAAAGCAAAAAGAGGGTAAAAAACGTATGAAACAGATAGGAAAGGTAGAAATCCCCCAGGAAGCATTCTTGGCTGTTCTCCAGGTAGATGGCGAACGGTAGCCCGTGAGATTTATAAATTTGAAAAGGGGTAACCGGGGGGAAATATCTTGGAACTGCTGGACAAATTTAAAGGTGCTCTGGTTGGGACGCTTGTTGGAGATACGCTAGGAAGAGCTTTTGAGGGTTTATCGCCCGAAAGCATTCGAAAAAACTGCGTGAAAATTTCAGGAGCTGCAGAATATTCTGATGACACGGAAATGATGATTGCAACTGCCGAGTCACTATGCCGCATAACCGGTTTTGATGGTTCAGATATGGCTAATTCATTTATTGAAAATTATCATTCTTATCGAGGTTACGGCAAGGGAACGCAGCAGGTATTAAGACTTATCCGTAACGGAGAAAGCTGGATGGATGCAGGTAAAAAAATTTTCAAAGGGGGTTCTTTCGGCAACGGGGCAGCCATGCGAATAGCTCCTGTGGGATGTTTTTATTACGACCGTCCTTTGGAACTAAAAAAAGTTGCCCTGAAATCTGCACAAATTACACATGCCCATCCCCTGGGCTGCTGGGGAGCGGTCCTTCAAGCTTATACGGTAGCTCGTGTGTTAAAAGAAGACCCGAAAAATGACTTGAATGTAAAAGAAATTGTTTTAGATCTTATTTCCTTTATAAGATCCGGTGCACCAGAGTATAAAACAGCTCTTCAAAAAATAGATTATTTGCTGGACCAGGATCCCGGACACGAAAAAGTGGCCAAAATTTTGGGGAATACAAGCCAGGCTTTGTGTTCTGTTCCGGCAGCCATTTATTGTTTTTTGAGCCAGTGGAAGAGTTTCCGAAAGGCGGTAGAATCTGCAGTTCTGCTGGGAGGGGATGCGGATACTATAGGTGCTATGACAGGGGCTGTGGCAGGTGCCTATCATGGTGTTAGAGCTGTGCCCTCCAAATGGTGGGATAAACTGGAGAATGGTAGCAAGGGGAGAGATTACATTCTGGATCTTGCCACCAGGCTATGGACGGCAAGAAGGATTAAGAAAGATTAAGAAAGGACGGGGTTAGTTTTGAAGGCTGTTTACATTCATATACCTTATTGTATAAAAAAATGTAATTATTGCGATTTTACTTCTTACAGCCTCGATTCTTCCCCTGTTAGACCTGAAGATTATGTAGTTAGTTTAAAAAGAGAACTGCAGATGTGGTCTGAAATACGGAAAACTTCGGACGAAGAGCTTTCAACTATATATTTTGGCGGTGGCACACCTACCTGCTTGTCGACAGAACTTTTAGGAGAAATAATGAACGAGCTTCGGAGTCTTTTCAGAATTTCTAGCGATCCAGAAATTACTTTGGAAGTCAATCCCGGTACAATTAACTTTGATTTTGCCAAAAAAATATGTAAATTGGGATTTAACAGGATTTCTCTCGGGGCTCAGGCTTTTCAGGACGCACTTCTGAAATCCATGGGCAGAATACATACTGTAAAGGACATTCATACAGCCGTTTATACATTTCGGCGTGCTGGACTGAGTAATATTAATATTGATCTTATTTACGGTCTTCCGGGCCAGACAATAAAACAATGGAAGGAAAGTATTAGGAAGGCTATTTGTTTAGAAGCGGACCATGTGTCGACCTACAGCCTTCACTTGGGACCCAGCGTACTTTGGGGAAAACAGGTGGACAAGGAAGAGCTGGTTTTACCTTCTGAAGAGTTGGTTGTCCAAATGTATGTGGAAGCTATAAGAATTTTAAGCGACAGCGGTTATGTTCAATACGAGATTTCGAATTTTTCTCTCCCTCATAAAAAATGTCGCCACAACCAAGTGTACTGGAAAAATGACGACTATTTGGGCATAGGGGCGGGAGCTTCGTCTCATGTTGAAGGTTTCCGGTTCCATAATACAACTTCCCTGGTAGATTATTGTTCCAGTTTAGATCGCAACGAACTTCCAATTTTTGAAAAAGTTATGCCGAACAGGGCCAGGGAAATAAGTGAAACGATTTTTATGTCGCTGCGTATGATGGAGGGACTGGACATTACTGAATTTTACCGAAAGTTTGGTGTCAGGATTGAAGACCTGTACGGCCAAGAGATAAACAAGTTTTTGCGTTGGGGTTATCTGGAAAAAAGGGGAGACTGTCTCAGGCTGTCATGCAAGGCTTTCCCTGTAGCAAATTCCATTTTTATGGAGTTTGTTTAAGTACAATACTTGACAAATTATGTGAACAATGATATTTTTAAGATAAAATCGTTAGCACTCAACCTTAAAGAGTGCTAACAAAAGCGGGTGACGCTTATGTTAGATGAAAGGAAAAAGAAGGTTCTTGCGGCAATTATCCAGGATTATATAGCTCATGCGGAGCCTGTGGGTTCCCGAACGATTGTTAAGAGGTATAATTTAGACGTTAGCCCGGCAACAATTCGTAACGAAATGGCAGACCTTGAAGAAATGGGCCTGATCGAACAGCCTTATACATCGGCAGGAAGGATTCCTTCGGAGCAGGGTTACCGTTATTACGTGGACTGTTTAATGCAGAGGAAAAATTTGTCCGAAGACGAAGTAAAGTTTATTAACACGTGTTTTGCCCGGAAAATGCAGGAACTAAAAGATGTTATACAAAAGGCATCCAATGTACTTTCTGAACTTACCAGCTATACTGCCGTAGTTGTTGAACCCAAAATGGAAAAGAGTACTTTCAAATTTTTGAAACTCCTGCCACTGGCTACGAACCAGGCACTTTTGGTGGTGGTAACTAACACACGGGTTATCCAGCACCGCACATTGAATATACCTGAAGACATTACTCATCAAGACCTGGAAAAAGTTTCACAGGTATTAAACAGCACCCTTCAAGGGCTAACTTTAGAGGAAGTAAGCCGTATGTCTTTAAATGAGATATACGATGAAGTAATTTTACAAAGGTACATGTGGGACAAAATAGTTGAGCTTGTTAAAGATTCACTTTTTTCTGAGGAATATGAAGAAAGAATATATATAGACGGTACTATTAATATGCTGGATCAACCGGAGTTTAAGGATATCGATAAGGTAAAAAGCATACTAAAAGCACTACAAGAAGGAAAGATCCTCAAGCAGGTCCTTTTGGAAAGGCCTCGCCCTGGGCTTAGTGTAAGTATCGGTCAGGAAAATAGATACGAGGGTATTAATGAATGCAGTTTGATAACGGCGACCTATGAGGTCAATGGTAATGTTGTCGGCACCCTGGGAATAATCGGACCTATAAGGATGGACTATTCCAGGGGGGTTTCCGCCGTAGATTATGTGACTAAAATGTTATCGGGATTTATAAAGAAATATATAGAAGAATGAAATTTTTATAGAAGGCACGCTTCTTGACACCGGGCAGGCTTAAATTATACAATTATCATTGTGTTTGAGAAAAACAGGAAAAATTAAAAATAAGGATGTTCTATCTTCCTTTCGGACAAACCTGCAAAAAGTATGTCTAAGATATATATATATTTACAGATTTAATATATTTAATGTATGTAGATAATTTTTACTAAGTAAGGAGAAGTGATGAAAAATGAGTGAAGGGGAAAGAAAGAAATTTTCTCCAGTTGGAGAAAATTTAAATCAAAAATCTGACAATAATAACAATAATAAAAATAGTTATGTTGATGAGGAAGAGAGAACTACTTACGAAAGCGATAAAAAAATAAGCTCTACAGATAATAATGGCAGTGGGGTTGATGTTGAGAAACGAGAAATTGAACGAGGACCCGGCGGTCAGCCGGAAGAAATAACTGACCGGCATAAAGAAGAACTTAATGAGCCTGAAAAACTGAGGGAAATGTTGCAGGAAAAAGAAAAAGAAATGGAAGAGCTGTGGCAGCGTTATTTATGGCTGCAAGCTGACTTTGATAACTTCCGCAAGCGTTCTTATAAAGAACGGGAAGATGCAGTGCGGAGTTCTATGGTGGATTTCATGGCAGAGCTTCTAAAAGTAGTGGATAATTTTGAGCGCGCCCTGGAGACTGAACAGTGTGAAGTTGACGGGCTGCTGTCGGGGGTTAACATGATATACCGCCAGTTTAAAGAATTGCTGCATAAAGAAGGTCTAGAAGAAATACCTGCGGAAGGTGAAACGTTTAATCCTGAAAAGCATCATGCAGTTATGCAGGAAGAGTCTGAACTTGAAGAAGGGACAGTTATCGAGGTTTTGCAAAAGGGATATTGTTGGAAGGGAAAGGTTATCAGGCCGGCGATGGTCAAAGTTGCAAAATAACCTTTAAATTAAATAAGCTCGAAGCATAAGATTTAAGGAGGTCGATATAAAATGAGCAAAGTTCTAGGCATAGATTTGGGAACTACTAACTCTTGTATGGCTATAATGGAAGGCGGAGAAGCGGTAGTTATTCCTAATTCAGAAGGTAATAGAACCACTCCTTCGGTAGTTGCTTTTTCCAAAGAAGGTGAAAGACTTGTAGGACAAATTGCCAGGAGGCAGGCTATAACAAATCCGGACAGGACAATTACTTCTATAAAGCGTCATATGGGTACTGACTATAAGGTGAAGATTGACGACAGGGAATATACGCCACAGGAAATATCGGCTATGATCCTGCAAAAATTGAAATCAGATGCGGAAAATTACTTGGGAGAAACTATTAAACAGGCTGTAATTACGGTGCCGGCATACTTTACGGATAGCCAAAGGCAAGCTACTAAAGATGCCGGTAAAATTGCTGGCTTGGAGGTTCTCCGGATTATAAACGAGCCTACGGCCGCTTCCCTGGCTTACGGCCTAGAAAAAGGAGAAGACCAGACTATTCTTGTTTACGATCTGGGAGGCGGTACGTTTGACGTCTCCATATTGGAACTTGGAGATGGTGTATTTGAAGTCAAGGCTACCAGCGGTAACAACAAGCTGGGAGGAGACGATTTTGACGAGCGCATAATGGATTACCTGGTTAAAGAGTTTAAGAAAAGTAACGGAGTAGACCTCAGTAAGGATCGAATGGCTATGCAGAGGTTAAAAGAAGCAGCAGAAAAAGCAAAACATGAACTTTCTAGTGTTTCTACTACTAACATAAACCTGCCTTTTATTACTGCGACCAGCGATGGGCCTCAACACATGGACATTAACCTAACGAGAGCCAAGTTGGAAGAACTTATAGGAGATCTCGTAGAAAAAACCGAGGGACCCACACGTCAGGCAATAGAAGATGCCGGCATAAAGCCGGAGGATATAGATAAAGTTATTTTGGTAGGAGGCTCAACTCGTATTCCGCTTGTACAAGAAACTATTAAGAAAATCACGGGTAAGGACCCGCACAAAGGCATCAACCCCGATGAGTGTGTGGCCCTTGGAGCTGCAATTCAAGGCGGTGTTCTGTCGGGGGAAGTCAAGGATGTCCTGCTTTTGGATGTTACACCGTTATCCCTTGGAATAGAAACTCTCGGAGGAGTGTTTACGAAGCTTATAGAAAGAAATACAACCATTCCTACCTCTAAAAGCCAGATTTTCTCAACAGCTGCCGATAACCAGACCGCAGTGGATATTCATGTTTTGCAAGGAGAGAGGCCGTTGGCTAAGGATAACAAAACCCTGGGGCGTTTTCAGCTTACGGGTATCCCACCGGCACCACGTGGAGTACCTCAAATAGAGGTTAAATTTAATATTGATGCCAACGGTATTGTCCATGTTTCAGCCAAGGATTTAGGGACCGGAAAGCAGCAAGAAATTACGATTACCGATTCCAGCGGTCTTTCTGAAAGCGAAATTCAGAGAATGGTTAAGGAAGCGGAAAGATTTTCCGAAGAAGACAAAAAACGCAAGGAAGAAATAGAAACGCGCAACAAGGCAGACTCTTTAGTCTACCAGGTAGAAAGAACCTTAAAGGACGTAGAAGATAAAGCAGACAAAGAAGATGTGGAAAAAGTGAAAGCTGCCAAGAAGGAATTAGAGGAAGCTCTAAATGGAGATAATATAGAAGAAATAAAGAATAAAACAGAAACATTATCGCAGGCGGTATACAGTCTTTCTACAAAAATTTATCAAAAAACAGCTCAGCAAGGTACGGCAGGTACAGAAGGTTCACAAGCAAGCGGTAAAACTGCAGGAGATGAAGATGTAGTAGATGCTGATTATGAAGAGATGGATGACGATACAAAGAAATCCTGATCTATGAACCAGGAAAGGCGGTATAGACAGTCTAACAGTCTAATGAAAGAGGCTATTATATAAGTGCGGCTCTGTTTGTGAAATGAAACAGTGTTTAGAGGCCGTAGGGACTAAAGAAGGTGAGAGTTTTGAGCAAAAGGGATTATTATGAAGTCCTTGGAGTCTCACGGAATGCTTCTCAAGAGGAAATAAAAAAAGCATACCGCAAGCTGGCGCGCAAATACCACCCCGATGTTAACCCCGGGGACAAAGAAGCCGAGAACCGCTTTAAGGAAGTAAAAGAAGCTTATGAAGTGCTTTCCGACAAGGAAAAGCGTGCACAGTATGATCAGTTCGGCCACACCGGTGCCGGGTCTGAAGCTTTTGGCGGTTTTGGTGGTTTTGGCGGCGGAGCCGGTAGCTTTACGAGAGACTTCGGCGACTTTGGGGATATATTCGATATGTTTTTTGGTGAAAGTGGCCGTAGGGACCACTACAGGCCGCAGCAGGGTAACGATATCCAGGTGGAACTAGAGATCGATTTTGAGAAGGCGGCTTTTGGTTGGAAGACTGAAATAAAAATTCCGCGCAAAGAGGCGTGTCCTACATGCGGAGGCTCGGGAGCCAGGCCCGGAACACGGCCTTCTACCTGTAGTGTCTGCGGGGGAACGGGTAAAATTCGTTCCACACAGTCAACACCTTTAGGGCACTTTCAAACAGTTCGTACATGCACTAACTGCGGGGGAGAGGGTAAGGTCATAACTTCCCCCTGCGGGAAATGCCATGGTACCGGAATGGTTCAGGATATTAGTAAAATTAGCATTAAAATTCCCGCGGGAGTGGATGACGGGACGAGGCTTCGTGTAGCCGGGGAAGGTGAACCTGGAATGCGCGGGGGCCCGCCGGGGGACCTCTATGTGGTAATACGCGTTAAACCGCATCCACTTTTTAAAAGGAAGGGTAACGATGTTATAAGCGAACTGCCTATTTCTATAGTTCAAGCAGCGCTGGGGGATGAAGTTCAGGTACCAACACTGGACGGCAAGGTTAAATTAAAGATCCCTCCGGGGACTCAGTCAGAAACTTTTTTCCGTCTCCGGGGTAAAGGCATTCCTCACCTCAGAGGTTACGGTCGGGGCGACCATCATGTGAAAATCCGGGTAGTTACTCCTGTTAATCTAAGCGAAAAGCAGGAAAAAATTCTGCGGGAATTGGGTAAAACCCTAAAAGAAGAAAATATGAAGTTCAATTCTAACGAAGAAAAAGGTTTCTTCAAAAAAATGAAGAACGCGTTTATGGGGTAATTTCTTTATTAGAACCCGGGAAGCGGCCGCGTAGCCAGTTCCGGGTTTTATTTTATCAAAGAACTTTTGTTAATATCTGATTTTATTAATTGCAGGAGTGGTCCTTTTGCGGTATTTTTTTGCTGATCCGGAAGAACTCTCCAGGGGAGAAGCTTTTATCCGTGGGGGAGAAGCAAGGCATATTTTGAATGTACTCCGCATGGAAAACGGTTCTCTTTTATTGTGTGGTGATGGGCAAGGCCGGTTATACAGAGCGCGGATAACGCAAGTAGGAAAAGATGAGGTGAGGTTAAAAATAGAAAGCAGAAGCTGCGTTTATTCTGAGCCCCGCCTTGAAGTCGTGCTATTACAGGGACTTCCCAAGGCGGGCAAGCTTGATTTTGTCATTCAAAAGGCGACTGAAGTGGGGGCATACAAGATTGTGCCTCTTGCAGCTGAACGCAGTGTGGTCCAGATTAGCAGTGAAAAAGCGGAACTTCGATGTAAGAGATGGCAGCGTATAGCCAGGGAGGCCGCTAAGCAATCTAGGCGTGCGGTTGTTCCCGAAGTAACCAATATTATGACGTTGCCTGAGGCTCTAAAAATGGCCGTTACTTGCAAAAATTCTTTGAGCATGGTACTTTGGGAAGAAGAAGGGAGGAACAGCTTAAAGAAAGTAATTAAAAAAAGCACTTTGGAAAAGATAGAAAGGGTTAATGTATTTATAGGTCCTGAAGGGGGGTGGACTCCTTATGAAATAGATTTAATGAAAGGTAAAGGAATCATTCCCGTTTCTTTAGGTCCACGTATATTACGTACAGAAACGGCAGGTATTATTGCTGTATCTTTAATTTTATATGAATGGGACGACTTGGGGGGACCTGATGAAGAGTAAAAAGGCAGCTTTTTATGTTTTAGGATGCAAAGTCAATCAATATGAGGCGGAAGCTCTAAAAAGTTTATTCCGACAGGCAGGCTATTCAATTGTAAGTTTTGAAGAGGATGCTGATATCTATGTCATACATACCTGCACGGTTACACACCTGGCGGACAGGAAATCCCGCCAAGCCGTCCGAAAAATAGCCCGACAGCATCCGGAAGCGGTTGTAGCTGTCACAGGGTGCTATTCACAAGTTGCTGCCAGTGAAGTAAAGGATATTCCCGGCGTGGACGCTGTTGTTGGTACAAAGGATTTACACCGTCTGGTTGAAATAGTTGAGAAGGCACAACAGAAAGGCGAGCAGCAGGTTGCAGTGAGCAGATACAGCTGTAAAAAAGAAAATTTTACCGAGCTTCCTGTAGAAAAAGAAAAACGTGCACGTGCTTTTGTGAAAATTCAGGAAGGATGCGACGGGCGCTGCTCTTACTGTATTGTACCCCTGGCAAGGGGGCCTGCGCGCAGCCGTCGTCCAGAAAAGGTCTTAGCAGAGATTGAAAAACTACGTGATACAGGGTATAAGGAAATAGTCTTAACAGGAGTTCACATTGGGGCTTATGGATTGGATTTTCCTTCAGGAATGGATCTAAGCGGCCTGCTTAAACGCGTGCTAAAACTCCCCGGTTTGCCTCGCCTGCGCCTCAGTTCCCTGGAACCGCATGAATTTACACGTGATCTAAAGGAAGTTATTGCCTCGGAAGGAATTATTTGTCCCCACCTGCATATTCCTCTTCAAAGTGGGGATGATACAATCCTTAAGCGTATGAACAGACGTTATTCTGCAGGAGAATATATTAGATTGATAGAAGAAATAAAGTTAATGAGGCCTGAAATATTGTTTACTACCGATGTGATTGTAGGATTTCCGGGCGAAACGCAGGAGCAATTCGAAAAAACATGCCAAGTTGTGTCTGAAGTAGCTTTTTTAAAATTGCACGTTTTCAGATATTCCCCACGGGAAGGGACACTGGCGGCTTCTTTTGGGGATCAGGTCGATGAGAAAATAAAAAGAGAACGCAGCGCTGCTCTGATCGCGCTGGGGGAACGTTTATGGAGAAGGCATGTAGATTTATTTATAGGGAAAAGGCTTATGGTATTAGCAGAAAGGAAGACGGGCGGCAATTCGTGGGAGGGAAGAGCAGAAAATTATTTGAAAATACGATTTCCGGGACCCCGAAACCTTCGCGGAAAGATTGTACCCGTGAGGCTTAAAGAAGCCGGAACAGGCTTTGTATGGGGCATTCCGGATTAACTGGAGGTGAAACAGATGAGCGGTTGTATTTTCTGCCGTATTATTGAGAAAGAAATTCCGGGGGATATTGTTTATGAAGACGAAAAAGTGGTGGCTTTTAATGATATCAAGCCTGTAGCACCGGTGCATATTCTTCTGGTTACGCGTAAACATATACCCGATTTAACCATGATTGATGAAGAGGACGCTGCAGTAATTGGCCATATACATCAAGTTGCTGTTCAGCTGGCTAAAAAATTTGAAATAGATAACAGGGGGTTTAGGATTATTAACAATTGCAAGGAAGAAGGAGGTCAGGAGATAAAACACCTGCACTTTCATTTATTAGGCGGCCGCCAGATGCGCGGGTTTGGCTAATGTTCTAAATATACAAGGGTTTCATTTTTGGCAAAGAACTGCCCGGCAAGAGCCGGGCTTTTAATTTTTATTAGTTAAAAGTACAGTATGAAGTTATGGAAAGAGATGTATCTTAAACCGGTCGTACTGAAAGCTTTGCTTCCTGCATAAGTTTTATACAGAAGTAGGAAAAGCCGTGCCCCGGTTTTTTTGTTCTTTTTTAATATTAATGTACTGTTGTAATAGAGGGTGGAGGGAAAGTGTTAAAAGGCTTAAATAAAAAGCGGGTCAAAAAGATAATGGGGTGCTCTCTTACTGAAATTTTTGACCTTCCACACGAGGTTGTTATGAACCTTCCCAAAATTACTATTATTGGCAACTTAATTTTGGAAATTGAAAATCACCGGGGAATTATTGAATACTGTCCTGAAAAAATTCGTGTAGGCGTTACAGGCGGAGAACTGGAAGTAAGGGGAGAGAACCTTATCCTTAGTAATATTTTGCCGGATTTTATAAACATCAGGGGTACTATTAAGGATATTGAACTGTTGTGGTGAGGAGGAACAAATGCCTGGACAATACGGGAGTCACTTAAGAGGATATTTGCTATTAATAGTAGAGGGTAAAAGTATAGAAAAATTTCTCAATATGGCTTTTAACCGGGGCATTTACCTCTGGGACGTACGTAAACAATCTCCTAATACTGCAACTTTTAAAGCTTTTCCTTCTTCCTTTCGCTCTTTACGCCATGTAGCGCGTTTGGCGGGCTGTCGCGTGCGGATATGCGGAAAATATGGTCTTTTCTTCAAATTATTAAGGTTTAAAAAAAGAAAAACTTTTTTAATAGGAGCTTTGGTTTTTATTTTTGCTCTCTATTGTTTGTCCTCTATGGTTTGGTCTGTTGAAGTCAGGTGCTATGATGAGCTTAAACGTTTAGATAAAAAAGAAATATTAGCTGCTGCTCGGGAGCAAGGCATCAAGCCCGGTGCCTGGAAGGGGAACATTGACCAAAAAATTATTGAAAAGAACCTGGAAAAACAAATTCCGGAACTTGCCTGGGTAGGGATCGAGGTCAGGGGTACGCATGTGATTATAAAAATTGTCGAAAAAAACGCAGTTCCCCGGGAAAATAATATTGAAGCAGGCAACCTGGTGGCAGATAAAGACGGTATAGTTGAAGAGATAATGGTTATGGAAGGGGAACCTCTTGTTGAGGAAGGGGACACGGTAAAAAAGGGAGATGTATTAATTTCAGGAATTGTGGGGCGTAAACCAGCGGAAGGTGAAGGGGAAGGAACTAAGGGAGAACAGCCGCTCAGATTTGTGTGCGCAAGGGGTATAGTGAAAGCTCGCGTGTGGTACGAAGCCTACGGACGATGCTCCCGAAATTTAAATATTAAAAAGGAAACGGGGCGGGAACAATCAAAAATAATTGCATATATAGGAAATAAAAAAATACACGTTATGGGTCCCAGAAGGGTTCCTTTTAAAAATTATAAGATTGAGAAGGAAAAAACCATTCTCTTTAAAGAAAAAATTTTGAGTTATCCTGTGAGGTTTGCGACAGAAAAAGTAACTTATATAGAAACTCAAATTATCAAACATCGCCTGAGCAAGGAGCGGGCAAGGGAGCTTGCCAGGGAAATTGCGCTGGCAAAAATGGAAAATTTGATACCTTCCGATGCTGTTGTGGTCTGGCGTCAGTGGGAAGAAAAAGCAGACGGGGAAGAAGTTGAAGTGAGGTTAATCGTTGAGACATCTGAAGAAATTGGAGAGCTGCATTCCTTTCAGAAATCAGATTATATTCAAAAGATGCCGGATATAAATTAACATTTTTAATTAACACAGAAGTTTTCTTTTATTCCGAAAAACTTCTCCAGCTTAATATACTTTCAATCTTG
>DDHO01000070.1 GCA_002352935.1 Firmicutes bacterium UBA1874
ATGACTTTGTCAACAGGCTGACCGTAGAGTAATACTCTACGGTCTTATTCTGCCACAATCCGCGAATTTTGTCGGAAAGTGGCTGGGAGAGGAGAAACCGGAGAAGAGCTTACTTTGGGGGAGGGCAAAATTTTTACCGTCAAGCTCTTCAATGCTTCGGTTTACATTTATATTATGACTTCTTAAAAAATAAATTATACAATGTAGAAGGATCTTTTTCTCTATAAAAATTTTTGAGCTTTTAAAAAATAGGTTATTTTGAAATAATATCAAAATTATCTTTATCAGAAATTGAGGGGAGGAGATTTCATAATTAGATGTGTTATAATTTATGCTGCAGAGGTGTGAAAATTGCGAGTCGTTGCCGGAAAGTTTAAAGGAAGAAAACTAAAAACTCCCAGAGGGCTTTTTGTAAGGCCCACAAGCGATCGTGTTAAGGAAGCCCTTTTTAGCATAGTCGGGAGCGAAATACGAGGAGCTAATTTTCTTGACCTTTTTGCAGGTACTGGGTCCGTTGGGCTGGAAGCCTTCAGTAGAGGAGCAGCTTCTGTAACATTTGTTGAAAAAGATAGAATTGCGGTAAAAATTTTAAAACAAAATCTGAGCATTATCGAAAATAGGGAAGATGTGAAGGTTCTTTGCAGTGATGTTTTTCGAGCTTTAAAATTTTTGCACAGCCATAAAAAGGTTTATAATTTCATATTTATGGACCCACCTTATGCGTCTAATTTAGTTTTTCAGGTGCTTAAAGGTATAGAAAAATATAATCTCCTGTGCCGGGGAGGGTTTATTATAGTTGAAAGAGGAAAGGAAGAGGAAATTGAAAGACACGGGGATACGGAGTTTAGGATAATAAATAAAAAAAAATACGGCAGCACATTTCTGATGTTTTATAAGCATGCCTTGTAAGCTTTTGAGAACCTCAGAAGGGAGGAACAGTAATGAGTATCTTGGAAATTATGGAAGAAATGGAACATGAGATTGAAAATTGTTCCCGTATACCTATGACGGGCAAAGGCATTGTAAATATTGATAAACTGCTTGATTTAATGGATCGTATTCGCGCAGCATTACCAGAAGAAATACGCCAGGCTAAATGGGTTAATAAGGAGAAAGAGCGGCTGCTGGAAGAGGCCCGACTTGAAGCGCAAAGAAAGATTGAAGAAGCCCAGCGGGAAATTGAAAGAATGGCGGAGGAGGACGCGGTTACCAAGCAAGCAGAATCAATATCTCAGGAAATAATCGGGCAAGCAGAGAAAAAGGCACAAGAAATACGATCGGGTGCCTTGAATTACGCCGATGAAATTTTGAAAAAAGCAGAAGAGAATTTAAAGAAAGCAATAGAAAATATCCGCAATGACCGGGAAGAGCTAGACCAGCACAGAAATCATAGAGATGCAGTTTAATTTATTTCCAGGATTTGTGGTAATTTTTAGCAGGGCTGAAGAGGAAAATTAATCCCGTGAGCAGTAAAGCAAATACGAGCACTATTAAAGGAATTTTATAACAGAGCAGTTCGTACCAGCGTAAAAAAGAAGCTGTTGTAGAAACCGTGCTCATAGCCGCTGCCGAAAAAAAAAGCTTGAGAAAAAGTGCGGAGAACAGAGCAGCAAGTATAGCCTGGCAAATACGGGCAATAATATAAATCCGCATGCGGATATCAGTTTCGCTTATCATGCTGGCTACCTGGGCGTGGATGGAAAGCCCTGACCAACCCAATATAGCACCGACAATACATACCCTTTCAAAAAGGGAAGCATCTGTCTCGGCTGCCATTTTGCAGCCTATTGTTGCTTCCACCAACCCAGCTGTCAGGGCGTGGACTGATAGTGCTTCGATTCCAAACAGGCTCAAGGTAAACTGCAATAAATTGTTTAAAGGAGTAAAAAGTCCGGTTTTTTCTACCAGTGTAATGATTACGGAAAAAAGAATTATATAACCGCCGATTAAAGACAGTTTAGCGATGGAGTTTTTTAGGGCTTCAGACAATAGCTTTCCTAAAGGACGCTGATCTTTCTTTTGTATGTCCAGCATTATTTTCCAGGCTTCGGAAAAAATATTACCCGATTTTTTAAATTTAATTTTTCTTTCTTTAGTCCCGTAGAAACGCAGGCAGAGACCTAGCAAGAGATTGGCCAGGTAATGAGCGGAAGCGATGATGGCACCGAGTGCCGGGATGCCAAACATACCAACAGCTACTGCAACGAACATAAAAAGTGGGCTTGTATTGTTGGTAAAGGCAATTAATTTTTCTGCTTCTAGACGTGTGCAAAGCCTATTTTTTCGTAATTTGGCCGTAAAGCTGGCTCCTATCGGTGCCCCGGAAATAAAACTTAGAGATATAATAAAAGCGCCAGAACCGGGTATGTTAAACAGCGGCCGCATTACGGGCTCCAAAAGTATTCCCAAAAAATGTACTATACCCAAGCTCATTAATAGCTCTGAAGCTACAAAAAATGGGAGTAGGGAAGGTAGTACTATTTCCCACCATGCATAAAGTCCCCTGAGAGCTGCGGCGAAAGAATCCTGGGAAAATTGAAGCATTAAGAAAATTAGTACGATAGTACTTACTCCCAGTACTGTTTTCCCGATATAAGAATATATTAGCTTACCTCGTATCCAAACCAGCAAAAATTTCACCGCCTGTAATTATCTGTAAATTATACGGTATCAACTATTTCAATATGCATAATCGGAAGTGAGGTTGCACCAAAATTGATTTCATTTGAGAGGCCCAAGGTGGGACTTGCTCTCGGTTCGGGAGCGGCGAGGGGTTATGCCCACCTGGGAGTATTGCAGGTTCTGGAAGAAGAAAAAATTCCTGTTGACCTAATAGCAGGATGCAGCATAGGAAGTGTGTTTGGTGCTTTTTATGCTAGAGGTCTTGACCTTTACATGCTAGAGAAAATGTCAAAACAGTTAAAACGCAACCAATTATTAGACTTTAACGTCCCTCGTATGGGGCTTCTCAGGGGTAGGAAGATTGAAGCCCTGGTGCGTTTATTAACCAAGAATGCTCATTTTTCACATTTGAAGAAGCCTTTTTACGTTATAGCCGTTGACCTGAAAAGAGGAGAAGAAGTGGTGCTTTGCGAAGGATCTGTAGCCGAGGCCGTCCGTGCAAGTATTGCTATTCCGGGAGTGTTCGTCCCTAAGAGATACCGCGGAAGGCTGCTGGTAGATGGTGCCGTGTTGAACAGTATGCCGGCAAAGGTCCTGCGTGATCAAGGAGCTGACATTGTCATCGGTGTAGATCTGCGTGCCCGTGGCCTAGGAGGTAAAGAAATAAAGATAAATAATATTTTTGACGTTTTATTGCGCTCTATAGATCTGCTTGGGCGGGAAGCTAACAAAGGCCAAAGTGGAGAAGCGGACGTTATTATAAAGCCTCCGGTGGCGCATTATAATCCTGCAAATTTTGAAGAGGCTTCTTGTTTAATTCCCTTAGGCAGAAAAGCCGCTGCTCAGGAAATACCGCGAATTAGAAAAATGATTTTCGATATGCAGAAAAACCCCCGGAGGAGAATGAAATAAGTTGACAAATTGTTGCTCTCTTGTATAATACCCATATACATTTCGGAAACTTAAGGTTGTATAAGGTAAGGTGGTGCTTAAAAAGATGAAGGTATTTGTAGGGGATTTAAGCAAGCACCCAGGTATGTCGTTGGATCTGGTTCTTAACTATCAAAAGGAAAAGATATATTTTGGAAGAGATGAAATAAAACTTTTAAAACCGGTGGAAGTTGAGCTTACTGCAAAAAATATAGGTAGGACTCTTTTGTTTCAGGGAAAAGTACATGCAAAAGTGGAATTAAGCTGTAGCCGCTGTTTAGAAAAATTTTCCTTTAAAATTAAAGCGCCCTACCAAGAAGAATTTTTTTTACTGAGGCGGGAAGACCAGGAAGAAACCGCTGGTGTAATATTGGAAACTGCTCGCCCTTATAGGGGTAAGTTTATTGACTTAACAGATACCGTAATAGAGACTATTTTACTCGGAATGCCGATGAAAGCACTTTGTGACGAAAATTGTATGGGGTTTTGCAACATCTGTGGAGTAGACCTAAATAAAGAAAACTGTAATTGCCGGGAGTCGGAATTAGATCCCCGGCTGTCTGTCCTGAGCAGTTTTTTTAAAAACAATGGCAGTAATTAACAGGGTTCAGTGACTAAAATTAAAAAGCTGCCGTAAAATGGCATTAAACGGTTTTTATGTCGAAAGGGGGAGAAGAAATGGCAGTACCTAAAAAACGGCATTCCAAGTCCAGGACGAAAAAACGGCGGGCTATGTGGAAGAAAATGCCTGCTCCCGGTCTAGTAGTTTGCCCGAGGTGTCATGAAATGAAAATGCCTCACCGGATGTGCCCCGAGTGTGGCTTTTATAAGGAACGACTGGTTAAAGAAGTAAAGTAGCATTTTTTATAGGAATAAGTTAAGAGGTTCCCTCTTAAACTTATTCTTTTTTTCTTGCACAGAAAAATTGCCTATATTATACTATAGATCGCCCTGGTAATAAGAGGAGGTTTTAATTAAAGGTGGTAATATTTATATGGCTGGTAAAGGCCTGACCAAACTTCAGCGACAGGAAGCTCTCATGCAAGAACTAAAAATAAATCCGTTTAGAACGGATCAGGAACTTGCCCGAAAATTTGGAGTTAGCGTACAGACAATAAGGCTGGACCGTTTGTCCCTGGGCATACCGGAGTTAAGAAAAAGAATGCATTCTGTGGCTACACAGGCCTATGAAAAGGTCCGCTCACTGGCAGAAAGTGAAGTGGTTGGTAGTCTTATTGATCTCGAACTTGGAGTTAGAGGTATCTCTTTGATGAGAATAGAGCCGGAGATGGTTTTAGCTAAGACTAAAATCGCTAGGGGACATTATCTTTTTGCACAGGCTAACTCCCTGGCAGTTGCTATAATTGACGCCGAAGTAGTATTAACTGGAAGCGCGCGGGTTCGCTTCAAACGGCCCGTGTATGTTGGTGAAGAGGTAATTGCCAAAGGTGTTGTTAAAATGCAAAAGGGAAGAAATTTCTTGGTTTCGGTTTACTCCAGGGTAGAGGCGGACACGGTCTTTAAAGGGCAGTATGTCGTTTCTGTTCAGGATGAGAGTATGCCTAGGGAGGCTATGCATGCATGAGGATAGCAGTTGATGCTATGGGAGGGGACCGTGCCCCAGGTGAAATAATACGTGGAGCCAAAGAGGCGGCGCGTTCCGGTATAGCGGAGGTTATACTGGTAGGCAGGGAGGATGTTATCATGAATGAACTGCGCCGTTACCCGCCCGTCCGGGGTGTATCTGTGGTACATGCCGAAGAAGTGATAGAAATGGAAGAACAACCGGCGAGTGCACTGCGGAAAAAAACAGACTCTTCAATTTCTGTTGCTACGCGTCTTGTGAAAGAGGGGATAGCTGATGCGCTTGTTTCTGCCGGAAATACGGGCGCTCAAATGGCCGCTGCTTTGCTGGGATTGGGACGAATTTCAGGTGTGCAAAGACCGGCTATTGGTGCTGTAATCCCAACGTTTAAAAGCGGGAAGCTTCTTTTGGATGCAGGAGCTAATGTTGACTGCAAGCCCCATAATTTATTGCAATTCGCAAAAATGGGAAGCTTTTACGCCCAAAAAATCATGGAGATTCCCTGCCCCAAGGTAGGATTGCTCAATATCGGTACTGAAGCCTGCAAAGGAAATGAGGTAACCCTGGAAACTTATGAGCTGCTCAAAGAATCAAAGTTGAATTTTGTAGGTAACGTGGAGGCAAGGGATATATTTCAGGGGGAAATTGATGTCATCGTGTGTGACGGCTTTGTAGGGAACGCAGTATTAAAATTTGGCGAGGGAATGGTTAGTACCTTATTCCAGCTTTTAGATAATGAAACGAAAAGCAGCTGGCGTCTCAAATTAGGCGCTGCACTAGTGGCGCCTGCTTTAAAAAAGATAAAAAGAACTATGGATTATGCTGAATACGGTGGCGCTCCTCTTTTAGGAGTGCAGGGTGTCAGTATCATTTCACACGGGAGTTCCGACGCACGGGCAATTAAAAATGCCGTAAAATTAGCTGTATACTGCGTAGAAAAAAATTTTGTACTGCGCATAAAAGAATTTGTGGCATGATATTTTAGAAAGGAAGTGAATTTGTGCGTCCGGCAGGCATACTGGGAACCGGCAGTTTTGTCCCGGAGAGAGTAGTACCTAACAGTGAGCTTGAAAAAATCGTAGATACGAGTGATGAGTGGATTCGGACTCGTACGGGAATCAGGATGCGGCGTTATTCAGATTTTCCTATCACTACTTCCGATATGTGTGTTTCTGCCGCCGAAAAGGCTCTTCTAGAGGCTGGAATATTGCCCGAAGAGTTAGACTTAATAATGGTTGCTACCGTGACGCCAGACATGGTATTTCCTGCCACTGCCTGCCTCGTGCAGGACCGACTGGGAGCCAAGAAAGCGGCAGCATTTGACCTGGAAGCAGGTTGTTCGGGGTTCTTGTACGGGATGACCATTGCTTCCCAGTTTATATCTTCTGGAGCTTACCGTTATGTTCTTGTAATAGGAGCGGAAATACTGAGCAGGCTTCTCAATGAGGAGGATCGCACGACCTATGTTCTTTTTGGGGACGGTGCCGGAGCTGCTGTAATGGGTCCAGTCCCTGAAGGGTATGGTGTGCGTTCTTTTTATTTAGGATCGGATGGCAGCGGCGGTGACTGGTTAAAAATGCCTGCCGGCGGCTCTCTAATGCCGCCCAGCGAAGACACGGTAAAAAATAAACTACACACGGTCCACATGCAGGGCAGGGAAGTGTTTAAATTTGCCGTGAGGGAAATGCCAAAAGCCTGCCTGGAAGCTTTAAAAATGTGCGGAATGACAACAGAGGATGTTGATTTTGTAATACCCCATCAAGCAAATATACGTATAATAGACGCGGTTTTAAAAAGGCTTGAAATTCCAAAAGAAAGGGCATATATTAACCTGGACAGGTACGGGAATATATCTAGCGCATCTATACCACTGGCCCTGAATGAGGCCCTTGCTGAAAAAAAAATAAAGCGTGGGGATATACTGCTGACTGTTGTCTTTGGCGCTGGCCTAACGTGGGGCGCAAGTGTTTTAAAATGGTGGTAAGGGGGAAGAACTTTTGCTTAATACCAGGTTATGTGAACTATTAAAAGTCGAATACCCGATTTTTCAGGGAGGTATGGCGTGGGCTTCATTTGGGGAACTGGCAGCAGCCGTTTCTCAGGCGGGAGGGATAGGGATTATCGGGTCGGGTCAGGCTCCGCCTGACTGGCTGTTGGGAGAAATAAGGAAGGTACAGGAAAGAACTTCGAAACCGTTCGGAGTTAATATCATGCTTCAATCTCCATATGCAGAAGATAATATGAAATTAGTTATGGACGAAAGAGTTCCCCTTGTAACTACAGGTGCCGGAAACCCGGGAAAATATATTTCCGGATTAAAAGAAAGAAACATTAAAATTATACCCGTTATTGCTTCGGTAGCGCTGGCCAAGCGTTTGGAAAAATCCGGCGTTGATGCAGTTATAGCAGAAGGAACGGAATCCGGAGGACATATTGGCGAATTAACGACAATGGTATTGGTTCCTCAGGTTGCGGATGCGGTGGAAATTCCGGTTGTCGCTGCAGGAGGGATAGCTGACGGCAGGGGGCTGCTGGCAGCCCTTTCACTGGGAGCCGAAGGGATACAAATGGGAACTAGGTTTTTATGTGCTACTGAGTGCACCATCCACCCCCGGGTCAAGGAGGCCATAATAAAAGCCGGTGACAGGGATACAGTAGTAACGGGCAGGACTACTGGGCACCCTGTTCGGGTACTAAATAATAAACTGGCACGTAAAT
This sequence comes from Firmicutes bacterium UBA1874, assembly GCA_002352935.1. Lineage (GTDB taxonomy): Bacteria > Bacillota > UBA1874 > UBA1874 > UBA1874 > UBA1874. Next base: position 7,856 of record DDHO01000070.1, read on the forward strand.
TTAATGAGCTTGAAAAGAAGGCGGCCCCGGTGGAAGAACTGGAAGCACTGGGTGTAGGTAAGCTCCGCGCGGCGATGATAGATGGAGATATAAGTTACGGTTCGGTAATGTCTGGTCAAATTGCAGGCCTTATTAAAGAAGAAAAAAGAGCTGCGGATATTATTTCTGACATAGTAAAGCAGGCCGAAGAAGAATTTAATAGAATTGCTTCATACCTAAAAAAAGGTAATACATAAATATAAACGGGGGAATTTACTTGCTTTCAGAAAATGTCATGGCTTATCTTTTTCCTGGTCAAGGTTCCCAGTACGTGGGAATGGGAAGGGATATAGCTAAAAATTTTAAAATTGCCAGGGATACTTTTATGAGAAGCGATGAAATTTTAGGTTTTCCCCTTAGTAAATATTGCTTTTATGGACCGGAGGAGAAGTTGTTAGATACTTCTTTGACCCAGCCCGCGGTTTTAACGGTAAGCATCGCCTGCTACGAAATATTGAAGCAGAAAGGTCTTTACCCTGATTATGTTGCGGGGCATAGCCTTGGTGAATACAGTGCTCTTGTTGCAAGCGGAGCACTTGAATTTGAGGATGCGGTAAAGCTGGTTCATAAACGCGGGCGCTATATGCAGGAAGCTGTCCCGCCGGGGAAGGGTACCATGGCTGCTATTTTAGGGCTAAAACAGGAAGAAGTAGAGCAAATTTGTCAGGAAGTTTCAAAAACGGAAGGAAACGTTGAAATGGCAAATACCAACTGCCCCGGCGAAATAGTGATCTCGGGTGCTACTGAAGCGGTGAAAAAGGCCATGGAAGTTGCTTCCCAATATGGAGCCCGGAAGTGTGTCCCTTTGAAAGTCAGCGGGCCTTTTCATTCCTCATTTATGAGTGAAGCAGGCAAAAAGCTGGCCCGCGATTTGGAGAAAATAGAGATCAAACCACCTCGACTGCCGCTGGTATTTAACGTGAATGCAGAGTTTCTGGAAACACCAGAAGAAATAAGAAAAGCTTTGATAGGCCAGGTAAGCAGCCCGGTGCGGTGGGAGGAATCTATGCGAAAGCTGATTTTAAAAGGCGTGGGGGTTTTTATCGAAGTGGGATCGGGTAGAATATTAACCGGCCTCATGCGAAAAATTAACCGTGAAAAAAAGGTTTACCACGTCGGAGAGATGGAGTCTCTAGAAAAGACTCTTGCATCGTTGAAGGAGGCTGGCTAAAATGTTTCTAGATGGTCGAGCGGCTTTAGTAACCGGTGCTTCTCGAGGAATAGGAAGAGAGGTCGCTATTACTCTTGCCAGAGCCGGGGCCAAAGTAGCTGTTAACTATGTTAACAACGAAGAAGCGGCAAAAAAAGTAGTGCATCAAATTAAGGATGAGGGTGGAGAAGCTATAAGTGTTAGGGCTGACGTATCTAATCACGAAGAAGTTAAATCAATGATTTCGGAAATTAAAAAGGAATTCGGGAAGATCGATATTTTGGTAAACAATGCCGGAATTACCAGGGACAATATACTGCTGCGCCTGAATAAAGATGATTGGGATATGGTAATAAGGACTAATCTTGATGGGGCTTATAACTGCACAAAGTTGGCTTTACGCCAGATGCTAAAACAGGACTGGGGGCGCATCATTAACATAACTTCAGTCGCTGGTATCGTGGGGAACCCAGGACAGTCAAGCTATGCTGCTGCAAAAGCAGGAATAATAGGCTTTACAAAAGCAGTTGCTAAAGAAGTAGCCTCAAGAGGTATTTTGGTAAACGCAGTAGCACCTGGTTTTATTAAAACGGATATGACTGCAGGGCTGGATGAAACTCAGAAAAAAAATATTTTGAAAAACGTGCCTTTAAAACGTGAAGGAAGTCCCCGGGAAGTAGCTGAGGTTATTTTATTTCTGACCTCACCTGGCGCAAGCTATATTACCGGACAGACAATTTGTGTTGATGGAGGTTTGGCTATATAGTTACTACAGGAGAGGGGGTGAAATTTATGGCGGTATTTGATAGAATAAGAGATATTGTTGTGGAGCAACTGGGGGTGGAGGAAGAAGAAGTTACCCTCGAGACTTCTTTTGAGGATTTAAACGCAGATTCCCTAGATATTGTTGAGCTTATTATGGCAATGGAAGAAGAATTTGACTTGGAGATTCCCGATGAAGATGCGGAAAAGCTTACTACGGTCAAGGCGGCCGTGGAGTATATAAATTCTAAGACCGGAGAACAGTAAGCGGTTTGTGACATTAGTTTAAATTCGTGTGATATTTTGTCTGTGTATTATGATTTAAAACTGTAAATACTTATAAAATTCTCCTTATAGAATTATATCCTCTTGTCGTATGGATTACAGGGGGTCTATCGTTTTGGAAAAAAGAGTAGTAGTTACAGGCCTAGGAGTTATTTCTCCGGTCGGTACCGGTTTAAGCAAATTCTGGCAGGGATTGATAGAAGGTCGTTCTGGCATTGGGCCGGTTACCGCCTTTGAGGCGCGGGAATACGATACGCGCATTGCCGGTGAAGTAAAGGATTTTAACCCCGAAGATTTTTTTGAAAAAAAAGAAGTTAAGAGAACCGATCGCTTTGTCCAATTTGCAGTAGCAGGGACCCGAATGGCCCTGGAGGACGCCAAGCTGGACTTAAAAAAAGAAGGGGATTTGAGCCGGGTAGGCGTCATATTCGGAACGGGAATAGGAGGTATGGCTACTTTTGAAAACCAAACCAGGGTGCTGTTTGAAAAAGGTCCCAACCGGGTTAGCCCCTTTTTTGTCCCTATGATGATAGCCAATATGGCTGCAGGACAGATCTCGATTTCTACGGGGGCGAGAGGGTTAAATTATACGATTGTTAATGCTTGTGCTTCTGGGACTAACGCTGCTGGGACTGCTTTTCGGCACCTGCAGCGTGGTGATGCAGATGTGATTATTACTGGGGGGACCGAGGCCAGTATAACACCCCTTACATTTGCCGGGTTTACTGCCATGAAGGCCATGTCCACAAGAAACGATGAACCTGCTAGAGCCAGCAGGCCGTTTGACCGCGATAGGGACGGGTTTGTTCTGAGCGAGGGCGCGGGAGTTCTTATTTTAGAAACCGAAGAACATGCCCGAAAACGGGGAGCTAAAATTTATGCTGAATTCAAGGGGTACGGGTCCACTGCGGATGCATACCATATCACGGCTCCTGCTCCGGAAGGAGTAGGTGCCGCCAGAGCTATGCAGCTAGCGTTAAAGGATGCGGGGTTATTTCCGGGTGACATTTCTTATATTAACGCTCACGGAACCTCTACGGAACTTAACGACAGGTATGAAACCAAGGCTATCAAACAGGTCTTCGGAGAATATGCTTATGCTTTACCGGTTAGTTCTACCAAATCTATGACTGGACATTTATTGGGTGCTGCAGGGGCAGTTGAACTTATTGCTTGTGCACTTACGATTCGTAACGGAATTATTCCACCAACTGTCAATTTTGAAAACCCCGACCCGGAATGCGATCTTGACTATGTTCCTAACATTTCCAGAAAAGCCAAGGTTAATGCAGCCCTTTCTAATTCGCTGGGTTTTGGCGGACATAATGCCACTGTAATCATTCAACGTTATCGAGGGTAAAACTAAAGAGGGTGCACTGGCTTGGAAGAAAAGCGCGAAAAGGAACTTTTACAGCTTCTAAAGCGGTGGAACATAAATGTTAAAGATATCAGGCTTTTTAATATTGCTTTAATTCACCCTACTTACGCATTCGAGCACCGTCTCGAGCATTTGGAACATAACCAGAGATTGGAATTTCTTGGAGATGCGGTTGTTGATTTGGTCATAGGAGAATACCTTTATAAACAGTATGACAATCTCCCTGAAGGAGACCTTACCAAAATGCGCTCAGCAGTAGTATGCGAGGAGGCACTGGCCCGCGCAGCTCATAAAATGAATCTGGGCAGGTATCTCCTTCTAGGGAAAGGTGAACTTCAAAGCGGGGGACGTAAGAGGGCTTCTATTCTTGCCGATGCTTTTGAAGCTTTAGTAGGGGCGGTTTATCTTGAGGCAGGTTTGGAAACAGCCAGGAGATTTATTTTACAACAATTACAAGATGATATTAAAGAATTATCACCGGGAAAATACAGGGATTTTAAAACTAGGCTACAGGAATTTATCCAGAGAAGGTTTGATGAAAATGTGGTTTACGTACTTCTTGACCAAAAGGGCCCTGATCATGCTAAATGGTTTACTGTTGGGGTAACTTTCAAAAACAGGTTGCTCGCCAAAGGACAGGGTAAAAATAAAAAAGAAGCGGAACAGATGGCTGCAAAAAAAGCACTCGAAAAACTGGAAAACGGGCAGGGGTTTTCCGAAGGAGAGAACTCCCTTCCCTTCCATTAAGTGAGAGATCCTTTAAGGACAATGTGCCTAATAAAAAGGAGGCAAATATATGGAAATATTAAAAGTTTCAGCTAAATCCAATCCAAAAGCTGTGGCAGGGGCTCTATCAGCGGTATTCAGACAGAACGGTAGGGTAGAAATTCAGGCGGTAGGTGCAGGGGCTGTTAATCAGGCTGTAAAAGCCATTGCAATAGCACGTGGTTATGTAGCTCCCAACGGGACAAACCTCATTATGTTTCCTGCTTTTACGGAAATTGATATTAATGGAGAAGAAAGGACTGCCGTCCGTTTTGTTGTAGAACCTCGCTGAAGGTATTTTTCTACTAGCAAACTGCTCTAAATTGGGCAGTTTTTTAGCGTAAAGCTAAAGATCAGGGAGAGGTAGCATTGTTTTTAAAACAGTTGGAAATGCAGGGCTTTAAGTCTTTTTTAAAACGTTCAAAAATTGAATTAGAACCAGGAATTAATGCTGTTATCGGCCCGAACGGGGTCGGAAAAAGCAATATTGTGGATGCTGTCATGTGGTGCCTGGGGGAAATAAGCTCCAAAGCTCTAAGAGGAAAAAAAATGGAGGAACTAATTTTTGGAGGAAGTAAAAATTACCAGCCTGTAGGGCGTGCGGAAGTTTCACTGTTAATAGATAACAGCGATAACGTACTTCCCCTTGAATTTCAGGAGGTAGCCGTGACCAGGCGTTTGTTCCGCTCGGGCGAGAGTGAATACCTGATTAATAAAGTGCCTAACAGGCTAAAGGATATACAAGAATTGTTTGCAGGTACGGGTGCGGGTTGTAACTCAATTAACGTTATACGCCAGGGTAAGTTAGAAGAAATATTAAATTCTAAGCCTGAAGAAAAGAGGGCCTTCTTGGAGGAATCATCAGGTCTAATAAAATTTCGAAACCGTAAAACGGAAGCACTAAAAAAACTCGAGGAAACTGAGCGGCACTTACAGCGCATAAATGACCTAATAGCAGAACTGAAAGGTCAGCTTTTAGTTCTTGAAAAGGAAGCCGGTACTGCGGGTTTATACCGGAAATATAACGCAGAATGGAAAGAACTGGACTTAAACCTCAAGATAATTAAACTAAGAAGAATTTTTGGAAGTCTTAATAAAATTCTTGGGGAGAAAAGTGCTCTGGCTGATAATGTTTATGATGCTGGGCAGGAACAATTATTTTCCAGAAAGAGGTTAAAAAAACTCCGCTCTAATATACAGCAGAAAAATAAGCAAATTGCCGAAAGGCAGGAAGATTATGAAAACGTGGAAAAACGTATAGAAAAAATAAATTCTGCAATTGCTGTCAGCTTTGAAAAGAAAAATATATATGAAGAACGGCAGAATACTTTAAATAAAGAATATTACGACAAAAAACAAAAGATAAGATTTGTCAGGGAAAATTTGACTGCTCAGGAAAAAAACCTGGAAGATTTATTTGGCGGTCTTGAACGGCTAACAGCTGCTCTGAAAGATTTGCAGGCTAAAGATTTAAAAACAAGGGAGAACTGTGAAGCTGTCAAGCTTAAGTTTAAGAAAGCTCATCAAAGACTGTTAAATATAGAAAACGACATTAATATTATTAATAACAGCCTTACAGAAGAAGAGAGAATGGTGCAAAAGCTGCTGTCTAAAAGAGAAAAAATTTGCCAGGATCTGATAAATACTCAACAAAGACTTCAAAGAGCGGAGGATTTAATATCCGGGCAGGAAAATAATATCAGGGGCTTAACTAAACTAATTAAGAAATATCATTCTAAAAAAGAATCGCTTTTGAATAGAATCTCGGAAGAGGAAGATAGGTTAAAATTACAAAATGAAGCATGGGAAAGAAAAAAAATGAGGGTTAACTTCCTATCTTCCAGGCTAAACATAATGAAACAAATGGCCGCAAACTATGAAGGACTGGGCGAGGGAGCCAGAATTGTTCTGCAAGAAAAAGATAAGGGGAACCCGGAGTGCTCTGGAGTATTTGAGGTCGTGGCGGAAATAATTCTTGTTCACGAAAACTATGAAAAGGCAATAGAAGTTGCCTTGGGGAAGGCTCAAGGATACATTGTAACGAACACGGTGGAGGAAGCCCGAAAGGCAATTAATCTGTTGAAGTCCCGAGGAAGGGGAAGAGCTACGTTCCTACCTCTTGAATTATTGAAACCCAGAGAACTGAGGGTAGAAGAAGCCGAGGTCTTTAATTTTCCCGGTTTTATAGGCCGCGCTTCTGACCTCGTAACTGCAAAAAGGGCGTACCTTCCTGTAGCGCAATATCTTTTGGGGAATGTAGTTGTTTTTAAGACCCTGGAAAATGCTCTCGAGTGCGGACGCAAAACCGGGTATAACTTAAAAATAGTAACATTGGAAGGTGAAGTAGTTAACCCCGGGGGGCTTCTTACTGGAGGTTCAGTCGGCCGGAAAGATAACAGTATCGGCATTTTAGGACGCTCGCAAAAGATAAAGCAGTTGGAAACCAGGGTTAAAGAGCAACAGCGTTTGGTTAGCGAATATAAAAAATTGAAGGATGAAGTGCAACGTAGAACAGCTGATTTGAGAGAAAGATATACTTCTTGTGAAAAGGAACTTAAAGCTCTGGAAATTAAACTGGAAGGTGAAAAAGAAGCCGCTTCCTCCGGTTGGGAAGAAAAAGTCAAACTGGACGAAGCTTATCAGGGCTTATCTTTTCAGCTTAAAGAAATAGAAGAAGAAATTGACGCAGGGAATCTTAAAATTAAAGAAAAGATGCATTTACTTTCAGAAAAACAGCAGGAAAAAGTTCAGATACATGATGAAGCTGAGAAACTGGAAAAACAGGTTGGGAAGCTTGAGGCACTTCTGGAAAAAATCGGTGTACAGTTTTCGGAAGCGAAATTGCAGCATGCTTCTTATCTGCAAGAAAAAAAGTTTCTAGAAGAAACGATACGAAAGTTAAAGGCTGAAATAAAAGAACAATCTTTTAACCTGAGAAATATAGAAAGAGAAAAAGAAGAGTTGAAAAACAAAATTTATTTACTGGAAAAAGATATAAATAATTTGAAGACTAAAAAACTTGATGCTGATCGTGAGAGGAAATATATAAAAGAGATTACAAAAAAAATTAAAGATGAAATAGGCTGCTTGTCTAAATGCTGTGAAAAGGAAGAAATATTTTGCAATACGGCAGATGAGGAAACTAAAAGGATAGGCGAAAGAATCCGTCAGCTGGAACTTTCCGAAACAAAATTGAAGTTAAAGTCGGACCTACTTGTACAAAATTTATCAGAGCTTTACGGAATTAGCCGAGAAGAGGCTTTAACAAAACAGGTTATTGAACAACCTGCTGGGAAAATTAAGGAGCGCATGGTTGTCCTAAAAAAAGAGATGGATGGCTTGGGTTCCGTCAACTTGGGTGCAATAACAGAATACGAGAGGCTTAAGAGACGCTTTGATTTCTTAATGGACCAGAGAGAGGATATTTTTCGGGCCAGAGATTCTTTAGTTAAAGTTATTCAGGAAATTGATACGGTTTTAGCAGAGCGATTTTCAAAATCTTTAAACGTCATTCGGAATTCTTTTAATGAGGTTTTCCGCAATTTGTTCGGAGGCGGAGAGGCAGATCTCAGGTTAACGGAACCGGGAAATCTACTGGAAAGCGGGGTGGAGCTCGTTGTTCGTCCCCCAGGGAAGAAGCTGCAAAATTTATCCCTTCTTTCCGGAGGAGAGAAAACCCTTACCGTAATTGCTCTGCTGTTTTCTATAATCAATACTGGATCAAGCCATTTTTGTATTCTGGATGAAGTAGATGCATCCCTGGACGAAGCAAACGTCGAGCGTTTTGCAAAATATCTCCGGAGAGTGTCCAGTAAAACACAATTTATTGTAGTAACCCACCGCCAGCGGACGATGGAAGTAGCGGATGTACTGTACGGAATTACAATGGAAGAACCCGGTATTTCCAAAATAATTTCCATGGATATCAGAGACATCCCCGAAGTTTGTTGACAGGACCATGATATAAGGGCTCAGTGAAAATAAATTTTGCTTTAGGACGGAGAATGCTTCCATGACAGTTTGGCAAGCGATTGTTTTAGGTATAGTTCAGGGTGTATCGGAATTTTTACCAATCAGCAGTTCAGGACACTTGGTTATAATACAGCACTGGCTGGGCGTTACGGATAATGCCATTACTTTTGAAGTCGTAGTACATTTCGGAAGTTTGGTGGCCGTCATTATAGCTTTGAGAGAAGAAATACAACAGATTTTTATCGGATTGCTTGGGAAAAAAGACAAAGAAGGCTCCCGGGGGCGCAGGCTGTTGTTGAAAGTAATTATGGCGACTATCCCCGTAGTGGTAGTGGGTATTACCCTGCACGATTTAATTAACCGGGCTTTTTCTTCTATTTACGTTCCTGCTATTATGCTCTTTTTGACGGGCACTTTGCTGCTCACGGCGGAAAAACTTATGAAAAAAAGGGGCAGGTCGGAAGTTACCTGGTTGAACGCCTTATGGATGGGGCTCGGCCAGGCCCTAGCCGTACTACCCGGTTTATCACGCTCGGGGACGACCATCAGTGCCGGTATGATTTCAGGGGTAACACGTGAGGCTGCCGCACGTTTTTCTTTTTTAATTTCCATCCCTGCCATAGCTGGCGCTACCGTAATGGAGCTTCCCCAGGTGTTAAACTCGGGTAATGCAGTGCAGGCTGCTGACCCTGCAGCTTTGATAGCGGGGGCTCTGGCAGCAGTTATTTCAAGTTACTTGGCAATTTCTCTGTTTTTAAAGTTTTTAAAGGGTGGCCGTCTCATGTTTTTTGTATATTATACTTGGGCATTGGGTGCTTTTGTGCTTCTTTTAAGTACATAAGAACACAATAATTGAGACCGGGTAACCCATGTGGTAAAATTGTAGGGCTACATACTCAAAAGGGAGGATTATCATGGTTAGTTTAGTTCCCCGTCTAGTGGAAGGTCTGGCTAAGACCCGGAAGGGCCTCCTGGGAAAGATGGGAGATTTAATCAACAGGTCAGGCAAAATAGACGAGGAATTCTATGAAGAACTGGAAGAAATACTTATTTCAGCCGATGTCGGAGTTAAAACAACGACGGAACTTCTAGAAAATGTAAGGGAAGAGGTTTTAAAGAAACGTGTTAAAGAACCGGCAAAAGTTTTAGACATAATTAAAAAAAATATTCAAGAAATCCTTGGTGAGGGAACCTCCGCCCTAAACCTGGAAGGGGTCCCGCCCCGGGTTTTTCTTGTTGTTGGAGTTAACGGCGTTGGTAAAACGACCACTATCGGTAAATTAGCCTACTTTTTAAAACAAAAGGGCAAAACAGTTCTGCTGGCTGCTGGGGATACATTCCGTGCAGCAGCGATAGAGCAGCTAGAAGAATGGTCCCGCCGTGCTGGAGCACAAATAATTAAACACCAAGAAGGTGCGGATGCCGCTGCTGTTGCTTTTGATGCGGTTAGGGCTGCAAAATCGAGAATGATCGATGTAGTGATTATAGATACGGCAGGGCGCCTCCAAACTAAAAAAAATTTGATGGCTGAAGTATCAAAGATTCAAAGAGTGGTAGAAAAAGAGGTGCAGGGTGCTCCTCATGAAGTTTTGCTGATTTTGGACGCCACCACAGGCCAAAATGCGGTTTCTCAAGCCAGGCTTTTTGGAGAAGCGGTAAATGTGACCGGACTGGTCCTTTCTAAATTGGACGGTACGGCCAAGGGCGGCATAGTAATAGCCGTCAGGGGAGAGCTTAATGTGCCGGTGAAGTTTATAGGTATCGGTGAACAAATAGGGGATCTCAGGGTATTTAATAGCGAGGAATTTGTAAAAGCGTTATTTGGAGAAGAAGGTTCAGGGAGCAGGTGACGAAATTGGAAACCCTGTTTTGGGAAAATGGAAAGTTAAAACTACTGGATCAGACCAGGCTTCCGGCAGAGGTAGAATATATAGAATGTAAAAACTTTCAGGAAGTAGCGGAGGCTATTAAAAGTATGAAGGTTAGAGGGGCCCCTGCAATAGGAGTTGCTGCGGCATATGGTATTGCCCTGGCGGCTTATGAATACAAAGGAAACCAATCATGCAAGTTAATAGAAGAGGTCCTTAAAGCGTTCTCCGTGCTCGGTCAGACAAGACCAACGGCTGTAAACCTTTTTTGGGCTTTGGACCGAATGCTAGCGGTTGCAAAGAAATACCGTGAAGACGTTCCCGGGAAAATTCAGAGCAAGCTGCTTGAAGAAGCCTTAAAAATTCACAAGGAAGACGTAGAAACCAATAAACGCCTGGGAGCGGAAGGGGAAAAACTGGTACCCGAAAGGGCGGCAATTTTAACTCACTGCAATGCGGGCAGTCTGGCTACAGCGGGATACGGTACAGCTCTTGGAGTTATCAGGTCAGCCTATAGAAAAGGAAAGGTAAGGAGAGTTTATATTGATGAGACACGTCCTTTGCTTCAGGGTGCTCGCCTGACAGCCTGGGAAATGTTGAAGGAAGAGATCCCTTCTACCCTGATTGTGGATGGAATGGCTGCGTTTATAATGCAGCAGGAGAAGGTAGATATGGTGGTCGTTGGGGCTGACAGGGTGGCTGCCAACGGCGATGTTGCCAATAAAGTCGGGACCTACGGCCTGGCAGTTTTGGCAAGGCATCACGGCAGACCTTTTTATGTAGCAGCTCCGCTATCCACAATAGATTTAAACATTAAAACCGGTCATGAAATTCCTATTGAAGAACGCGATCCTGATGAAGTTGTTGCGTTCATGGGGACCAATATTGCTCCGAAAGGAATTGGCGTCTATAACCCTGCTTTTGACCTGACGCCCCATATGTTTATAAACGGGATTATCACCGAAGAGGGAGTTGTGACCCCACCTTTTGAGGAAGGCCTAAAACGCTTCAAAAAAACTTGATTCTGCCTTATAGTCAAGAGCAAAAAGTGTGATTGCTTTTTTTAAATTACTTTTATTTCCGGCAAACATAAGAGGAGGTATTTGGTGAGTAAAACTTTAGTTTCAGGGTGTACTGTTGTTCCTCTAGAGGAAGGCGAAAGCAGAGTTATTTATGAAGGGGAAATAGCCATAGAAGACGAATTTTTAGCTTATGTCGGCCCCCGTGGGACGGTCCCGGAAGACTGGAACCCGGACTGTACTATTGACGGCCGCGGTAAAGTTGCAATGCCTGGATTGGTTAATGCTCATACACATGCTGCTATGTCACTTTTTAGAGGTTTTGCAGATGATTTACCGCTTATGGAATGGCTGGAAAACAAGATTTGGCCGCTGGAAGCAAAATTGCGGAGCAAAGATGTTTACTGGGGGACCATGCTGAGTATTCTGGAAATGATTAAAACAGGTACGACAACCTTTGCCGATATGTATTTTTTTATGGACAGCGTTGCTGAAGCTGTTGCAGCGAGCGGCATCAGGGCCTGCCTGTCCAGGGGGCTTATAGGAACCCATTTTAACGGGAACCGGGCTCTTAAAGAAGCTAAAAAGTTTGTACAGACATGGCACCGTCGGGAAAATGGAAGAATTACAACCATGCTGGGTCCCCATGCTCCTTATACGTGTCCTCCCAAATATTTACGCAAAGTTATAAAAGCGGCTTCTGACCTGGAAACGAGTATACATATCCACCTGGCTGAAACGAAGAAGGAGTATAATGATATCTTAAACCAGTATGGTAAGACTCCAGTACAAATGGTCGATTCTTTAAACCTTTTTGAAGTCCCTGTCCTTGCTGCACATTGCGTGCATTTAGATGAAAAGGATATTTCAATACTCTCAGAAAAAGGAGTGGGAGTGGTACATAGCCCGGAAAGCAATATGAAGCTTGCCAGCGGGATCGCGCCGGTAGCTAAAATGATGGAAGCAGGTATTGAAGTTGCACTGGGAACAGACGGGGCTTCTAGCAACAATAACCTGGATTTGATTCAGGAAGCACGGAGTGCAGCTTTACTCCAAAAGGTTGCACGGGAAGATCCTACTGTCCTCACGGCCCGAGAAGCTTTGAACATGGCAACGCGTAACGGAGCCCGGGCACTTGGGTTAAAAGATGAAATAGGGACATTATGTCCCGGCTTAAAAGCCGATTTAATACTTATAAATTTAACTGCCCCTCACCTTTATCCCCACTATGATGTATTTTCGCAGCTGGTATATGCAGCTGATGGTGCAGATGTTGATACTGTAATAGTTAACGGCCGTATTCTGATGGAAGGCAGGGAAGTGAAAACTATTGACGAGGAACGAGTCTACTGGGAGGTCGAAAAACGTGCCGAAGCATTGAGAAATTAGAGACAAGCTCTTTGGAAGGACATAAATTATGTTTGACTGCAAGGTTTGTTTAACCTAGAATATATTTATAGGAAAATGCTGATCTTTTTTTTAGCTTATTTTGGCAGCTTCGGCATGGATGGGGGGAGTTGTTTGGCTGCATTTAGTAGTCTTACGGAAAAACTGCAACAAGCGTTTAAAAAACTAAGGGGAAAGGGAATACTTTCCGAAAAAGATGTTTCAGAGGCTGTACGGGAAGTTCGGCTTGCTCTTTTAGAGGCAGATGTGAACTATAAAGTGGTAAAAGAGTTTATAGGGAAGATAAGAGAACGTGCTGTAGGTCAGGAAGTTATGAAGAGCTTAACCCCTGCACAGCAGGTTGTTAAAATAGTAAGCGAAGAAATGACTGAACTTATGGGAGGGGCTAAAAGCTCTCTCGTTGTGGCAGATAAACCCCCGACGGTAATTATGCTGGTAGGTTTACAGGGAGCAGGAAAAACCACGACGGCTGCTAAGCTTGCCAGGTACTTTCGCAACCTAGGCAGAAGGCCGCTGCTGGTTGCTGCGGATGTTTACCGTCCTGCCGCTGTTCAACAGCTGCAGTCTTTAGGAGAGAAATTGAAACTCCCGGTATTTAGTATGGGAGAGAAGGTGGAGCCCGTTAATATTGTTCAAGGAGCAGTTAAGCGGGCCCAGAAAGAGGGTTATGACCAGGTTATTGTCGATACCGCTGGACGGCTGCATATTAATGAGCAACTTATGGAAGAACTCAAACGCATGAAGGAAACAGCCGAAGCGCATGAGACCTTGCTGGTAGTGGATGCGATGACAGGACAGGACGCGGTAAAGGTGGCCGAAGCCTTTCATGAGAAGTTAGGACTGACTGGTGTAATTCTGACCAAGCTTGACGGCGATACGAGAGGGGGGGCTGCTCTTTCGGTAAAAGCAGTAACGGGATGCCCCATTAAATTTATAGGTATGGGGGAAAAATTGGAAGCATTGGAGCCCTTCTATCCCGAACGAATGACATCGCGAATTTTGGGTATGGGTGACGTGCTCACTCTTATTGAAAAGGCTCAAAGTCAGGTTGATAAAGATAAAGCAAAGGATTTGGAACGAAAAATTAGAGAGAACCAGTTTAACCTGGAGGATTTTTTGGAACAGTTGCAACAGATGAAGTCTGTGGGTTCCCTGGAGAACATTCTGGAGATGCTCCCAGGTAATGCTATGGGGAAGCAGTTTAAAAACCTTAAAATAGGAGAAAAGGACTTAATAAAGACAGAAGCCATAATTCAATCGATGACGATTCAAGAGAGAAACAACCCGGAAATTTTAAACGGAAGCAGGAAAAAAAGAATTGCTTCCGGAAGCGGTACCCGCGTACAAGATGTCAACAGGTTATTAAAACAATTTGCCCAGGCAAGGCAGTTAATGAGGCAAATGGAAAGCAGCAGTAGGGGAGCCACAGGTAAACTGAGTAAGAAGATGAAAAATAAGCGTTTTCATTTTCCGCTGTTCAGGTAGTACGTAATAAATAAATTACATGAGTGACAGTTAAAATTTGGATAACCAATGTATCGCAATTTAAGGGGGTGAAAACTGTTGTCCACAAAGATAAGGTTAAAAAGGATTGGGGGCAAGAAAAAACCGTATTACAGAGTGGTGGTGGCTGATTCCCGTTCTCCCAGAGATGGAAAATTTATAGAAGAAATCGGATCTTATGACCCCAACCGTGATGCTGGTATTAAAATAAATGAAGAAAAAGCGCTCTACTGGTTGGATACAGGTGCGTGTCCCAGCGAGACTGTTAAATCTATTTTAAAAAGGGCCGGTATCTGGCAGAAACATACGGAGCTGCGGAAGGCTAAGTAGGGATAAGGGGTGGTAAGATGAAGGAATTGGTTGAGATACTTGCAAAAGCGCTGGTAGATCATCCTGAAGAAGTAGAAGTGAAAAGAGTAGAGGGGGAAAAGTCTGTTATATTGGAGTTAAAAGTATCCCCTGAAGACATGGGTAAGGTAATTGGAAAGCAGGGCAGAATAGCAAGGGCGATTAGAACAGTTGTAAAAGCCGCTGCTGCTAAGGAAGGCAAGAGAGTTGTGGTGGAAATTATTCAGTAAATTTTCCATAGTTTGAGGAAAGTATTATTTAATAAAGAATGGAGGTTCCGGTTATTGAAGCCGAAAACGTAGCTATCGGCTATATTACTAAGCCCTACGGCACAGGGGGAAAAGTTCATGTTCAGCTGCTGACGGACTTTCCTGAAAGGTTTAAAAATTTGAAGGCAGTAACGCTGAGTTCTGGCAAAAAAAGGTTAAAATTGGAAGTAGAGAAAGCTTATTTATCGTCTCAAGGTGCTGTAGTAAAATTTAAAGGCTTTGATGACCGTAATAGTGCTGATTCTTTACGGGGAATGTATCTGGTTATAGATAAAAAACAGGTAAAAGATCTAGCAGAAAACAGTTACTATATTTTCGATGTCCTGGGAATGGAGGTTTTTACTTCAAAGGGAGAATTTCTGGGGACGGTTTGGGATGTGCAGAAAACGGGTGGTAACGATATCTACTGGGTCAGAAATGAAGAAAAGGAAATTGAAATTCCCATTCCTGCTCTTAAAAAAGTAGTAAAGGAAGTTGATATTTCGGCCTCAAAAATGGTTGTGGAATTAATGCCCGGTTTAAGTGACCTGATTGTACCTGACAAGAAAAAACGAAAGGGTAGACGCAGCCCAAGAAAATGAGGCGGTGGGGTGGATTTCAGATGCGCGTTGATGTGCTGAGCATCTTTCCCGGAATGTTTAAAGGCCCATTTGAAGAAGGTATAATTCGGAGGGCCCGGGAAAAGGGGCTTCTGGAACTTTATATCTGGGATATCAGAGATTTTTCTGATGACAAACATCGCCGTGTAGATGATTATCCATACGGCGGTGGAAGAGGGATGGTCATGAAGCCGGGGCCCTTTTTTAAAGCAGTAAAAATGTTGAAGAAATGTTATCATGATGAAGGAAAAGACAGCTCCAGCGAGAGAATTATTTTATTATCACCACAAGGAAAATTGTTTAATCAAGAAAGAGCCTGGGATCTCGCTAGCTGTTCAAATTTGATTTTTTTATGCGGGCGTTATGAGGGAATTGATGAACGAGTGAGTGAAAACTTGGCGACCGACGAGATCTCGATAGGAGATTACATACTCACTGGAGGAGAATTGCCTGCTATGGTGGTGATTGACGCTGTAGTACGTTTGATTCCCGGAGTTGTGGGGTCAAGACTGTCAGTAGAAGGGGATTCCCTGGAAGGCGGATTATTAAAATATCCTCAATATACGCGCCCCCGGTCCTTTTTGGGCTACCAAGTTCCAGAAGTACTATTGTCGGGAAACCACAGGGAAATAGAACGTTGGCGGTTGCGCCGTTCTTTTGAGAAAACCATGAAAAAGCGGCCGGATCTCTTAAAAAAAACTGCAAAGGAATAAGGGAAGAAAAATATTTTCGTATCGACCGGGCAGTTCAGCTTTTAAAAAATCAAGTACTTGTTGAGTTAGAGGAACGATTATGCTAAAATGTGTAAGCTGATTTCTTCCGCTATGTTAAAAAAAACGAAGGAAGGGTTGAATAATGGACGTTATTCAGACTTTGGAACAGGAATTTAAAAAAGACAATATCCCGGAATTTAGGGCAGGCGATAGGGTGCGGGTACATGTAAAAGTCGTCGAAGGTAACAGGGAAAGGATTCAGGTCTTCCAAGGAGACGTTATTAAGAGAAGGGGCAGTGGCCTGGGAGCGACTTTTACGGTCCGCCGCATTTCATATGGGGTTGCTGTGGAAAGAACGTTTCCGGTGAATTCGCCAAGGGTTGACCGAATTGAAGTAATTCGCAAGGGCAAAGTACGCAGGTCTAAACTCTACTATTTACGTGAAAGAAAGGGCAAAGCTGCACGCATAAAAGAAAAATAGAACATTTAATGCCCACTTATATTTGGGACGCTTTGCAGGACTGGTATTTAATTAATCCGGTCCCTTCGTTTTCCTGGGAGGAGTATCGGCAATGAAAAAGAAACGCTCTTTTGTCGGTGAACTGGTAGAAGCAGTAATTATTGCAGTTATATTAGCTGCTGTCATACGTATTTTCCTTTTTCAACCCTTTTTTATCCCTTCATGTTCAATGTACCCAACCCTTCAGCCCGGAGATCGGATAATCGTTAACAAGCTGGTCTACCGTTTTGATGAGCCGGAAAGGGGAGATATCATTGTTTTCCGGTACCCCCTTGATCGTTCCAAGGATTATATTAAAAGAATCATTGCGGTAGGCGGAGAAAAGGTTGCTATTCGGGAGAATTATGTTTACATAAACGGAAAACCATTAAAAGAGAGTTATTTGCCCCGTACTGAGTTAAGCGATTATGATGCAACGGTTGTTCCCGAGGGGACCTTTTTTGTTATGGGTGACAACCGGAACGACAGCCAGGATAGTCGCTATTGGGGGATGGTACCGAGAAGGGACGTTATCGGCAAGGCCGTCTTTATTTTCTGGCCGCCCGAGCGCATAGGTTTTATTAAGTAGAGTGGGTGAGTTTCTTTTGAAAATTAATTGGTATCCCGGCCATATGGTTCGGGCCAAAAATATTCTTCGCAATTATTTACCCTACGTTGACCTGGTGCTAGAAGTTACCGACGCACGCATCCCGGCAACCAGCAGAAACAGCGATATAGAAAGTATGCTGAACCATAAACCCTTTATAATCGTACTTAATAAGTCGGAACTTGCTGAAGAAGAACAAACCCGGGCCTGGGTTGCTTACTGGCTTAAGCAGGGTTTGACGGCAATAGCGGTTGATTCTCTGAGTTCTATAGGAGTTAAAAAGGTAATAAAGGCCTGCAGGCAAATTGCCAGGAAAAGAGTCTTAAAAGAGGGCAGAAAGCAGCGCCCCTTCAGGGCTATGGTAGTAGGGATACCGAATGTTGGTAAATCTACTTTTATAAACAGCCTTACAAAAAGGGCTCCTGCAAGAACAGGTGAAAAGCCCGGGATAACTAGGGGCACCCAATGGATTAAGATAGCTCAAGAGATAGAACTGCTGGATACACCGGGATTACTTACACCCAAAGTTCTTAATGCAGAAATTGCGTTCAAGTTAGCAGTTACGGGAACCGTGAGTGAAGCGGTTTACGAGGAAGAAGATTTAGCCCTTAATCTGCTGAGGTGGTTATCTGAAAGAGCTCCGGAGGCTTTTAAAAAACGTTATGGTTTTCAGCTCGATAAAAAGTGCTTGGAATGTGCTTTAGAGAATATAGGACAAAAAAGGGGTTTATTATTGCCTGGTGGGAAGGTTGATATTAAGAAGTCTGCAGCTTCCCTTATTTACGACTTTAGAAAAGGGAAGCTCGGCAGGTTTACTTTAGACCGGATTATAGAAACAAACTAAATAATCTTGAAGGCCCTGCAGCTTTATCTGCAGGATTTTAATTATATGGTCTAAGGTTATATAGCATTGGATAAAGTAAAGGTTTAAAAAAACATGAAGTATAATTTTTGATATCATTTAGTTAGTTAGATTTCTATAAGGTTATCCATTTGACCGGGGTGGTTTTCCTTGGATTTTCTTAGTTACCTGTATGCTGGAAGGGAATTAAAATTATTAAGTATAAATTGCCTGGGGGAAGGGATAACCGCCTGTTTTTCAACTAGACTGGGCGGAGTAAGTTCAGGAGTTTTTAGCAGTTTGAATCTTGGTTTTCAACCGGGAGAAGTGTATTCCCGTGTCCTAAAAAACCGTCAAATATATTTAAGGACAGTTGGGATTTCTCCTGAAAAACTAGTTACGGCTAAGCAGGTACACGGAAACCGGGTGAGGTTAATTTCTTTCCAGGATGCCGGCAGGGGTGCGTTAAACTGTGATACTGCAATTCCCGATACCGATGGGTTGATAACAAAAAGCCCAGGTATCTGCTTGGGAGCATTATTTGCAGACTGTGTCCCAATTTTTGTGCACGATCCGATTCGAAAGGCGGTGGCGATAGCTCATGCGGGCTGGCGCGGTACTTTAAATTTTATAGCAGCAGAAGTGATTCAAAAAATGCAAGCGGTTATAGGAACAGACCCGCGTGACTGCTTAGCAGCAGTTGGACCCTCAATAGGGTCATGCTGCTATGAAGTAGACGAGGAGCTTGCTGACAGATTTAAAAGAGCTTTTTCCGGGGGCAATGTGGTTCAGAGGGAAAATGGTAAGATTAAATTAAATCTTAAGTCAGCCAATGCTTCCATATTGCTAAGGTCGGGACTTAAAAGAAGAAACATTTTTATTTCTAACTTATGTACTGCCTGTCAAAGCGATCTCTTTTATTCTTACCGTGCAAGCGGGGGACAGACAGGCAGAATGATGGGCCTTATCCTATTAAAATATAAATATTAATATTTGCTTTTTTCTGGAAGGAATTTGTTTTTTTATATAGAAAATAAACGAGCAGGAGGTTCTCCAGTGTCTGTCATAAGCCAGAGGTTTAAAAAAGTGTGTGAAAGAATAACTGCAGCAGCAGTCCGGGCGGGGAGGGACCCCTCTGAAGTCCGGCTGGTTGCTGTTACGAAAAAAATAGGAATAAGTGAAATTAAAGAGGCGATTAATGCGGGAATAAAGGTAATGGGTGAAAACAGGGTTCAGGACTTTCTAACAAAGTACAAACAAATTGGCGACCGTGTAGAGTGGCACCTTATCGGTCATTTACAACGCAATAAGGTTAAGCATGTAATAGGCAGAATAAAATTAATTCATTCCCTTGATAGTATGAGGTTGGCCGAAGAAATCAGCCGTAGGGCATGTGAAGCAGGGATCTGCGTAAATACTCTTGTGCAGGTAAATGTTTCTGGAGAAAAGAGCAAATACGGTTTGGCGGTTCCGGAAGTAAAGCCTTTTTTAAAAGAGGCAGGGACGCTCGAGGGAATACGTATTTTGGGCCTCATGACTATAGCCCCGCTAGTTGAGCGTCCGGAGGAAACCCGGCCCGTTTTCCGAGAAATGTTCTCGTTATGGACAGACCTTCAAAAAACCGTACTTCCGCGTGTTGAGATGCGTTATCTGTCTATGGGGATGACTAATGATTTTGAAGTGGCAATAGAAGAGGGAGCAAATCTGGTGAGGATAGGAACGGCTTTATTTGGCCCCGTTTAGTATAAGGAGGATGAATAATGGGAAAGTTTACTGATAAGTTTTTAGGATGGCTTGGATTTGAAGTGGTTGAACAGGAGGAGCTGGTAGTTAACGAAGAACAGGCTCAATCTCCTACAGCCAGTCGATCCAAATCTTCTACCAACGTGGTAAGTATACATAACTCTCGTCCTTCAAAGGTAGCTGTTATTAAACCCGAAACATATGAACATGCTCAAAGTATAGCTGACCACCTTAAAGGGAGGCGGCCTGTTATTTTAAATCTCGAGAAGGCCGAACAGCAAATAGCTAAACGAATCCTTGATTTTGTTAGCGGTACAACTTATGCGCTTGGCGGAACCATGCAGAAAGTAGGTACCGGAATTTTTCTTTTTGTGCCCAGTAATATGGAAGTTATGGGGGATTTAAGTGAAAAGTATTACAGAAAAAATACTTTTTCCTGGGACAGCAGTTCTGAGGAAGGCCAGGAGAGAGGATAAATGGATCTGAAAGCCTCAGGTTTAAAAATCGGTTTTATCGGTGTTGGTAATATGGGCTCTGCACTGGTAAGAGGTATTATAGAAGGAAAAGTGGTTAATAGCGAACAGGTGCTGGTTAGTGACGCAGATACTGCCCATAGCCTCCAGATGGCATCGGAGTACGGGGTAAAAATAGCCAAAACTAACGAGGAACTGGTGTCGGCTTCTGATGTAGTAATTTTAGCAGTCAAACCTCAGGTTATTCCCCGTGTTTTAGATGGTCTGCAATATATCGTAACTGAAGGCCAGACGTTTATTTCGGTGGCAGCTGGTGTAACCATTAAAAAATTGGAAGCGTTTATACCCGACAAGGCAGCTGTTGTCAGAGTTCTACCCAATTTGCCCTGCCTTATTGGTAGCGGGGTCTCGGTTATAAGCCCAGGAAGCCGGGCAGGCGCGGAAGATATAGAAATAACAGAGGAACTTTTAAAAGGTATAGGTATTGTACTGCACGTCCGGGAAAAAGATATGGATGCTGTTACGGCTCTGAGCGGGAGCGGGCCGGCGTATGTTTTTTTAATTTTAGAGGCTCTTACTGAGGCAGGTGTACGTGTAGGGTTATCTAGAGAAATTTCCGAGAAGCTGGCTGTACATACACTGGTCGGGGCCGGGAAAATGGTCTTAGAAACCGGTCGTTCTCCTGAAGAACTAAGATGGATGGTTTCTTCCCCGGGAGGTACTACTATAGCTGCTTTACATTTACTTGAAAAAGCAGGATTACGTGCTGCACTAATGGATGCAGTAGTAGCCGCGTGTAGACGAGCAGAGGAACTTGGATTAGTTGAAGAATAACGGAAGAATTCATTTTGAACTTGGCTTTTCTTAAAAGGTTAACGCAATCCGAGATTTTCAAGGGTAAAAACTAAGTGTTTTATTTTTTGGGAGGATTTAAATGATTAGCGTAATTTCGGTAGTGACGGTTGCTGTTGATGTGTTGAGCTGGCTAATTATAGCCCGGGTCATTTTATCCTGGGTAAGACATGATCCCTCTCACCCTTTAATTCGTTTTGTATACGAAATAACTGAACCTATTTTGGCACCTATCCGGCGCGTTACTCCGAGAAATTCAATAATAGATTTTTCTCCTTTAATAGCAATTTTAATCCTTTATTTTATACAATGGGGATTGATCCAGATTATCAGATAATTTAGGAGGTGACGGGTTGACGCTTACACCCTTGGATATACAAAATAAAGAGTTCCGTAAATCGTTCTGGGGATACAACGAAGCAGAGGTAGATGCTTTTTTGGAAAAGATAATAGAGAGTTTCGAAGAAATATACAAAGAAAATATTGATTTAAAAGAAGACTTAGCACAGTATAAGAATGAAATCGAACGTTATGAGAAAATGGAAGAAAATATTAAGGAAACTATGATGCTGGCCAGAAATGCTGCCGATGAAGTTCGAAAGAATGCCCAAAAGGAAGCAGAATTAATCAAGCGTGAAGCACAGAACGAAGCGGAAAGGATTCTCAGCGGGTTGCAGGAAGATATAAATGATTTGCAAAGGAAATACGAAGAACTTAAAGGCCAGGAACATGCTTACCGGGTACGTATGAAATCATTTTTAGTTGCTCAGTTGGAGCTTTTGGAAAATACATTGCGAGAAGAGGAAAGCAAAAAATACGTAGAAAAAGACAAAGAGAACAATGATAACTTGGCGGTTCCCAATGCAACCTGATTTTGGGGGAATTAAAAACGAGGGTAGATTTATTGAATGTTGAAGAGGTCGGAGAAGGGTTAAAAATAAAAGTAAGGGTTCAGACCCGTGCTTCTAAAAATAAAGTTGTAGGGACTTACGGGGGGATGTTAAAAATAAAGATAACAGCTCCACCGGTAGAAGGAGCCGCTAACAGGGAATGCGAAAAGTTCCTTGCTTCACTATTAGGAATACCGCGTTCTTCGGTAAGCATTGCCTCAGGAATGAAGTCTAGAAACAAGACAGTCCTTTTAAAAGGTCTTACAGTACAAGAGTTAGAGGAGTTAATGGCTTCCGTAACTTTATAATTTTTAAAAGACCTGGAGAGATGTTAATAATACTATAAAATTTTCCTTTTATATAAAGCAATAAAGGCAACTAATTATTGTAAGAAAAAGGGGAAAGAAGATAAAGACTATAAATTTTGACATCATAAAAGCCTGCCGACTTTGACTTTGTCGACAGGCTGGAGCTACGCTTAAGCGTAGTTTTATAATATTTGATACCTTTTATCCTCTGGGTATGCAGATTGTCTGGCCGATCTGCAGGTTATTGCAGTTGATTCCCGGGTTAGCTTCGATAATGGCGTTGATGGTAGTGTTAAACCTACGTGCTAATCTGAAGCAGGTATCCCCCGCCCTGATGGTGTACGGGAAAGTATTGGGCGGGCATTCTGCCGGCGGTCTGCCGGGTATGCAGATTATCTGGCCGATTTGCAGGTTATCGCAGTTGATTCCCGGGTTAGCTTCGATAATGGCGTTGATGGTAGTGTTAAACCTACGTGCCAGGCCGAAGCAGGTATCCCCCGCCCTGATGGTGTACGGGAAGGTTCCTGGAGGGCACTGTCTGTTATTCATAAAGTAACTTTTCCTCCTTATTTTATGGTGGTATATTCTATGAATACGATCAGTGAAATGTAACGTTTTTTAGTGTGTTTTCCGTAAAACTCAAGTACCTAACATGTAATCTCGAACCTAAAAGGTACTTCCAAAGTATATATGATTTTGAGAGCATAACTAGAAATGTAACAGAAAAATGTAAAATTCTTTCTCCTTGACTTTATATTTTTGTTATAAAAGCTGAAAAGGTTATTCTCAAAGGACAAAAATTAAGACCTCCTTCACTATTTAAGGAGGCCTCTATTTAGCCCCCTAAGCAAA
>DDHO01000087.1 GCA_002352935.1 Firmicutes bacterium UBA1874
CATGTATTGTAATCCTACAATATAATAAAGCAGCAACACAAGGATTGATTGACAGCCTTGATCATTTGTGATATTTTAGGAGAAGTGGCATCTTAGCTGGAATGTGAGTTGCAGGAGGTGGGTGGATGCGGGTTAGAATTACTCTCGAATGTACTAAATGCAAGCAACGTAATTATACTACGAGTAAAAATAAAAGAAATAACCCGGAACGTTTGGAGATTAAAAAATATTGTCGTTTCTGTAAAGAACATACTATACATAAAGAAACGAAGTAGTATGAACTTGAAGGTGTGAATTATGGCAAAGTCAAAAACCGGCACAAGTCAAGTGGACGTTGTAGAAAGAGTAAAGAGGTTTGTGAAAGGAGTCTGGTCAGAGCTTAAAAAAGTACATTGGCCGGACCGCAAGACATTGTTGATTTATACTGGCGTAGTGTTGGCGGCTACGATTTTGGTTGCAGCGCTAATTTGGATAGCGGATTCTTTTTTAAGTTTATTATTAGGTTTTTTGAGGTAGTAAAAGTTTCAAGGGGTGAGAAGCTCTGGTTCCCGAGGACATGGCAAGAGAGTGGTATGTTGTACACACTTATGCGGGATATGAAAATAAAGTAAAAGCAAATTTAGAAAAACGAGTAGAATCTATGAATATGGAAGATAAAATATTTTCTGTGAAAGTTCCCGTAGAAGAAGAAATCCAAATAAAAGATGGAAAACGCAAGGTTTTAAAAAGAAAAATTTACCCGGGGTATGTCGTAGTGGAAATGATACTCACTGACGATTCCTGGTATGTGGTTAGAAATACCCCGGGAGTAACTGGCTTCGTTGGTACGGGGAACAAGCCCGTGCCCTTACACCCCGCAGAAATAAAACAACTTTTTCAAGTTATGGGGTTAGAAGAAGCTAAGCCCAAAGTAGATTTTGCTGTGGGGGAAAATGTGAGAGTAAATGAAGGGCCTTTTGAAAACTTTATCGGCACGGTAGAGGAAATATACCCGGAAAAAGGAAAGCTTAAAGTTTTGGTTTCTATGTTTGGGCGAGAAACACCAATAGAGTTGGAATTTCATCAAGTAGTTAAAATATAAATTTAGTAACAAATTTATTAGTTTTGATAATTATTTAATTATTAAATAGGAGGAATTGGGAGTGGCTAAAAAAGTTGCAGGTGTTATTAAGTTACAGGTACCTGCAGGTCAAGCTAACCCTGCGCCGCCAGTAGGACCGGCGCTGGGGCAGCACGGCGTGAATATAATGGCATTTTGCAAGGAGTTTAATGAAAGAACCAAGGATCAACAGGGCCTTGTTATTCCTGTAGAGATAAAAGTGTATGAAGACCGCTCGTTTAGTTTTATTACCAAGCCCCCCCCTGCCGCCATACTCTTAAAAAAGGCTGCCGGTATTGATAAGGCTTCTGGTGATCCTAAACGCGAAAAGGTTGCCAAAGTACCGCGCAGTAAAGTAAAAGAAATTGCTGAACAAAAAATGAAAGATTTAAATGCAGGCAGCGTGGAAGCAGCCATGCGTATGATTGAGGGTACGGCTCGAAGCATGGGTATTGAAATAGTATAAAACATAAAGTGGGAGGATTTATATCCGCTAAGACCACAAGGGAGGAAATTTTATGCCGCGTCATGGAAAAAAGTACCAGGAAGCACGTGCTAAGGTTGAAAGTGAAAAATTGTATTCTCCTTCAGAAGCTTTAAGCAAGGTTAAGGAATTGGCCTTTGCGGGTTTCGATGAGACCGTTGAGGTTTCGGTAAGGCTGGGAGTAGATCCGCGTCATGCCGACCAGCAGGTTAGAGGTACGGTAATACTTCCTCACGGTACGGGCAGGACGGTTAAGGTGCTGGTCTTTGCTAAGGGAGAAAAAGCACTGGAAGCTGAAAAAGCGGGAGCCGATTATGTAGGAGCGGAAGAACTTGCTGAAAAAATACAGGAAGGCTGGCTTGATTTTGATAAAGTTGTGGCAACTCCTGACATGATGGGCATGGTTGGAAAGTTGGGCCGTGTTCTAGGGCCAAGGGGGCTAATGCCCAACCCCAAACTGGGAACAGTAACGATGGAAATAGGGCGGGCGGTTCAGGAAGCAAAAGCGGGAAAAATCGAGTATAGGGTTGATAAGACGGGCATCGTACATGTGCCTATAGGAAAAGTCTCATTTGAACTCGAGAAGCTTTTGGAAAATTTCCATGTGTTGATGGATACTATAATTAAGGCCAAGCCTGCCGCAGCAAAGGGTCAGTACTTGCGCGGAATTACTGTTTCGTCCACTATGGGGCCGGGAGTTAAAGTGAACCAGTATGAGCTGTTACAGAAGAAAGGTAAGATCAGCTAATATAAATTGACACAGGGATAGCAGTTTGCTATATTAGCAGGGGTTTATAATAAAAATGTGAAGATGTTTGGGAAACCGTAGACAGCAGGTGCGCTAGCTTAAAAATACTGCCTGCCGAGGTGACTTTGAAAGTGGGTCTCCGTTATTTTGTCTACGGAGGCATTTTTTGTTTTTGGCTAAAATTT
The DNA here is from genome assembly GCA_002352935.1 of Firmicutes bacterium UBA1874. Taxonomy (GTDB): domain Bacteria; phylum Bacillota; class UBA1874; order UBA1874; family UBA1874; genus UBA1874. Next base: position 2,517 of record DDHO01000087.1, read on the forward strand.
TTTTAGATTAACACTTTTTATTTTTTCGTTCATGGAAAAAGGGAGGTGAGTTTTTGAGCAAAACTAGAGAAAAGAAGGAAGATATTGTATCTGAACTAACGGAAAAATTATCTACTTGTTCTTCGGGAGTTATAGCAGATTACCGTGGGCTAAATGTGGCTAAGATTACGGAATTACGCAGGAAACTTCGTGAAGCAGGGGTGGAATTCAGGGTTGTTAAAAATACTTTGACTAGATTTGCTGCTCAAAAAGCGGGTATAGAGGATATGGATCAGCTATTGGAAGGCCCGACAGCGATTGCGTTTAGTTTCGCAGACCCCCTTGCCCCTTCAAAGGAACTCTTCAGGTTTGCCAAGGAAAACAAAGAATTAAAAATTAAGGGAGGGCTGTTGGAAGGGAAGGTAATACCGCTCGAGAAGGTGAAAATGCTGGCCGACCTACCTTCTAAGGAGGAAATTTTAAGCCAGATTGCGCGCGGAATGCAAGCTCCTCTAATGAACTTGGGCTATGTCTTATCGTCCAATATTAGAAACATCGTATATGTGCTTGAGGCTGTAAGAAAGAAAAGAGAAGAAGAAAAATAAATTTCAAGGAGGCTAAAGCTAGTGTCTAAAGTTGAAGAAGTATTGGAGATTGTTAAAGGAATGACTGTGCTTGAATTAGCAGATTTAGTAAAGGCTTTTGAGGAGGAATTTGGAGTTAGCGCTGCTGCTCCTATGGCTGTAGCGGCCGGGCCCGCAGGCGCAGCTGCAGAAGCAAAAGAAGAAGAGGAACAAACGGAATTTGATGTTATCCTTAAGGGCCCTGGAGAGAAAAAGATAAATGTTATTAAAGCTGTAAGGGAACTTACTAATTTGGGTCTCAAGGAAGCCAAGGAACTGGTAGACTCTGCCCCCAAGCCGGTTAAAGAAAAAGTTGGCAAAGAAGAGGCCGAGAGTATAAAAGCCAAACTTGAAGAAGCTGGAGCAGAAGTAGAGCTAAAATAATTTAACAACTTTCAAGTGGTGCAGAAGGGTACCCGGGGAACATGGCAAAAAGCAAATCGGTGTAAAATATTGCTTAAAAAATTTTATCGAGTTTTGGACACCCCTAGGGGTGCCTTTTTGCTTGACAAGCTTTTCCTTTTATGCTAGTATAATAAAACGTTGCTATTATAGAAACAGTATATAAATGGTATAATAAGGTAATAATAACCAGGTAAGAGTCTTTAGCTCAATACATAAAGCGAGGTTGATTTTTATAAGAGGCCTTGCTTTTGAATTTCTCTTGCTTTTTATAGTTTTCTCAAGAAATTTGCGAAAACACGAAAATGATATTTGCTTAAATTTAATAACATTTGCAGTTTTGAAGGGAGGCTGAAAAAAGCTTTAAAATTTTTACTCCTTTAAGAAAAAACGGCTCAGCACTGGTTTGAATGAGGAAGGTAGAAAGCTAAAAGTTAAATTAAGCTAATTTACAGTGCTATGTAATCTCCAATCGGGGGTGAAAATGAATGCCCTATCCGATCAAGGTAGGTGCCAGAGAGCGTTGGAGCTTTGCTCGAATTGAAGAAATATTGGAAATGCCGGACCTTATAGAGATTCAGAAAAAATCTTACCGGTGGTTTATTGAAAAGGGATTGCGAGAAATGTTTCGCGACATTTCTCCTATTCAAGATTTTACAGGGAATCTCCTGCTGGAATTTGTTGATTATTCTTTGGGAAAGGGAAAGTATGAAATAAAAGAATGCCGGGAACGCGACATGACATATTCTGCTCCGCTTAGGGTAAAGGTAAGATTGATAAACAAAGAGACCGGAGAAGTAAAGGAACAGGAGGTTTTTATGGGTGACTTCCCGCTGATGACACCCCAAGGGACTTTTATTATTAACGGTGCCGAGCGGGTTATTGTAAGTCAACTGGTTCGCTCTCCTGGCGTTTATTATAGCGAAGAAATGGATCCAACCGGGACAAAGGTTTACAATGCTACCATAATTCCCAATCGCGGAGCTTGGCTGGAATTTGAAAGCGACATAAATGAAAATATTTATGTACGGGTTGATCGTACCCGCAAGATTCCGGCGACTATTATTTTAAGAGCGCTCGGTTACAGTTCAAATATGGAAATCCTAAATCTCTATGATAACGACGTGCGCATTCAAATGACCTTGGAAAAAGATAATACCGACTCCGAGGAAGAGGCGCTTGTTGAAATATACAAAAAGCTTCGTCCCGGCGAACCGCCTACAGTCGAAAGTGCAAAAAGCCTGCTGGAAGCCCTGTTCTTTGACCCCAGAAGATACGATCTGGGAGAGGTAGGTCGTTTTAAACTTTATTCCAAACTTAAAAGCGTTCCCTTATATAAGGAAGGTTCTGACCCTGAAGCACCGGAGTATATCCGTCACCTTACAAAAGAAGATATTGTTGCGACCATAAGATATTTTTTGAGGTTAATGGACGGTGAAGTCCCCCCCGACGACATCGATCACCTAGGAAACAGAAGGCTTCGTTCCGTGGGGGAGCTGCTGCAAAACCAGTTCAGAATAGGGCTTTCTCGTATGGAGCGCGTAGTCCGTGAACGCATGACCATTCAGGATATGGAGGTAATTACTCCCCAGGCGTTGATCAATATACGTCCGGTTGTAGCGGCGATTAAAGAATTTTTTGGGAGCAGTCAGCTTTCACAATTTATGGATCAGACAAACCCTCTGGCGGAACTTACTCACAAGAGAAGATTAAGTGCTCTGGGGCCCGGAGGCCTCAGCAGAGAAAGAGCTGGTTTTGAAGTCCGTGATGTTCACCATTCTCACTACGGCAGGATATGTCCTATTGAAACACCTGAAGGACCGAATATTGGTCTTATCGGTTCCCTTGGAACATACGCCCGTACGAACGAGTTTGGTTTTATTGAAACTCCCTACCGAAAGGTAGATAAAGAACGGCGCGTGGTTACTAAAGAAATTGTTTATTTAACTGCGGAAGAAGAGGAAAAATATATAATTGCACAGGCTAATGCGCCCGTGGATGAAGAAGGACGCTTTATTTATGATAAGGTCAACGCCAGGCACGGCAGTGACATATTGGTAGTTGCAGCAGAACGCGTTGATTTTATGGACGTTACTCCCAAACAGGTTTGGAGTGTTGCAACATCGTTGATACCTTTCCTGGAGCATGATGATGCCAACAGGGCATTAATGGGTTCCAACATGCAGCGTCAGGCTGTTCCCCTGCTAACTACAGAAGCACCCCTTGTCGGAACGGGCATGGAGTGGAAAACCGCTCTTGATTCAGGTGTAGTGGTGGTAGCCAGAAAAAATGGTGTTGTTGAAGAGGTTACCGGCTCCCTGATAAGCGTTCGGAATGAGGATGGAGAAATTGACAACTATCCTTTAATTAAATTTACACGTTCTAACCAGGGAACTTGTATAAACCAAAAACCGATAGTCAAGAAATACCAGAGGATAAAGGCCGGAGATGTTATTGCCGATGGTCCTTCCACCGATAAGGGAGAGCTTGCTTTAGGCCGCAACGTACTGGTCGCTTTTATGACCTGGGAAGGGTACAATTACGAAGACGCTATTTTAGTAAGCGAGAAGCTTGTTAAAGAGGACATGTTTACTTCTATTCATATAGAAGAGTACGAATGTGACGCTCGTGACACAAAATTGGGACCGGAAGAAATAACGCGCGATATTCCGAATGTGGGTGAGGAAGTGCTGAAGGACCTCGATGAGCGGGGAATAATCAGGATCGGGGCCGAAGTGAGGCCGGGGGACATTTTAGTAGGGAAGGTCACTCCCAAAGGAGAGACAGAACTAACGGCGGAGGAAAGGCTCTTAAGAGCGATTTTTGGAGAAAAGGCCCGGGAAGTTAGGGATACTTCCCTGCGCGTTCCTCACGGCGAATCGGGTAAAGTAGTAGATGTAAAGGTGTTTTCCAGGGAAAACGGAGATGAACTGGCACCGGGTGTTAACGAACTGGTGCGGGTTTACGTTGCTCAGAAACGTAAAATATCAGAAGGAGATAAAATGGCTGGAAGGCACGGTAATAAAGGGGTTATTTCTCGCATTCTTCCCGAAGAAGATATGCCTTTTCTGCCTGATGGAACACCCGTGGAGATAGTATTAAATCCCCTCGGTGTTCCTTCTCGTATGAATATCGGCCAGATCCTCGAGTGCCACCTCGGCTGGGCGGCTAAAAACAAGGGCATTTACTTTTCCAGCCCTGTGTTTGACGGGGCAAGGGAGCAGGAAATTGAGGAGACTTTAGAAAAAGCCGGCCTGCCTAAAAACGGGAAGACCGTTCTTTTTGACGGGCGTACGGGAGAGCGATTTGATCACGAGGTGACTGTCGGGTATATCTACATGCTCAAATTAGCTCACCTTGTTGATGATAAAATCCACGCGCGTTCTACAGGGCCCTACTCGCTGGTAACGCAGCAGCCGTTAGGCGGAAAGGCCCAGTTCGGGGGCCAGCGTTTTGGCGAAATGGAGGTTTGGGCTTTGGAAGCATACGGCGCTTCTTACACCCTGCAGGAACTTCTTACCGTGAAGTCTGACGATGTTGTAGGCAGGGTAAGGACTTATGAAGCTATCGTCAAAGGGGAAAACGTTCCCGAACCGGGTGTTCCCGAATCGTTTAAGGTGCTCATTAAGGAACTTCAAAGTTTGGGACTGGACGTAAGGGTCCTTTCAGAAGAAGATAAAGAGATAGAGATTAGAGAAGATGATGAAGATGTAGCCGAAACGGCCAAAGAGCTGGGGATAGATATTCACGGCGAAGATGAGAAAGAAAACGAGGACGCCGAACGATATCAGGGGGAACCCGGGGATGAAGTAGATGAAGTGGACATTGAAGAGCAGGAAGATAAAGACATTGGGCTTCCCGAAGATGAGGACGAAGAAGACAGCGGGATTGAAGAAGATGATGAAAGTGTTTTAAAAAAAGCGGTGCCGAATGAAAACGAGTAGTCCTTGCTATTTATTTGGGAGATTTTACGAAGGGAGAGAGGCCTTTGTTAGATGTGAACAATTTTGACCGTATGCGAATAGGCTTAGCTTCTCCGGAGCAGATTCGGGAATGGTCCAGCGGTGAAGTAAAAAGGCCGGAAACTATCAACTACAGGACCCTCAAACCGGAACGAGAAGGCTTATTTTGTGAAAAAATATTCGGTCCTACACGGGATTGGGAGTGCCACTGCGGAAAATATAAAAGGGTACGCTACAAGGGAATTGTCTGTGACCGCTGCGGGGTAGAAGTTACCCGGTCTAAAGTCCGCAGGGAACGACTTGGTCATATTGAACTGGCTGCTCCTGTTTCTCACATCTGGTATTTTAAAGGAATACCCAGCCGCATGGGACTGCTTTTGGATATGTCTCCCCGTTCTCTGGAAAAGGTTCTCTATTTTGTTTCTTATGTTGTAACTGACCCGGGGGAAACGCCGCTTATGAAAAGACAGCTGCTTACGGAAACGGAATACCGGGAGTACCGGGAAAAGTACAGCAACCGTTTTAAGGCCGGAATGGGTGCTGAAGCGATTAAAACTCTACTGGAGGAATTAGACTTAGATAAACTTGCCGAAGAACAAAGGCAGGAGCTGAAAAGTTCAAGCGGTCAGCGCAAAGTTCGTGCTATACGTAGGTTAGAAGTTATAGAATCATTCCGCAATTCGGGGAACAAGCCAGAGTGGATGATCTTGGATGTAATACCTGTCATTCCTCCCGAACTGCGGCCTATGGTTCAGCTGGACGGCGGCCGCTTTGCCACTTCTGATCTTAACGATTTATACCGCCGTGTTATAAACCGAAACAACAGATTAAAAAGGCTTTTAGACCTCGGTGCTCCCGATATTATTGTGCGCAATGAAAAACGTATGTTGCAGGAAGCGGTGGATGCGCTGATAGACAACGGCCGCCGGGGGCGCGCTGTGACCGGACCGGGCAACCGCCCCCTTAAGTCGCTGAGTGATATGCTGAAAGGAAAACAGGGCCGTTTCCGTCAAAACCTGTTGGGTAAAAGGGTTGATTACTCGGGACGGTCGGTTATTGTGGTGGGTCCGGAGCTGAAAATATATCAATGCGGCCTGCCTAAAGAAATGGCGCTGGAGCTTTTCAAACCTTTTGTTATGAAGAGATTGGTCGATAAAGGGTTTGCTCATAATATTAAAAGTGCCAAGAGAATGGTGGAAAGAGTGCGCGATGAGGTATGGGGAGTCCTGGAAGAGGTTATTAAGGAGCATCCCGTGCTCTTAAACAGGGCTCCTACCTTACACCGTCTGGGAATCCAGGCCTTTGAACCGGTACTGGTGGAAGGCCGTGCCCTGCAAATACACCCGCTCGTTTGTGCTGCATACAATGCTGACTTCGACGGAGACCAAATGGCTGTTCATGTTCCCCTTTCAGCTGAAGCACAGGCAGAAGCGAGAATACTGATGATTTCCAATCACAATGTCCTTAACCCTAAGGATGGGCGCCCGGTTGTGTCACCGACACAGGATATGGTTTTGGGCATATATTATCTCACTATCTCCAAAGAAGGCTCTAAGGGTGAGGGACGGTATTTTTCGAGTTATGAGGAAGCATACCTCGCTTATATTAGCGGTTTAATATCCTTGCATGCGATGATCAAAGTACGGGTGGACGGGAAAGTGATAGAAACCACGGTAGGAAGGTTAATATTTCAATTCGAATCGCCTATTCCAAAGGAAATGGGCTTTTATAATAAAGAAATTAGCAAAAAAGAATTGGGGCAAATAATTCTGCGCTGTTACCGCTTAATGGGCAAGGCAGCAACAGCTAAACTGCTGGATGGAATTAAAAAACTGGGATTTCATTATTCGACCAAGGCAGGGATTACCATCGGTCTTGAAGACCTGGAGGTTCCCACTAACAAGGAAGAGGTTTTGAATGAAGCTGAAAAAGAAGTAGGGATTGTGGAACAGCAGTACCGCAAGGGATTAATTACGGAAGAAGAGCGTTACCAAAAGGTTATTTCTCTTTGGAAAAAGGCTACGGACACGGTAACTGAACGTCTTATGAGCAACCTGAGCAAATTTAACCCCGTTTTTATGATGGCTACTTCCGGGGCACGGGGCAATGTCCAGCAAATACGCCAGCTTGCGGGAATGAGGGGCCTGATGGCCGATCCTTCTGGGCGTATTATTGACTTGCCCGTAAAGGCTAATTTCAGGGAAGGCCTTACTGTTTTGGAATATTTTACTTCTACGCACGGCGCACGTAAAGGACTTGCTGACACAGCCCTGCGAACGGCCGATTCCGGTTACCTGACACGTCGTTTAGTGGATGTTGCGCAGGATGTCATCGTGAGGGAAGAGGATTGCGGGGCGGAAGAGGGTATTTTTGTAGAGGAGATTAAGGATGACCAGGAAGTTATAGAAAATTTGGGCGAAAGGTTGATCGGGAGGTATCCCGCCAAAGACATTGTACATCCCGATACTAACGAAATTCTTGCATCGTGCGGTGAGGAAATAGACGAAAAAAAGGCAGCTAAGATTATTGCTGCTGGAATTGATAAGGTAGAAATTCGTTCTGTGCTGACCTGCAAGACGCGCTACGGCGTTTGTGTCAAATGCTACGGCCGTAATTTGGCTACTGGTTATCCAGTGGAGATAGGAGAAGCAGTTGGCATTATTGCTGCCCAGTCTATAGGCGAGCCGGGTACCCAGCTTACAATGCGAACCTTTCACACCGGAGGGGTGGCTGGTGAAGACATAACCCAGGGTCTGCCTCGGGTAGAGGAACTTTTTGAAGCCAGAAAGCCTAAGGGCCAAGCTGTGATCAGCGAGAAGAACGGTATTGTTTATATTAAGGAAGGAAAAGGGAGACGTGAAATAACGGTAGTGGCTGAAGACGGTGAAAAGTGCACTTACCAGGTTTCGTATGGGTCGCGAATTAAGGTACAGGAAGGAATGTACGTAAAAGCAGGCCAGGAACTTACGGAAGGTTCCTTGAATCCCCATGATCTTCTTAAAATAAAAGGGGTACGAGGCGTGCAGATGTATTTGCTCAGGGAAGTTCAAAAGGTTTACAGACTTCAGGGAGTAGATATTAATGACAAGCACATTGAGATTATGATCCGACAGATGCTCCGCAAGGTAAAAATAGAAGAACCAGGTGACACCATGCTGATGCCCGGGGGTACAATTGATTACTTTGAGTTTTTAAATGAAAACCGTAGGGTTCAGGAACTAAATGGAAAACCGGCTACAGCCCGTCCTGTACTGCTGGGCATAACCAAGGCTTCGCTGGCAACGGATTCCTTTCTTTCAGCAGCTTCATTCCAGGAAACAACCCGTGTGTTGACGGAAGCGGCAATTAAGGGTAAAATTGACCCTCTTATAGGGCTGAAAGAGAATGTTATTATCGGCAAGCTTATACCTGCCGGTACGGGGATGTCCATGTACCGTAATATTAGAATAATAGTTCGGGAAGGATCTGAAGGCGATAAAGCAGCAAAAGAAGAACCGGGGGAAATTGCTGCTGATTAGAAAGGTTAGAGTAAAGTTATTGT
>DDHO01000022.1:0-1693 GCA_002352935.1 Firmicutes bacterium UBA1874
ACAGTATATTGACACTATGTTAAAAAAGTCCTATTGACAGTATTTATGCGCTTTTATATACTTATGTTTAAAAATATGATAGCAAACAAATAAATGCCTTTGATTTATGTTTTAAAAAGGGGAATTATGGAATTTAAATACAAAATTTTAAACATAAGTGAAGAATTTGGTCGGCTGCTCAGCGTCTGTTTTATACCGAACTGCATATTTAAAGAACAGATGCTGTAAGTGCGGGGCTTCCTCTGTCCCGGAAGTTTATGTGCCGGGAAGAGGTTTTTTTACTTTTAGAAGCTTTAAATATTTTCTGCTCCTTCTTTACTTTTTAGTCGGCCAAGCCCTTATTAGGGAAACCTTTTAAAATTATAAGAAATTATTTATAGTTAATAGAACTGGCCTTGTGTTCGTTTTGGCGGGGGGACTAAAATATTAGGAGGGGGCTATAGTTAAATGGGACTTATAATTTACCTAGACGGCGAATATGTTCCCGAACAGGAGGCCAAGATTTCTGTATTTGATCACGGCCTGCTGTACGGGGACGGGGTTTTTGAAGGTATCAGGGCGTACCATGGAAGTGTTTTTAGGTTAGATGAGCACCTGACTCGATTATATGAATCAGCACGTAGTATTGCTCTAGATATCGGAGTGGATCAAAAACAAATGAAAGAAATAGTTCTGGAAACTTTACGCAGAAATAAATTAAAAGATGCATATATACGGCTGGTAGTTACACGGGGCAAAGGAGATCTGGGCCTCGACCCTAGAAAATGCGAGAAACCGTTTGTTTTTTGTATAGCCACAGATATCCAGCTTTATCCCGAGGAGCTGTATGAAAAGGGTCTAAAAGTAATTACTGTGCCTACCCGGCGCAATATTCCGGATGCATTGAGCCCCAGGGTAAAGTCTCTAAATTATTTGAACAACATTTTAGCCAAAATTGAAGGGATACAATCCGGCGTTTCGGAAGCAATTATGCTGAATAGAGAGGGGTTCGTTGCCGAAGGTACCGGGGACAACATATTTATTGTTAAAAATAAGGAAATTATAACACCACCCCATTATGCAGGTATTTTAGAAGGAATTACCAGGAATAGCGTTATGGAACTGGCTAGGGAGAAGGGATACCGCGTTAAAGAGGAGCTGTTCACGCGTCATGAAATATTCGTAGCGGACGAATGTTTTCTAACCGGTACTGCAGCCGAGATAATCCCTGTAGTCTCCCTGGATGAGCGCACAATCGGTGAAGGAGTCCCGGGAGAGGTAACAAACGATCTTATTCAGAGTTTCCGTAATTTAACCAAGGTTGAGGGGACTCCGATTTACCCGAAAGAAAATGAGACCGCTATTTTGGGCTAGGGGGTGGTGTGTTTTGCGAAGCAATGTTGTAAAAAAGGGCTTGGAAAAAGCTCCGCACCGAGCTCTTCTTAAAGCAGCAGGTCTTACCGATTTAGAAATAGAACGCCCTTTTATCGGTGTTGTAAATTCCAAAAATGATATTGTGCCGGGGCATATACATCTTGACGAAATTTCGGAAGCAGTCAAGGCCGGGGTTAGAATAGCGGGGGGGACCCCCCTGGAATTTCCGGCAATAGGTGTTTGTGACGGTATAGCTATGAACCATACAGGGATGAAGTTTTCTCTTGCCAGCCGCGAGTTGATTGCGGACGCGGTGGAGGTTATGGCTTTCCCTCCTGCA
>DDHO01000022.1:1895-30158 GCA_002352935.1 Firmicutes bacterium UBA1874
GATGGCTTCCGCTCATGCACTTGATGCCCTCGTATTTATACCTAACTGTGACAAAATTGTTCCCGGAATGCTTATGGCAGCTGCCCGGTTAAACCTGCCTTCTATTTTTATAAGCGGAGGACCCATGCTGGCAGGCAGCTATCAGGGACAGAGAATTGCTTTAAGCAATATTTTTGAAGCTGTGGGAGGGGTTAAAGCCGGTAAAATAACCGAAGCCCAGCTGAAAAAAATGGAGAACTCGGCCTGTCCCGGTTGCGGGTCCTGCGCGGGAATGTTTACTGCTAATTCTATGAACTGCCTGACGGAGGCACTGGGGATGGGGCTTCCCGGTAATGGTACTGTCCCTGCAGTATTTGCAGAGCGCCGGCGCCTGGCGAAAGAAGCTGGAATAAAAATAATGGATCTCCTAAGGGAAGACGTACGTCCACGGGATATCATGACACCCAAAGCATTTTTTAATGCCATGGCTGTAGATATGGCACTTGGGTGTTCTACCAACACTGTTCTTCATTTACCGGCAATTTCACGGGAAGCGGGAATTAAGATTACTTTGGAAGAATTTCAGGATGTAAGCAACAAGGTTCCTTACCTGTGCAAGCTGAGCCCGGCAGGTAGTTATTTTGTAGAAGATCTGCACGAAGCGGGAGGGATACCCGCTGTAATGGCAGAACTTGACCGCAAGGGACTGATCGAAAGGGATGCTCTTACGGTAGCCGGCTTGTCTGTATCAGACATTATTTGCGGGCGGGAAGTCCTGCGCAGGGATGTCATCAGGGATATCGATGATCCATGGGCTCCCACGGGTGGATTAGCCGTCCTTTGGGGCAGCTTGGCGCCGGAGGGGGCAGTAGTCAAAAGAAGTGCAGTGGCTGATTCTATGATGCAGCATGAGGGTCCGGCGCGGGTTTTTGAAAGTGAAGAAGATGCTGTGAAAGCCATTTTGGAAGGACTGATCCGGCCCGGTGATGTGGTGGTTATCCGCTACGAAGGCCCCAGGGGGGGGCCGGGTATGCGTGAGATGCTCACACCAACGGCTGCTCTGGCCGGAATGGGTTTGGACAGCAGCGTGGTCTTAATCACGGACGGGCGTTTTTCCGGAGCGTCGCGCGGGGCTTCTATCGGGCACATTTCGCCGGAAGCTGCTCAGGGAGGACCCATTGCCTTTGTAGAGGAAGGGGATGTCATTAAAGTGGATATTTGTGCCGGGAAACTGGAACTAAAGGTGGATAATAAGATTTTACTGAAGAGAAGAGAAAAATGGCAGGAGCCTGAACCTAGGATAAAGAATGGTTATTTGGCCAGGTATACAAGGTTAGTTTCTTCTGCCAGCAGGGGAGCGGTAGTGGAAGATACGTAGAACAATTCGGCTTTGGGGGTGAAGACGATTGGGGCTATGGAGATGCCTAATGAAAGAACAAGAGAAATTCCAAAAACTAAAGAATTGGAGATGACGGGCGCAGAAATTGTACTGGAGTGTTTAAAGCATGAGGGTGTGGAAGTAATATTCGGGTATCCCGGGGGGTCAGTTCTCCCGCTCTATGATGCTCTTTACGATTCTGACCTGCGTCACATCCTGGTAAGGCACGAGCAGGGAGCGGTACATGCTGCTGATGGTTATGCCCGCTCCACAGGAAGACCGGGGGTATGCATTGCCACTTCGGGACCCGGGGCAACCAATCTGGTAACAGGAATAGCAAATGCATACATGGATTCTGTGCCCATAGTAGCTTTTACGGGACAGGTAGGATTAGGACTTATTGGAAAAGATTCTTTTCAAGAAGCCGATATAACTGGAATTACCATACCCATTACCAAATATAATTACCTGGTAAGAGATGTCAATAAACTTGCCCAAACGATTCATGAGGCTTTTTACCTGGCTACTACAGGCAGACCCGGCCCGGTAATTATTGATCTGCCCAAGGATATTACGACTAAAACAGCGGCCTTCAGCTATCCGCCTCAAAGAGAACTTCCGGGATATAAAGTGATCCGCCGGGGTAACCATGAAAAGATCAGGCAGGCAGTTTTGGCAATAGAAAATGCTAAACGGCCGGTAATTATTGCAGGAGGGGGAGTAATTTCTTCCGGTGCACATAAAGAACTAGCACAGCTGGTGGAAAAGACGGGAATTCCCGTTATTACTACTCTTATGGGAAAAGGTGCTTTTCCGGAGGATCATGAACTTACACTGGGCATGCTGGGGATGCATGGGACCGCTTACGCCAATTATGCCGTCTGTGAAGCAGACCTTGTTTTAAGTGCGGGTATGAGGTTTGATGATCGAGTGACGGGAGATGTGAACACCTTTGCGCCTAAGGCAAAAATTATTCATATTGATATCGATCCTGCCGAAATCGGGAAAAATGTCCGCGTTGATATTCCTATTGTAGGTAACTGCAGGGATGTATTCCGAGAAATCTTAAAGCGCATAAAGAAAATTAGCTTTCCTGAGTGGCTGGAACGTGTCAGCGGATGGCGCCGGGATTACCCCTTGAAGTATTCTGGAGGTGAAAAATTAAAACCGCAGTTCATAGTTGAAGAAATTTCTCGACTGACAAACGGAGAAGCTTATATTACTACAGAAGTAGGTCAGAATCAGATGTGGGCTGCAAACTATTATACCTGTAAATACCCGCGTAGATTTATTTCTTCAGGCGGTTTGGGTACCATGGGTTTTGGTCTGCCGGCAGCAATAGGTGTGCAGGTAGCCCATCCGGAAGCAATCGTTTTTGATATTGCCGGGGACGGCAGCGTACAAATGACCTCTCAGGAGCTGGCAACTGCCGTGACTTACCGTTTGCCTATAAATATTGCTATTTTAAATAATAATTATCTGGGGATGGTCAGGCGTTGGCAGGAGCTGTTCTTTAACGGCCGTTACTCCGAGACCAAACTCAGCTCTTCTCCCGACTTTGTCAAATTAGCGGAAGCATACGGAGCAAGGGGAATAAGAGTTACTTCCCCGGAAGAGGTTCGTCCGGCACTCCAGGAGGCAATACATGCTCCTGAACCCGTTATTATTGATTTTATAATAGATCCCAAAGAAAATGTCTACCCAATGGTTCCCGCCGGAGGATCACTAAATAAAATGCTGGGGAGGTAGGAGCTTTTGAAACACACTTTGGCAGTTCTGGTTCAAAACCGTCCGGGCGTCCTTACACGTATTTCCGGTTTATTCAGCAGGCGCGGATATAATATCGAAAGCTTGTCCGTTGGCCGCACGGAAGAACCGACCATTTCCCGCATAACGATCGTTGTTGAAGGGGATGACCAGGTAGTAGAACAGGTATGCAAACAGTTGTATAAGCTGGTGGATGTAATCAAAGTGAGCGATATTACAAAGGACGCTCATGTAGACAGGGAGCTGATACTTATCAAAGTAAATGCTGACCCGGCGAACAGAGGAGAAATAATGCAGTTTGTGGATGTATTTCGGGCCCATGTTGTAGATATCGGCAAAAACAGCCTTATTATAGAGGCTACGGGGGACGAAGAAAAAATAAATGCTATAGAGGCCTCCCTGCAGCCTTTTGGAATTAAGGAAGTTGTGCGTACTGGGAAAGTAGCTATGATACGTGGAGCGAAACCGACCGAAAAATAAGGACTGTGCTTTTGATGTGTTTTTGAAGAAAGAGGCGAGAAGAATGGATGAACGAGTTTATATATTCGATACAACCCTTCGTGACGGTGAACAGTCGCCGGGGGTCAGCCTGAATGTTAAGGAAAAATTAGAAATAGCCCAGCAGCTGGCAAAAATGAAAGTTGACGTAATAGAGGCGGGTTTTCCTGTTTCTTCAGAAGGAGACTTTGAATCGGTAAAGCTAATTGCTCGGGAAGTTGAAGGACCTATCATTGCTGCTTTGGCCCGGGTCGGCACCCCCGGGGATATTGAATATGCCGGGGAAGCTGTTAAATATGCCAAAAAACCCCGTATTCATGTTTTTATTGCTACTTCGGAAATTCATATGAAGTATAAGCTGCGCAAGAGTCGTAAAGAAGTGATTGAAGCTATAAAGAAGGGCGTAGCCTATGCCAAACAGTTCAGCGCTGATATTGAGTTTTCTCCGGAAGATGCTTCTCGAAGCGAATTGAAATTTCTATGTGAAGCCGTAGCCACTGCTATTGACGCGGGGGCGACTACAATTAATATTCCCGATACGGTAGGATACGCTACTCCGCCGGAGATGGGCAAGTTAATTTCGGATATCCGCCGGGGAGTTCCTAATATAAATAAAGCCGTACTTAGCGTCCACTGTCATAACGACTTGGGGTTGGCGGTGGCCAACTCCCTAGCTGCAGTCGAAAACGGAGTACAGCAGGTGGAAGGCGCAATTAACGGTATCGGAGAACGAGCGGGTAATACCGCTCTTGAGGAGTTTATTATGGCACTGCATACCCGCAAGGATTTTTATAAACGGGAAACTTCAATTAATACGTGTGAGATATACCGCACCAGCATGCTGGTTAGCAAGTTAACGGGAATGCCTATTCAACCTAACAAAGCTGTAGTAGGACGAAACGCTTTTGCTCATGAAGCGGGTATTCATCAGGACGGTGTGCTAAAAGAAAGAACGACCTATGAAATAATGAACCCTGCAATGATCGGTCTGGTGCAGAATAACATTGTACTGGGGAAACACTCAGGAAGGCATGCCTTCAAGAAACGATTGGAAGAGCTGGGGTTCAACCTGAGCGAGGAAGAACTACAAAAGGCCTTTCGTAGGTTTAAAAACCTTACAGACCGCAAAAAGGAAATCAGCGACAAGGACCTGGAAGCCATTGTGGAAGATGAAATCCGTACCATACCGGAAGTGTTTAAGCTCGATTACCTTCAGGTATCCACAGGGAGGCGGGTTTCTACTGCAACGGTCGGCCTTTACATAGGAGAAATTCTCTATGAAGATGTAGCCATGGCCAAGGGGCCGGTTGATGCTGTTTTCAAGGCGATCGACAAGATAACCGGCATAAAAACGGATCTCCGGCAGTTTGCGCTTAACGCCATTACGGGCGGGAAGGATGCAATGGGAGAAGTGACAACTAAAATCGAATATCAGGGTAAGGTTTATACAGGACGCGGGCTGAGTACAGATATTATCGAAGCAAGCGCCAAGGCCTATATTAATTCTTTAAATAAGCTCATGTATGAAACCGGAAGAGGTGAAAGCGTTTTGTCTCAAAATGCAGCACCTTCCACTGAAGCTGAAGTTGGGGAGTGAACAAGAATGGGAATGACGGTTACAGAAAAGATTCTGGCAGAGCACGCGGGACTAGATTATGTTGAGCCGGGTCAGCTGATTAACGCCAGGTTAGATTTGGTACTGGGCAATGATATTACTGCACCCGTTGCTATAGGGGAATTTAAGAAGCTGGGGCTGAAGCGTGTTTTTGATACCGAGAAAGTAGTCTTGGTACCGGACCATTTTACACCCAATAAGGACATCAAATCTGCAGAACAGGCGAAAGTGCTCAGAGAATTTGCCAGAGAGTTTAAAATCAAAAATTACTTCGAAGTGGGTCGGATGGGGATAGAACACTGTCTCCTGCCCGAAGCTGGTTTGGTTCTGCCCGGAGATGTTGTTATAGGAGCGGATTCTCATACCTGTACTTACGGGGCCCTGGGGGCTTTTGCGACGGGAGTGGGCAGCACAGATATGGCGGCGGGGATGGCTACTGGAGAGGCCTGGTTTAAGGTGCCCGAGAGCATACGCTTTATTTACCACGGGAAGATGCTGCCCTGGGTGGGAGGAAAGGACCTGATCCTCTATACAATTGGTAAGATCGGAGTTGACGGTGCCCGTTACCGGGCAATGGAGTTCACCGGAGAAGTAATTGAAAATCTTTCTATGGACGGGCGCTTTACAATGGCCAATATGGCAATCGAAGCCGGCGGTAAAAACGGAATAATTATGGCAGATAACATCACAAAAGAATATGTTAAAAAGCGTGCCAGGCGAGAATATAAAATTTTTACAAGTGATGAAGATGCTCGCTATGCCGAGATAATAGATTTTAATGTTGGAGACATAGAGCCGCAGGTAGCTTTTCCCCACCTGCCAGAAAAAACCCGTTCGGTGAGGCAGGCAGGAAAAGTGCTTATCGACCAGGTGGTTATTGGCTCCTGCACTAACGGGCGCATGGAAGACCTGCGGGTAGCCGCCAGGGTTTTAAAAGGGAAACAGGTGCACAAGGAAGTAAGGTTAATCATTATCCCGGGGACGCAAGATATTTTCAGGCAGGCCATCCGGGAAGGACTTGTAGAGATATTTCTAGATGCAAAAGCTGTTTTCAGCACTCCTACTTGCGGTCCCTGCTTGGGAGGTCATATGGGCATATTAGCTGCGGGAGAACGCGCAGTGGCTACCACGAACCGGAATTTTGTAGGGCGGATGGGGCACCCGGAAAGTGAAGTCTATCTTGCCAACCCGGCTGTAGCCGCTGCAAGTGCTGTAGCTGGGCGTATAGCCGCCCCGGAGGAGGTTGCAGGTGATGGAATTTAATGGTAAAGCTTGGAAATTCGGGGACGATGTGGACACTGATGCTATAATCCCTGCCCGGTATTTGAATACTTCGGACCCTCGCGAACTTGCACTTCACTGTATGGAAGACGCGGATGCCCTGTTTTCTCAAAAGATAAATAAAGGCGATATAATTGTAGCGGGAAAAAATTTCGGCTGCGGGAGTTCGCGAGAACACGCCCCTATAGCTATCAAGGCGGCAGGAATATCGTGCGTGATAGCCTGCTCTTTTGCGCGGATTTTTTACCGAAACTCCATTAATATAGGTCTGCCTATTTTTGAATGCGATGAAGCAAGGGAAATTCAAACAGGAGATATTATAGAAGTAAATGCTGTGACGGGAGAGATAAAAAACCATACTCAAAAGAAGAAGTACAGGGCGGTGCCCTTTCCCGATTTTATGCGTAGTATTATAGATGCCGGGGGACTGATGCCCTATGTAGCCCGGAAGATTAAAGAATAACGGCATGCGGGAAGACTGCTCTAAGCCGGAGGTATTGAGATGCGCAAGATCTATATTTATGACACTACTCTTAGGGACGGGACACAGGGTGAGGGTATAAGCCTCAGCGTTGAGGACAAGCTAAAAGTCGCTTCGTGTTTGGACCGGCTGGGAGTTGACTATGTTGAAGGAGGCTGGCCGGGTTCTAACCCGAAGGACTTCGACTTTTTTTCCAGGGCAGGGGATCTTCCCTGGGAAAATGCGCGCCTTGCAGCTTTTGGCAGCACCAGGAGACCCCGGACGGCCGTGGAGGATGATCAGAATTTAAAGTCCCTAGTTAGAGCGGGCACCTCTACTGTAACTATATTCGGAAAATGCTGGGACTATCATGTCTGCGAAGCATTAAGGACCACTCTTGAAGAAAATAAAAAGATGATCTTGGAAACGATAGGTTTTCTTAAAGAGCAGGATCTGGAAGTAATATTTGATGCAGAACATTTTTTTGATGGTTTTAAAAATAACCCTTTATATGCTCTGGAAGCACTGCAGGCTGCTGAAGAAGCGGGTGCTGATTGGATAGTCCTTTGTGATACTAACGGGGGTTCTCTTCCAGAAGAAATAAAAGAAGTAATCCGCAGGGTACGAAAAGAGATACGGACCCCTCTGGGTATTCATGCCCATAACGATGGTGAACTTGCAGTAGCCAATTCTTTAATAGCCGTGGACGAAGGCGTAGAACAGGTGCAGGGTACTATTAACGGTTTCGGGGAACGCTGCGGAAACGCCAATTTGTGTTCTATAATTCCCAACCTGGAACTGAAGAAAGGTTATAGGTGCCTCCCCCAGGGGAACTTAAAGCTTCTTACGGAAACTTCCCGCTATGTCAGCGAAATTGCTAATATGATCCTTCCTAATAACCAGCCTTTTGTGGGCAGAAGTGCTTTTGCCCATAAAGGAGGTATACATGCCAGCGCGGTATCGAAGGCGCCGCTTACTTATGAGCATATATCGCCCGCAGAAGTGGGAAACCAGAGGCGCATTTTGGTTTCTGAACTCGCCGGTGCCAGCAGTGTTCTTTATAAAGTTAAGGAGCTACAAATTGACCTGCCCCTTGCAAAAAAGCGCGGCCGTGAAATTCTGAAAGAAATTAAGGAAATGGAGCACAAGGGTTATACCTTTGAGGGTGCCGAAGCCTCGTTGGAATTACTTGTGAGGAAGATTATGGGTGAACACAAACCGCTGTTTGAACTGGAATCATGCAAGATTATAGATGAAAAGCGCAGGGATCAGGAAACCATATCGGAAGCGGTGATTAAATTACGGGTGGCGGGTGAAGTGGTGCATACTGCCGCAGAAGGAAACGGGCCGGTGAACGCCCTGGACAATGCCCTGCGCAAAGCCCTCGAAGGTTTTTATCCGAGCCTAAAAAAAATGTATCTTTCTGACTATAAAGTCAGGGTGCTGGATGAGACGGACGGAACGGGTGCCAAAGTCAGGGTGCTGATAGAATCTCGGGATGGGACCTCGACGTGGAGCACCGTGGGCGTCTCGCACAATATTATTGAGGCGAGCTGGCAGGCGCTGATTGACAGTATGGAATATGCCTTGCTCAACCAGGAAAAAATTAAAAAAACAATGAAGGCCAGGGACAAAAAACTAACCGATAATTAACACCTGCTGGAGAAAAAGCTTGCGGATTAGTTATGGATTTACTATCCGGGCATATAACCACGTGTCCGGTTTTTCTTCGGCAGGAATTATTATATTTTCATTAACATTTATTTGAGGATAAATGGAATAAAGTGTTTCCAGGTTGTCTATAAGTCCTCCTGGGAAAGTTAGCCCTTTTTCCAGGGTTTGAGGATCGCCCACAGCTTTTATGACGATCGGGTAGAGTATCTGCCTGCCGTTTTGCAATAAAACGATCTTGCCGTCTCTTTCTGTGTCCCAAAAGGCCGTATTGAAAGTGACGCGCTGGTCGTTAATGGCTATAGCCTCAGCACCGGAAGCCCAGAGTTCATTAACTATGTCTATCAGGTCGAGATACAAAAGTTGCGAATCTTCGGTAATGGTTAGCGTAATCCCAGGCCCTTCCAGCATTTTCTGCCCGCTGACCATTTTTAATTTTTCAATTTCCTGCTGTATATTGGAAAGGTCGTTTTGCCCGGCCTGCGACTGCAAGGTTAAGAGTTCTTTCTGGCTTTTTAACTCGGATATTTCCTGCTGAAGCGCAACCTGCTTTTTATCTAAATTTTTCCACATGGCTACCAGGTCTTCTGTGCTCTGGGAGATAAGAGAGTTTTCAAAGTTCTGCTGGGTTCTAAACTGAACGGAGAGCAGGATGCCCAGCACTAGAAGCACCAGGGTAGCTGTTATCTGCCAGCTTTTAATCTTCACTGATTATTATCTCCCCCATCTTGTTTTTCTACTTCCGTTTCTTCGGGCTCATATACTTTGGCATTTTGAAAATTAAAACTACCTATATAAGACGGTATGCTGATATCATCTTTTTTCTCCAGGCTCACCGGAAACCCCTGAAATTTTAAATAAGGGTATTCTTCCCCGTTTGCTATTTTGTTTTCAAGTTCTGCTGGATTTCCGATGGCCTTTATTTCGTAAGGCGGGGCGAGGCGGGTCGAATTAATAAGAATTACTGTTCCCACACAACGTATATCTGAACCTGCGACTATGCGTTGGTCGTTTACTGAAATAGCTTCTGCTCCAGCTATTTTTAGTTCGTTAACCAGGTACAGAATGTTTTTATCATGAATAATAAACTTTTCCGGATTGTAGTCGGGAGCATTTTTTTCCTTCGCTTTTCGGGCGCTCTGGACGTTGTCGTCCAGCGTAATTACTATGCCGGGTCCGCTTACGGGTGTCAGACCGGTAGCAGCACGAAACCAGAGCAGCTCTTTTTGGAGAGATCCGAGTTTATCTTCACCGCTGATTCTTTTTTCCTGAAGCGAGGCGATTTCATTCCTCAACTTGCTGATTTCCATTTCCGAGTTGGAAGTTTTAGCTTCTAAGTTTTTAATGGTCTGAACAAGGTCTGCTTTGGGGTTCTTGGCCTGCTGTTCTTTGGCAAGTACATAATATGATTTAAACTGCCAGCCGAGGAGCGAACCGGATATAATGCAAATAATAGAAATATAGTAGAATGTTTTGTTAATTTTCATTTTAAACCTCCTCATTTCATATTTTAGAGCAAACTTCTTTTTTATGAAAGTCTTTGGAACTGTGCCGGAAGATACCAGAAAGGAATTTAAGGTGCCGGAGGCGAAAATATAAAGCTGTAAGCGTGCCAAATCGAATTTTACATATAATACATGTATAATAAATTATTTTCGAGGGTCTTAAACGGGGTGGTCGGCGTTGAAGTTCTGGAATCTGTGGCTGACGTTTGGTGCATGGGATATAATTCTCATGTTCGTGGAAATAGGAATAATTGCTTTTGTGATATACCGGCTCCTGCTCCTTATTCGCGGGACGCGTGCAGAGCAGCTGTTAAAGGGCCTGGTGTTATTGGTCGCTGTCGCCTTTCTTGCAGAAAGGCTTCAGCTTACGACAATCAACTGGCTTTTGGATCAAGTCGGCCTGATGATAGTGGTCGCACTCCCCGTAGTCTTTCAGCCAGAACTGAGACGGGCCCTGGAACAGCTGGGGCGCGGAAAGCTTTTTGCCAGGCCGATATCTCTTTTGGGCGAAGAAGACATGTCCCGTTTAATTAACGAAGTAGTCAAGGCGGTTGAAATTTTATCCCGGAACAAGACGGGTGCTTTAATTATTATGGAGCGGGAAACCGGCCTTAAAGATTTTATTGAAACCGGTGTCTTTCTGGATGCGGCGGTTTCCACAGAACTTTTGATAAATATATTTTCTCCTTACACTCCCTTCCATGATGGGGCGTGCATTATCCGGGGGGACCGCGTACTGGCTGCGGGTTGTTTTTTGCCCCTTACGGACAGCCCTTATTTAAGCAAACAGCTTGGGACCAGGCACAGGGCGGCATTGGGGATTAGTGAAGTTTCTGATGCGGTGGCCGTCGTGGTCTCAGAAGAGACGGGGACCATTTCGGTCGCCGAGGAAGGTAAGCTTACCCGTTATTTGGACGAGGAAGGCTTGAGGGAGAAACTTGAAGGGCTGTTACTAACTAAAACCGATACTAAACAGGGATCTTTCTGGAATTGGAGGTCTACTTAGTGCGTAATTTTTTTAGAAGCAATAATTTTTACAAAATACTTTCAATAGTACTGGCCTTTATCCTCTGGTTCTACGTTAACGAAAGACAGAATCCCGTAGCGGAACATGTGATTAATGTGCCTCTGGAAATACAGAATTTGTCCACGGAGCTTGTCGTTTCTGAAAAGCCCGACACCGTTCAGGTACGTTTCAAAGGGAGACACCAGGTAGTTGAAAAAACTGCCCCCCGGGAGTTTAATGCTTACGTTGACTTGAAGAAGGCCAGCGTAGGAAATAATTTGCTTCCGGTGTCAGTAAATGCTCCGGACACGGTTGAACTTGTGGAAGTTTACCCAGACAAGGTTAACATTGTGGTTGAAAAAGTTTCAGAAATTCAAATACCTTTAGTTGTAGAACAAAAGGGGAGCACAGCCCCTACTTATATTTCCCTGGACCCGATCGTCCGTCCTACCAAAGTAAGTGTTTCCGGCCCGCAGCACATTCTGGAAGAGCTGGGGGAAGCTTATGTGGCTGTGGAGCTCCAGCAGCAGAAAACAAATTACTCGGAATGGCTTCCGGTAAAGGTTAGAAACCGAAAGGGAGAGGATGTGGGCCAGTGGGTCAGGATTGAACCCGGGGTTGCACATGTTTTCATACCTGTTATTAAGGATAAACCTGATAAACTACTGCCCCTGACCGTTGAAATTACGGGAAAACCGGCACCGGGTTACCAAGTCGAAAGAATAATCGTGGAACCTGCCAGCGTTGCTGTTTACGGGCCTCCTGAGCTTCTGGACAAATACGATCAGCTGCAGTTAGGGACGGTTGATGTTTCCGGGTCCAGGGGAAACATTGCGGTAGAAAAAGAGCTGCAACTTCCCCAGGGACTTGCCTGGGAGGACAAGCAGACGGTGCTTGTTGTCGTCGTCATAACTCCTGTTTAGGTAGAAGCTGAATAGTTCGTCATCTCAATTTAATAACATTAATCTAAAGGAATCGAAGAGAAAGGAGCAGTTATTTCATTGGCGAAAAGACTTTTTGGCACTGATGGGGTAAGGGGAAAAGCAAACAGTGAGCTGACAGCCGAGCTTGCATTGAAGCTGGGCAGGGCCGGAGCATTCGTACTGGCCGAACGGTCACCTAGTAAAACCATTATTATCGGAAAAGATACGCGGATATCGGGAGACTTGCTGGAGGCAGCGCTCAGTGCGGGGATATGTTCTGCGGGATGCCATGCATCTCTGCTGGGAATAGTACCTACCCCAGCAGTTGCGTACCTGGCCAGGGAGCTGAATGCATCAGCCGGGGTGGTTATTTCAGCTTCGCACAATCATATGAGCGATAACGGCATTAAATTCTTCGGCGGGGACGGCTATAAGCTGTCCGACGAAAAAGAAAAAGAGATAGAAAGAGCGGTAGCCAGAGTAGATACGCTTCCCTATCCGGCAGGGGTAAATGTCGGCAGGATCAAGCATGTGCCCGAAGCGATCGAGAAATATGTGAATTTCCTTAAGAAGATGGTTAATGTAGACCTGAAGGGCATAAAGATAGTAGTGGACTGCGCACACGGTTCTGCCTTTGAAGTAACGCCGCGCGTTCTATCAGAGCTGGGAGCCAAGGTAGTAGCAACAATTAATGATGAGCCCGACGGGACGAACATTAATGAAAATTGCGGCTCTATCCACCCGCAGGGGATGCAGCGTGCGGTGGTGGAGCAGGGAGCTGACCTCGGCGTGGCGCACGACGGTGATGCGGACCGTGTGTTGGCTGCTGACAGTGAAGGGAAACTGGTGGACGGGGACCAAATTATGGTAGCGTGTGCCCGTCACCTGCAGAAAAAAGGCGAATTGACGGGGAATAAGATCGTCGTTACTGTCATGAGCAATATGGGCCTCCACCTGGCCTTAAAGGAGGCGGGAATTACGGTTTTAAAGACGAAAGTGGGAGACCGTTACGTTTTAGAAAAAATGCTAGAGAGCGGCGCCGTGCTGGGCGGTGAACAGTCTGGTCACATTATTTTTTTGAAATATAATACCACGGGAGATGGGTTGATTACTGTTCTGCAGCTGTTAAGCGTAATGCAAGAAACGGGGCGGTCATTAAAAGAACTGGCTTCTCAAATGGTTCGTTTGCCGCAGTATATGGTAAATGTCGAGGTCAGAGACAAAAAAGCCCTAGAGGGCAACCAAACGGTTTGGCGGGCTGTTCGTGGAGCGGAGAAAAAGCTGGGGGAGAAGGGACGTATCCTGCTGCGGCCTTCTGGGACAGAGCCCCTCGTCCGGGTTATGGGAGAGGGCCCCGATGAAAAGGAACTGCAGCAGGTAATACAGGAGCTCGCGGAGTTGGTAGAAAAAGAACTGAACTGAGAAAGCATTTTTATTTATTTTGTTTTAGGGGGTTTGACATTATGTGCGGTATCGTAGGATATTTGGGAGGGCGTCATGCCGTGCCCGTGCTTATAGAAGGCCTCAAAAAACTGGAATACCGGGGGTACGATTCTTCGGGAATAGCTGTTTTAAACGATCTGAAACTTAACGTGGTCAAGAGCAGGGGGAAATTAATCAACCTGGAAGGTAAATTAAGCAGCAGTCCTTTATCCGGCAACATCGGTATCGGCCATACACGTTGGGCGACTCACGGTCGGCCTTCTGACGCCAATGCCCACCCCCATACGGACTGCAGTGGAAAACTTGCCGTCGTTCACAACGGTATTATTGAAAATTACCAGAAACTCAAAGGCAGGCTGGAAAAGGACGGGCATAGATTTTTGTCCGAAACGGATACGGAAGTGATAGCTCATTTGATTGAAAGCTGCTACGATGGCGATCTTGTACGGGCAGTTGCCAGGGCTGTATCCGAATTGGAGGGTTCATATGCTGTCTTAGTTGTCAGCGAGGAAGAACCTGATAAACTGGTTGCCGTGCGCCAGGACAGCCCGCTGATAATAGGCCTGGGAGACGGGGAAAACCTGGTGGCATCGGATATTCCGGCTCTGCTTAACTATACGAGGAAAACATTGATCCTGGAAAACGGGGAAATGGCTGTAGTCAAAGCCGGGAATGTGGATGTTTATAATATTAATGAAGGAAAAAGCGTTGATAAAGAAATTTTTGAAGTGGAGTGGGATGCCGTGGCTGCCGAAAAAGAGGGCTACCCCCATTTTATGCTTAAGGAAATATACGAGCAGCCGAAGGCACTCAGGGAGACCCTCGCCGGTCGTATAACAGCTGACGGAGAAATAAACCTGGAGGAAGTGTTTTTCAGTACTGAGGAAGTTAAAAAGTTTTCCAGGATTTACATTACCGCATGCGGTACCGCATACCACGCTGGCCTGATAGGAAAATACATAATCGAAAAACTGGCCCGCATTCCGGTAGAAGTTGATATAGCTTCTGAATTTCGCTATAAGGACCCCATTCTGGATGAGCGTACCCTGGCGATAGCGATCAGCCAGTCCGGCGAAACGGCGGACACCCTGGCCGCCCTCCGCGTCTGCCACGAAAAGGGGGCGAGGGTGCTTGCTGTCACCAATGTTGTGGGGAGCTCTGTATCAAGGGAAGCGGATGACGTGATCTACACCTGGGCGGGCCCGGAAATTGCCGTGGCGTCTACCAAAGCATACGTGACGCAGCTGGAAAGCATGTACCTGCTGGGCGTTTACCTGGGCAGGGTGAGGGGAACCCTTTCCCAGGAAGAAGGACGCGAGTTGGTTAGTTCCCTGCAGAATGTCTCCGATGTAGCCTGCCGGATCCTGGAACAGGCGGACACCGTTAAGGACTGGGCATCCCGGATGGTCAGGAGCAGCAACGCCTTCTTCGTGGGCCGGGGTATAGACTACGCGCTGGCCAGGGAGGGCGCCCTCAAGCTCAAGGAAATATCGTATATCCACGCCGAGGCCTATGCCGCCGGGGAACTCAAGCACGGCACGCTGGCCCTCATCGAGGAGGGAGTGCCGGTAGTGGCGCTTGCCACCCAGCCCGCGCTGTATGAGAAGATGATCAGCAATATCAAAGAAATCAAGGCCCGCGGGGCCGATGTAACCGTTGTTACCTACGAAAACAGCGAGGAGGTAGCCAATACGGGGGATCGAGCTATTTTTCTTCCCAGGATACAGCCTCTTATCGCTCCCATTCCCGCCGTGATCCCGCTGCAGCTGCTGGCTTACTACGCCGCCGTCGCCCGCGGCTGCGACGTCGACCAGCCCCGCAACCTGGCCAAAAGCGTAACGGTGGAGTGAGAAGTTTTCGATAGTTGCATACCGGAATATTGAAATGGGAAGTCAATTCCTTTGTTCAATTGTATTAGGGTGGTAAGCATATTTTTGAAAGTAGAAGTCTGGGCTAATAGGCTGGGTAACATAGTAATACTGGGCCAATTTTATATCTCAGCAAAATCATAAATAAGAGTAGTCTATACAATAACTGTTTTGATTGTCAAAACAGTTATTTTTGATTTAAAAGGATTTAGATTCGCAACGTGGAACTTATATAGCGGAAATAGGTTATTATTGGAATTCTGTATTTATTGAGAGGTATTAGAATGCTGACTGATTTTTATAACTTGATAGAAGAACAATTGAAGACAGTTTCATATCGCAGACACCAATTAATAATTGTATGTGGGATAAAGTGTAACGAGGTACTAAAAGGATACGCAATAGACAAAAATATTCCCTACGTAAACCTTAGTTTAGAATTGAGCAAGGCGCTATTAGAAATCCCTGTACCCAAGCGGGGGAGGAAAGTAGGACAAATCGTTGACCAGATAATCAAGGAAGCAGATAGTGATGTTATCTGTTTGGACAGGTTACAATTGTTATTTTTCCCGCAATTACACCAAGACCCAATGAGATTGCTTGAAGATATTAGTCGCAATACAACCATAATAGCTGGTTGGAACGGTTCGTATAGTAACGGTGTACTAACCTATGCCGAACCTGGTCATCCGGAGTTTCGGTCATATACAGAATTAGAAGCGAGTATTATAAGCACGGATTAAATATGGGGGGATGGTTGTGAAGTATAAAGATTTAATTCATTTTGAGCCTATTGAAACAGTAGTTCAACTACGAGAATCCAATAAAGAAGAATACGCAATGCAGCTTTTAGATACTTACGTAATTTCGGACCGGATGGCTGAAGCTATTGATGAAATTTTGATTGAACAACTCCAGTATGACCGCCAATCAGATAACAAGGGCTTGTTGGTTGTTGGCAATTACGGTACCGGTAAATCGCACTTAATGAGTGTCATAGCTACCATTGCTGAGAAAGAGAACGTAAGCCACCGTCTAACTAATGCAAGGGTAGCTGAAAAATCTCAAGATATTCAAGGAAAGTTTAAAGTCATTCGATCTGAAATTGGTTCTACCACCATGTCCTTAAGGGATATTATCTGTGGAGAGTTAGAAGATAATCTGGCTGACATGGGTGTTGATTATAGATTCCCACCTGCAAACAAGGTGCGCAATAATAAAGACGCTTTCAACGAAATGATGGCTGCTTTCCATGAAGTGTACCCTGACAAAGGACTACTTCTAATAGTGGACGAATTACTCGACTATTTAAAGGGTCGAAAGGAACAAGAGATTAATCTTGACCTTGGTTTCCTGCGGGAAGTGGGGGAAATATGCCGCACCACTCGCTTTCGCTTTATTGCAGGTGTGCAGGAAATGCTGTTTGATAACCCCAAATTTCAATTTGTTGCTGAACAATTGCGTAGAGTCAGGGAGCGGTTTGAACAGGTGCAGATTGTTCGGGAAGATATTGCTTATGTTGTCTCTCAACGGCTGTTGAAAAAAGATGATAAGCAGAAGTCCTTAATACGCGAGCATTTGCAAAAATTTACCCCGTTATATGAAAAACTGAATGAACGGCTTGAAGATTATGTAGCCTTATTTCCGGTACATCCATCTTACCTATCAACCTTTGAAAAGGTAGACGTGGCGGAAAAGCGGGTAGCACTAAAAACAATCAGTAAAGAAATGAAAAAGCTGCTTGATCAGGAAGTTCCGGAAAACAAACCAGGTCTAATTTCCTATGATAGCTACTGGCCTTATATTGAGAATGACCCTGCCCTTAAAAGTAACCCGGACATTAAAGAAGTCATGTCAAAATCAAAGATATTGCAGGACAGGGTACAAAATGCTTTTACTAAACCAATCTACCGTCCCATGGCTCTACGAATCGTGAGGGCTTTGTCGGTGCTGCGGTTAACCACTGGCGATATCTATGCTAAGCTTGGAGCGACTTCGGAAGAATTGCGGGACAACCTTTTCCTTCATGTAGAAAATCTCCCTGAAAAAGATACGCAATTTTTGCGGTCTACCATCGAAGCAGTACTCAAGGAAATATTGAAAACAGTGAGCTGGCAGTATATCTCCTTCAATGAACAAAACGGGCAGTATTATTTAGATTTAAAAAAGGATATAGCAGTTGATGATTTGATTGAACAAAAGGCTGAAGGATTAATGCCGGAACAGCTTGATCGTTATTATTTCAATGCGCTTTCTCAAGTGACTGAAAGCGCACAGAATACATATGTCACTAATTACCGCATCTGGCTTCACGAATTGCCATGGTGGGAGCGCAAAGTAACGCGACAGGGGTATCTTTTCTTTGGTGCGCCAAATGAGCGTTCAACAGCCCAACCACCCCGGGATTTTTATATCTATATGCTGCAGCCTTTTGATCCACCGAAGTTTACGGACGAGAAAAAACCGGATGAGGTATTTTTTAAATTAAAAAATAAAGATGAAAAATTTCTTCGTGTATTATCGCTGTATGCAGCGGCAAAAGAGTTAAGTGCAACCGCTGCCTCGGGTACGAAACAACTTTATGAAGACAAGGCGAAAGAGAACTTGCAGCGTCTGACAAGATGGTTGCGGGAGAATTTTCTGACGGCTTTTGAAGTGACTTATAAAGGAAGCAGCAAGAAGGTGGCAGAGTGGATTTCCAGTATGCCTCAACAGGCAAGTGTCAGGGAAATAATTGACGCTGCTGCTTCTAACTGCCTGGCTGTTTGCTTTAAAGAAAAATATCCCAATTACCCGCATTTTAGCAGACTTAATACTCCTATGACCAAGGACAATATGCCTACTTATGTTCAAGATGCATTACATAATATCGCTGGTTCACAAACAAGAAGCGGCACGGCGGTGCTACACGGGTTGGTACTTCTCGAAGGAGAAGAAGGAAAGTTGGATGTCCGTAAATCAGGATATGCAAAGTGGATATTAGATAAGCTTCAGGATAAGGGCCCAGGTCAGGTAGTAAATCGCTCTGAACTAATTGAAGTTATTTATACCTGCCAAGGATCCCCAGACGTAGAATTGACAACAGAATTTAAATTGGAGCCAGAATTACTTGTAGTACTGTTGGGTGCGCTTGTCTACAGCGGTGATATTGTACTGATAATTTCCGGCTCAAGCTATGATGCCATGAAATTTAACCAACTAATTAAACTGCCGATAAGGGAATTAATTGAATTTAGCCATTTGAAAAAACCCAGTGAGTTGCCTATGGCACCTTTGAAAGCCCTTTTTGACATGTTTGATATTTCCCATGGATTGCTTCAACAAAAGAACCTTGAGGAAGGAGTTAGAGAGTTAAATAAAAACGCGCATAAATATCTAACCGATGCTGTAAATATGCTGCAAACCGTACGCACCGGTATTCCCTGCTGGGATGGAACATTATTATCGTCTAAAGAACAGGAGCAGTATAAAGGAAAGTTAGAAGATTTTAAGGAGTTTCTGGAGACAGTTTTGATTTATGATACGCCTGCTAAGCTTAAGAATTTTAAATATACTGTGGAAGAAGTAAACGCCCAAAACGAGGCCAGAAAGTTAGTTAAAAAGTTAATGCAGCTGCAGCAGCGGGTTAATGAAATATCAGCAGTTGCCAATTACCTGGTTATGGCACAACAGCTTCTACCTGAAGATCATGACTGGCATCAAGAGGTGGAAACAGCATTAGAAGACTTGCTGCATGTCTTGAAGCAAGGTGAAAGCTGCCAGGCAGAATTACAAGAACTTCGGCGACTTAAAGATAAATATATAGATATTTATTTGGGGCTTCATGGAGGCTCCAGGCTTAATGCTACCCAGGATAATAAGAAAAGCAAACTCTTAAGTGACCCAAGAATAAAGGCTTTAAAACAGCTTTCTTCCATTGAGTTGTTACCTGCGAATCAGTTAGACCAGCTATTGGGTGATATTACTGATTTAAAAACATGCTGGAACTTAACCAAAGATGATCTGAAGCAGCAGCCAATTTGTCCCCACTGTAAATACAGGCCCAAAGAAGAGCAAAATGTTCAACTGCAAAGTTTGGAAGAGTTGGAAGAGCAGGTGCAATCGCTGTTAGATCAATGGACTTCAATGTTACTTAGCTATTTTAATGATCCTGAAGTAAAAGAAAATATCAGTTTGTTAAAACCGGAGCAGCAGCGGCTAATTAATGACCTGTTAGACCGGCAAGAATTTGAACTGCCAATAGACCTGCAACTAATTCAGGCTATAAAAGAGCTATTACAGGGTATTGAGAAAGTACAGATTACAATTGAAGAATTGAAAGAAGCTTTCGGAAACGGCAATCCCATTACAGTTGAAGAAGCCCGACAAGGTTTTGAGAAGTTATTAAGCAACAGTATTGGGTCACGACCTTCGAACCGTGTACGTATCATGCTGGATGATAAGTAAGGGGGAAAGATGAATGGCAGTAAATAAATTTCAACAAGAGCTTTTTCAAAGTGAAGATAAAAATTATAAACCGGTGATATGCCTGGGAATGACATTTAAAAATGATGAAGAACGTCGCAAGTATTTTACGGAAGAACTACGAAAAAAACTACCGGAACTCAAAAAAATAGAGGGGTTTCCCATTGGTGAGGATGAAGACATACTAGCGCTTTCCGACCCACCGTATTATACCGCATGTCCAAATCCCTTTATACCGGATTTTATTAAGCAGTGGGAAGAAGAGAAAAGAGAAATGTATGGGGAAGAGGGAGAAGAAGAGTATCACCGGGAACCTTTTGCTGCGGATGTTCAAGAAGGTAAAGGCAATGAAATATACAACGCACATAACTACCATACAAAAGTGCCTCATAAAGCAATAATGAGATATATTTTGCATTATACAAAACCAGGAGATATAGTATTCGACGGATTTTGTGGTACTGGGATGACTAGTGTGGCAGCTCAAATGTGTGGGGATCTTTCTGCTATCCAAGAATTAGGTTTCCGAGTTTCAGAAGATGATAATATTATAGATCAAAATGGTCATTTTATTTCTAAATTTGGTCCACGTCAGTCTGTAATTAACGATCTTTCTACTGCAGCAACTTTTATTGCTTATAATTATAACTACCCTTTGGAAACCGGGACGATTAGAAAAGAAGCTGATAATATCTTACAACAGGTGAAAAAAGAATATGGTTGGATGTATAAAACGAACCACCTTATAGAAGGTCAAGAACAATTTGATAGTAGAGGGGAACCTGTTAAAGGAGATGTATTATATACAGTATGGAGTCAGGTGTTTATTTGTCCTTATTGTTCTGAACAAATGGTATTTTGGGATGTGGCTGTTGATCGTGATGAAGGAAAGATAAATGACAATTTTGAGTGTTCTCATTGTAATGCAATAATTAATAAAAGAGGTTTAGAAAAATGTTGGGAAACGAGCTTTGATGAAACAATATCCCAAACAGTTAAGCAAGTTAAGTATGTGCCAGTTTTAATCTGTTATAAGGTAGAAAACGAAAGGTTTTTAAAAAAACCTGATAGTGAAGATATTAAGTTGATTGATGACATTAACAAGAAACCATTAGTAAACTGGGTACCAAGTGATAAAGTTTTTGAGGGAGATAAAACAATTGAAGCCTTAAGGCTAGGATTCACAAATGTACATCATTTTTATACAAAAAGAAACTTACTAACATTGTCTATGTTATTTAAAAAAGCGGAGAAAAATCAGTTAAAGTTTATTTTAACTGGAATGCTTACAAGAGCCTCCAAGCAAGCGCGTTTTCTTGCAAAAAACTTTTTTCATGGTGGGGGTGGTTGGGTAGGGACTAGCTTATCGGGAACATTATTTTTTCCATCATTAAGCGTGGAAGTAAGTCCAATCTTTACTTTTCAAAACAGAATACATAAAACTTTAACTTATAGACCCACAAAAAAACCTATTATTACAACTCAGTCTACGCAAGATTTAAGTAATTTAGCTAAAAATACAGTGGATTATATTTTTACAGATCCACCATTTGGTGGTAACTTAATGTATTCGGAACTTAATCTCAATCATGAATCATGGTTAAAAGTATTTACCAATAAAAAAACTGAAGCGCTAGTGAATAAACATCAACGAAAGAACTTATATGACTATCAAGAAATAATTGAACTTTGTTTTAGAGAATGTTACCGTATACTAAAGCCCAATAGATGGATTACTGTTGAATTTAGTAATTCACAGGCAAATGTTTGGAACGCAATTCAAGAAGCAATGCAAAGGGCTGGTTTTATAATTGCAAATGTTTTTGCATTAGATAAAAAGCAAGGTAGTTTTAATGCTGTTACTTCTACCACAGCTGTTAAACAAGATCTAATTATATCTGCATACAAGCCTTCTGATAAAATGAAAAGAATTATGCAAAATAAGCAAAATTCTCCAGAGTCGGCATTGGCTTTTGTTAAGGAACATCTGCAGCAGTTGCCAAAATTCTTAGGGCAAAAAGGTGAGGCTCAATTAATTGTTGAGCGCACACCACGCGTGTTATTTGATCGTATGGTAGCTTATCATGTCCAAAATGGTTATCCAGTACCTATATCTTCTGCTGAATTTCAAACAGAAGTTGCCCAGCGTTTCCCGATGCGTGACGGTATGGTGTTCCTGGAGGACCAAGTTGCGGAGTATGATAAAAAACGTTTACTTGCCAAAGAGTTTGTTCAGATGAATTTGTTTGTGTCTGATGAAAACAGTGCAATTGAATGGTTAAGGCAGCAATTGCTTAAGAAACCGCTAACAAGACAAGATTTGCATCCTAATTTTATGAAAGAAATTCAGCATATTGCAAAACATGAAGATTTACCTGAACTAGATGAATTGTTGGAACAGAATTTCTTGCGTTACGACGGTGAAGGGCCGGTTCCCAGCCAAATCCATGGTTATTTAAGCACTAATTTTAAGGATTTACGCGGTTTGGATAAAGAAGACCCCGCCTTAAAACAAAAGGCAAGATATAGATGGTATGTACCTGATCCGAATAAGCAAGCGGATTTGGAAAAATTACGGGAGAAAGCTTTATTACGCGAGTTTTCCGCATATGTTGAACAAATAAGCAGTAGTAGAAAGAAACTAAAACAATTCCGTACGGAAGCTATTCGCGCCGGCTTTAAAAAGGCTTGGAGTGAAAAGGATTATAGGACTATTGTAAGTATAGGGGAGAAGCTCCCGGAAAAAGTACTGCAGGAAGATGACAAACTGCTAATGTATTTTGATAATGCGCAAATTTATTTGGATTCTTAAATAAGTTGGGTGAAATAAATTGAGTGGTTGGCGGGACAGGATATTAGAATATTTTCAAGAGCCATTACCGGATCTTATTTTGGCAGCTGACCCGGATGGCTTATTGCTTGATGAAAAAGTGTCAGCCAAACTATCGGAAAAAGGTATAGAAGTATATGAATATGAAGACCCGGTGGCTTTTCGGTATTTCTTTGAATCCAGATTCCGTAAAGAGATAACCAACCAATCCTTAAATTTACTTGTACGAGTGGCTGATCATTCAACGGAACATCTTCCCTATGACATTTTGCAGTTAGGGCAGACTATTAATTTCAGTTTAGCTTCAATATTTCCCAAATTGTCCCTACCAATCATTAAACAGTTGGATGCTACTGATTGGGATATTTTATATCAGGTATCGTACCAGTACCTAGGTTCTAATTCCGATCATGAAACCTGTGATTTTGTTCTACGTAAGGTGTTTAAAGTAGCCTATGAGACAATCAATACCGAAGCCGACTTAATTAAATATCTTTTGTCAAAGCACTATCGACACAGGAAATATCCGCCTATTGTTGAGGATTATCTTATAAACCAATTGGAAAAGCAAAATAAATTGGCTGGTCTACCATTGGAGAATTTAATTAAGTCTGCTGAATTTTTTTATACCTATCTTCAGAAGCAATGGGTGGAGTTCTTGAATGAAAAAAAACGAATGCCAGAAAAGGTGCGTGAAACCGCGCCAGTAAACGGGTTTAATACAGAATCCCCTCACCCTTTTTCTGACCCGGATGTACGCCGGTTGTTGGATAACTTATTTACAGAAGGCAAACTTAAGCCGGTTGAAGGTTATGATGAAAAATATTTACCGGAATGGACAAAAGCTGGTTTAGTTATCGACCTTCTGGAAGATGAAAAAAGACGAATTAACGGTATGATAAGTATATTGAAAGATGAGGTTGTGACAGCAGCCAATCATAAGGACTGGATGAAAATAGCCGAAGTTTACAGCGAAATGAAAGATCTAATATTATCACTGGAATTGCCAAAAGACGATCAACTACGGGATGAAGCCAAAGAAATAGAAAAACTAATAGATAAAAATTTTGCCGACTGGATGCTGAAGTTCTATGGCGGATTGCGCAATTTGCCGTATTTGCCACAACCGGTGATGCTCCATCATATACCCCACTACTTAGCTTTTCGACAACATCACAAAGTTGCGTTAGTTGTGTTGGATGGCATGAGTTACACTCAGTGGGTTCAGATACGGAAGGCTATTGAAAGTAAACAAAAAAACTTTGATTTTGAAGAAAGCCCTATTTATGCTTGGGTGCCAACGATTACGTCCGTATCAAGACAGGCTCTTTTCACCGGAGAAATCCCCATGTACTTTGCAGATAGTATTGATAGAACTACCAAGGAACCGTCTGCCTGGGAGCGCTTTTGGGAGAACCATAATGTACCGAAAATATATGTTGCCTACGAAAAGAATTTAGGTAAAGGTGAGTATGGAACTATTCCAAGCTTACAACAACCCAAAGTTAGAGTTGCTGGGTTAGTAATAAATGCTCTTGATGAGTTGATACATAGTTCAATACAAGGACATGAAGGAGTATATGCCGAAATAAAAGTTTGGATGAAAAATGGCTATTTAATACAATTACTTGAAGACTTAATTTCTCATGGCTTTGAGGTTTATCTTACATCAGACCATGGTAACAAGGAAAGTATTGGCGTTGGAAGATTGACACAAGGTGTTTTGGCTGAAACCAGAGGTGAGCGGGTAAGAATTTATAAAGACCAAACTCTATGGGAGGAGACGGCAGAGAAGTACCCGTCAATAAAATGGCCCGGTGCTGGTTTGCCTAAAGATCATTTTGTTTTGCTTTCCCGGAATAATGAAGCATTTATAAAAGAAGGGGAAGCTATTATCGGCCATGGCGGTATTAGCTTGGAAGAAGTAATTGTTCCTTTTGTTCGTATTAAGAAGAATAATGACAATGGAGAGACGAGATTATGACTAAACCGGTAGGATTTGACCAAAAAATAAAGTTAGACCATCTTGATTTTACTGCAAGGGAAGCGATGCATAGAGAACGAAAGTCAATGTATGAAATACTCGATGAGTATTTAATAGGGGATATACAGGGTACTAAAAGTAGAAAAAATGCTATTACCATATTGATGAAAATATGGTTTTTGGTGGATAAAGAGTATACACAGTTAAGACAAAAGGCCCTTGACCTTTTCTCTTTATACTCTCCCCGGGAGCGGGTTGTTTTGCATTGGGGCATGACTATGTTGGCATATCCATTCTTTAGAGATCTTGCGTGTGAAGTTTGGAAATTATATCAATTGCAAAATGAGGTATCCAGCCAGCAAATAGGACGGAAAATGAAAGCGTTGTACGGTGACAGACGTAGAGTAGAGGTGGCAACCAATGCGGTCCTTTCAAGTATGAAAGATTGGGGCATTATACGGGATGCGAGGCATAGTGTATATACCGTACTAGAAAAGCGAGAAATCGTAAGCTGTAATTTAAAACTTTGGCTAACGGAGGTTATTGTGCGTGCATCTGAATATAATTCCATGCCGATTGATATGGTTATTTCCGCACCAATCGTCTTTCCTTTTGATTTTACATTAAATATTAGGGAAATGGATAAAAGCTCATTAAATGTAAGTCGCCAAGGGCTAGATGTTCAAATGGTAGGGATTAAGTAGGCATATCTTTCCTTGGGTATTCCGTGGGGAATTTTTAACTAGAGCCTGTATATTCGGAATGGGGGAGGATGAGTTGTGTTAAATCCGGGGGACATAGTTAGAAGTTCACATTTTCCGGAAACGATGGAAATAAAAAAGTGCGAAGCAGTTGATGAGGTGTATCTTCTTGAGGCATTAGGTCGCAAAACAAATAAATATTATGAGCTTCTGCTTGATCAAGACCAACTCAATAAACTGCAGTTTTTATTTGTTAAAAGCAATCAACAGCTTACCAATACCGATCTCCAAAATTTATTGCAATTTAAACAATTGCTAGTAGAAAAGAAATTTTCATCGTCCCGTGCCCTAGGAGGACACTATCTTA
Source organism: Firmicutes bacterium UBA1874 (assembly GCA_002352935.1). GTDB lineage: Bacteria > Bacillota > UBA1874 > UBA1874 > UBA1874 > UBA1874. The sequence continues at coordinate 27,636 of DDHO01000022.1, forward strand.
TACCTCTGCCGCACCAGATAGAAGTGGTGTATGGTACAATGCTTCAGGTGCCGCAGGTACGCTTCTTATTGGCGGATGACCCTGGAGCCGGTAAAACCATTATGTCCGGTATGCTAATTAAAGAGTTATTGGCCAGGCGTAGTATAGAACGGATACTAATTTTAGTTCCACCGCTGGTACTGAAGCAATGGCAGGAAGAATTGAGCGAAAAGTTCAACCTGTCATTTACTATTATAAACCGGGAAACATTGAGGGCAAGCAAAACCAATCCATTTATTGAACATGATTTTTGCCTTGCTTCTATGTATTGGGCAGCCCGAGATGATATTAAAAGTTTTGTGAATGAGGCTGACTTTGATCTCATTATTGTAGATGAAGCTCATAAAATGGCAGCGTATACTCACGGGAAAAGAAAAAAGAAAATGAGCAGGACAAAATTATATCAGTTAGGAGAAATGATTTTACGCCAAGTAGATCATTGTCTCCTGCTGACTGCTACACCTCACAAAGGAGACCCGGAAAACTTCAGACATCTTATGAAATTAATAGACCAAGATATATTTTCTAACCTTAATGCTATGGATTCTTTGCGGGAAAAAAGCAATCCTTTTATAATACGTCGATTAAAAGAAAGCATGAAAAACTTTGATGGGACGCCCATATTTCCCAAGAGAATAACTAAAACCATTACATATGATTTATCCGATCCGGAATTGGAACTTTATGAGGCAGTTACTGACTACGTACAGTATTACTTTAATAGAGCGATAAATAAGGGGAATAACAGTACGGCCTTTGCAATGATGTTGTTACAACGAAGATTAAGTTCTTCAATTGAGGCTATTCATTTATCCCTTGTACGCAGAAGGAATAGGTTAAATGATTTATTAAGCAAAACACTTAATGAACGTGAGAAATATTTACGACAATTAAATCTAATTGATTTGGAAGATTATGATGATGAAGCTGCCGATTATCAGGAAAAGATCGAAGAAAAGCTGGAACAGGCATTTGATAATATAGACTTGGATGAATTAAAAGCAGAGTTACAGAAACTTGAGCAGTTGATAGATAAAACATCATTCTTAAGAGAGAGCATCATTGAACGAAAGTATCAGAAACTTGAATCAACATTGTTTGGAGCTAACGGTCTCTTAAATCAAGGGGAAAAGATTATTATTTTTACGGAAGCGGCAGATACCTTGCATTACCTGGAGAAGCGGCTGCTCAATCATTTGCCCCGGGTGGCAAAGATAGTTGGAAGTTATTCCATGGAAGAGCGGCGCCATCAAGTGGAGCTGTTCCGTGTTGAGTGTCAGGTAATGCTTGCTACGGATGCTGGCGGTGAGTCAATTAACTTACAGTTTTGCAACCAAATGATTAATTATGACATTCCCTGGAATCCTAATAAACTGGAACAGCGAATGGATCGTATTCATCGGATTGGGCAAAAAAAAGATGTAGCTGTCTTTAATCTTGTTGCTCAAAATACCCGTGAGGGTGACGTGATGATGCGATTGCTGGATAAAATGGAACAGATGCGTGAAGATTTAGGTTCGGATCTTGTTTATGATTTTATTGGAGATGTACTTGAAGAGCATTATGGTGACTTGGCTTCATTAATGCAGGAAGCAATTCTTAACCGTCAAGATCTCAAAGAGATTATTCTGGGGATGGATAGAAAACTGACGGAGGAACATGAAAAATTAATAGAGATAGTGAAGCAGGAACGGTTAAGTTCAAATACTATTGACTTGCCTGGTATGCGAAGGGAGCAAAACGATCTGACTATTAAACGCATTCCGAATAATTGTTGTTTAAATTTTGCTAGTTATGTGTTAGAAAAGAACAAGGTTAAAGTATATGACTCTGCAGAAGGAAAAGTAAAAAGAATAGAACGCCTGCCTAAATTCATTCGTGATTTTGCCAGAAAGCATAATATTTCACTGCCAACGTCTCACTCATATCGCTTTACTGGTTCTAGAGAGCATGAAACTGATCAAGTTGAGTTGCTTTCTTTTGACAAACCAATATTCCAATTATGTTTAGAACTAGCCCAAAGGGAAAGGGAAAGTGAATAAATTGCATTAGAGCAGTATGTGATTTCCTATCCTATTCCGGAACCGTTACAAGTTGAAGTTTATGAGGTGGGTATCATAGATGGTACCGGTAAGGAACTAGCTAGTGAGCTAATTCATCTAGGCAGAAGGCAGGACAATTCTGTTATTGTATTGGACCCGTATTGGCTTTTTCAAGCAGAATTTCAGGGTGATTGTGTGAAAGTATCTGAAACGCCGGAGGTTACTCTAAAAGCCGATTCCTTTATAGCAGCCAAAGACGTCAGAGAGCGCATTAAAATAAGGAGACAAAAACAGCTAATTTAAATTAGCGAATTCCTGTACCGGGCGTTTGAAAAAAAGTATAACGATACGTTAGAGAAGCTCGCCATTTCTATTTAGCCCCCTAAGCAAATTGGAAAATCTCCGTGTAGAACCTATAATAATCTTGGGGGGTGCAGTTAGT
>DDHO01000056.1:0-1923 GCA_002352935.1 Firmicutes bacterium UBA1874
ATGACTTTGTCAACAGGCTGAGGGAGAAAAGTTTCTTTCCCCCTATTTAAGATTCTTCAGAACTTCAAGGAACGGATTATGGGCAAGAAAATTTAAAATATTAAGCAGCAAGGTCATCATTTTTCTCTACCCTGTCCGGTAAATATTTAATGATCGTATATATTACAATTATTAAAATAATTGACAGCCAACCAATTTTGACCGGCCCGCCGTATTGGAACACGACATTAACCAATCCCCCTACAATGAAGGCTGTTGAAATCATTATTAATGTTGACTTAATCATATCGACTATTCCCAGTTCTTTAATTAATACTGCAAACGTAGCCACACAGGGGAAGTAAATGACCAAAATAGTACTTGCAACTACCAGCTGGTTTGGCGACAGGTCCAAAGGCAGCAGCATGCCCATTGCCAGATCCTTACGCAAGAATCCCATAAGTAGAGCTGCTATGGTCTCATTAGGTAGGCCGAAAAATTTATTTAATAACGGACCCGTAACCGGCGCCAGTGCGTTAAAAGTTCCCAGAACGTAGAGAACATTAACAATAAACACACCCAGAAGCATGTATAAGATTGCTTCTCTCAGGAAACTTCTAACACGTATCCACAGTTTTTGAACCACGCTTTTTAACTCAGGACTTCTGAAAGGAGGTATTTCTAATAAGAGATCCGAGCTAAATCCGGGCAGCACCTTGTTCAAAATCAAGCCCAATATGACCCAAATGAAGCCCAAAATGATAAATATATACGCAATGTACTTTGCCCCGTGTGGCCCCAGCAAACCAACGATCATAGCAGTTTGGGCCATACAGGGGATAGCAATTGCCATGAGTGTACCAGTAATAAACTTTTCGCGCCGGCTTTCCAAGCTGCGCGTAGCAAGGGCGGCAGGGACATTGCACCCGAAGCCTAATATCATGGGTATTATTGAAAAACCATGAAGACCTACTTTGTGCATGATATTATCTGCCAGAACGGAGAGACGCGGCAAATAACCAGTGTCTTCCAATAAACCGAGTACTAAATAAAAAGCAATAATATACGGCAGGACGACGGCTATAGGAACAAAGATGCTCGTGGTCAGTAAGCCGAAGGAACTTTCCAGGTCTATATCTCCTTTTTCCATCTGCCCTAATAAAAGATCGTGCAGCAGGGTCTGTGAATGTAAATTATCACTTAAATATAATAAAAACGGTTTATATGCGGTATCAAAAAGGGGCACTGTAACGTAATTGATTAATCCTTCTCCAATAATCCTAATAGATAAAAATGATATTAACAATATGACTACCATAACAGGTATTCCTGTGACTGGCCTGATAGTCATATCCTCAAAAATATCCAGCCACGTTGGGTGGCGGTGGCTTATCTGCTGTACATCTTCAGAAATCCTACCGATATCAGCCCACCTTTTTTCTTTGGAGACTGCTTCACGCCTGTTGGGCCTTTCAAGGCAATTAAATTTTTCTATTATGTCCTTGATCCCGTTGCCCTTAGTGGCGACAGTTGGAATAACCGGTACTCTTAGGTGCTGCTGCAGTTTTTCAATATTAATTTCTATACCTTTTTGCTGTGCTTCGTCCCAGAAATTCAAAGCTACTATTAAGGGAGTATTTCTTTCAAGTAACTGCAGGGTAAGATTCAAGTTTCTTTCTAAATTGGTGGCATCTACTACGTTAACTATTAAGTCTCCCTGGTCCAGCATTTTTGCAGCGACTTCTTCCGCTTTATTTGTCGGCTCTAAAGTATAGGTGCCCGGCACGTCTATGACTTCAATTATTTGGTCATTCCATTTCATTTTACCTCTTGTAAATTCCACCGTAGTGCCGGGATAATTAGAAGAAGTTACATTGGTTCCTGTCAACTTGGAAAATATTACGCTTTTGCCCACATTGGGGTTTCCCATCAATAGTATTTTCA
>DDHO01000056.1:2197-6064 GCA_002352935.1 Firmicutes bacterium UBA1874
CATCAATAGTATTTTCATTATTCATCAACAACCACAATTATTTTAGCTGCCATACCATTGCCGATAGCAATTTTGTTATTTCCTACTTGTATAGTAACAGGGCCGCCGAAAAAAGAATTACTGATCTTTATTATTTTTTTCCCAGGCCTGATCCCCAGGTCATTCAACTTATTAACAAGTCTCTGCCCACCCAGAAAACCTTTAACTTCCGCTTTAGCACCCTGTCTCAGCTGAGCTAAGGTTTGTTGTTTCAGCTTAAGCCACCTCCATAATCCCGTTACAACAGGGCTATAATAAAATTAAATTTTTAATTATATATTTGCAAGTAAATAGTAATCATTCTCAATAAGAGTTTAGCAGAGCTTGATATTGTTGTCAAATTTAAAGTTCCGATTTTGTGCTCGTTTCTTTTTAAATTTTTACAGTAATTACAATAATAAAGAAGGAAAAGGATTCCGGTTGTTATAATAATTAATAGAGACAATAAAAAATAAAAAAGGAGGGGCTAAATGCCGGTATTAAATTGGATCGGCAGGGAAAAAGTCCTTGACTTTGATGCCAAGGTTCCCCTAAAAAGTTTGGTTGAAAAAAAAGATTTGTCCGTAAACCCTCACATGATGCCTGAAAATATAATTGCCAAGGGAGACAACCTGGAAGTCCTCAAGGCATTAACACCATTTTACCGCGGTAAGGTAAAATGTATCTATATCGATCCCCCCTATAATACAGGTAATGAAAATTGGGCTTATAACGACAATGTCAATTCACCGGAAATGAAAGCTTGGTTAGGAAAAGTAGTAGGGAAGGAGGACCTCTGCCGTCATGACAAATGGCTTTGCATGATGTACCCGAGACTCAAATTAATGAAAGAGTTACTAAGGAATGACGGTTTTATTTTTATCAGTATAGATAATAATGAAATACACCATCTCCGGAGCCTGATGGATGAAATCTGGGGACGCAGTAATTTTGTTAACTGCCTTATCGTTAAAAGAGCCAGTAAAAACATAAATAACCAGTTTAAAAATTTAAAATCCTTAAACCAGGGCTTTGAATTTATATTGGTATATAAAAAATCAAAAGAAGCTTACTGGGTTCACCCATATGCCAAAAGTGATGGCAAAAGAAAAAGGGGTTACTGGACAAGTTTTTGGAGCACCGCTGATAGGCCAACCATGCGTTATGAGTTATTAGGATTTCAGCCGCAAACCGGTCAATGGAAATGGTCTCGGGAAAAAGCTTTGGCAGCCGTAAAAAATTATCAAGAATATGAAGAAAAATACAAAGAAAAGTATCCTGAATTAAAAGATTTCTGGGAAGCGACGGGGAAAGTAAAAAAGTTTATACGTAGGAAGGGACAGAATATTCCCCAGTACTGGGTGGAACCGTCCGAGAAAAGGCTTCTTGATACCGATTGGACGGATCTATATGTTAATGACAATAAAATCAAGAAATATTTTGATACACCAAAATCTTTAAAACTCATTAAAAGAATTATTAAAGCTTCAACACAAAACGACGATATTATTCTCGACTGCTTTGCCGGGTCGGGCACGACTGGTCAGGCCGTACTGGAAATAAATGAAGAAATCAAGGAGAGCCGTCGGAAGTTTCTTTTAATCGAAATCAATAATTATGCAGAAAATATTATTCAAGAAAGACTTAAAACCAAAATAGAAACAGGAGGGGAAAAGCTTGCAAAAGAAGGTTTTAAATTTATGGAATTGGGGGAAGTTATTTCGAAGGAATAACTTATTTTTTTGATAATTAATCTACCATGAAATGGACAATTGGCTTAACGCCTTTCATTCGATTTTTCTCTTAAAAAAAGGCTTTCCGGCAGGGGAAAGTTGGATTCCCTTCTTACGAGTTAGGCCGGGTTTTAAATAGTTATAAGCAAGTGCACCAAGCAAAAGAAAGCCTGTTAAACCTACAGCAGGGAACAAAGTACCTACTAAGTTTGAAAAACCAAACTGCGAAAGAGCAAGAGCTGCGATACTGGTGATAACGGCTAAGAATTTGTATTTTTTGCTATCAGGTACTGTAAGGCGCGAACCAAAGCCGTACAGGCTTGCAACGGCAGTAGTATATACTTCCGAAATTAATACAATGCTGTAAAGAAAACGGATATAAGGTGAGATGCCTTGGGCAACAGCGATCATCGGCACCTCGAGGTTTACAATTTGCGGAGCTCGGGTAAGGATGGCGGTAGAAATTGCCAGTACTCCTAAACCCAGACCTATACCGCCCCAAATAACGCCCTTCCTTAGGTTGGCAGGGGTGCTTAAAGCGCCCAGTGGTGCCAAAACCGGCAAGGCAAGCACCAGATTGTATGAACCGTAAAGAACAGCTGCCAAAAACCAATAAGGAACAGCAGCCCGGCTGGTATCTATAAAGTTAAAATTAGAAACAAGGAGCTGGGGAGCGGAAAGAATGGTCCAAATGCTGATTGAGAGTACAGAGAATAGTAAAATAGGCGCAATAATACTAATAGACTCAATAACCCTTCTCAGACCCAATAGTACTGTTACTAGAGTCAGAAGGGCCATTAAAAAACTTCCAGCCAGAGAGGGAAGATTGAACTGCTCTACAAAAATTGCTCCAGAGCCGGCATTCATTGTTACCAGTATGCCGAACAGGAAAAAAGTGACTACAGCGTCTATTGCACGTCCTACCCATTTCCCCCCTGCTTCACTGATTACGGGCAAAAAAGATTTCGCCTTTGTTTTGTGACCCAGGATAACTATTGCAATACCGAAAAGAATAAAAATAGTTGTCGCCACAACGATGCCTGCAAAACCCCAGATGCCGAAATAACTAAAAAATTGCAGTACTTCCTGCCCGGTAGCAAAACCAGCTCCTACAACGGTTCCCACATATGCAGCAGCTATGGTAAAAGTAGACAGTTTCTTGTTCATCAAAAACCCTCTTTAAATACAATATTTATTGAATCTTATTATTTCCCGCACCTCTTGACAAAACACGAGGGATGTCTGGTAATGTTTCATAAGTTTGGAAAACTGTAAAACTGCATAATAAAACATATTATATTAAAAATAAAGCAGGGAGGAATGTTTTTGATATCTGTACCGGGTCTTGTGATTGCAATAAATTTTATTTATTGCAGGTTTGGCAGGAACTGTTTTGCCCGTTCTGCCAGGCGTTGTTCTTATTTTTGCCGGAACTCTTATTTATGGTTTTTTCGTTCACTTTCAAGGAGGGCTAAACCTATATTTTTATATAGGACAGGGCATAGCACTGGTTTTAATATTTTTTTTAGACTACTTAGCAGGAATATGGGGAACAAGAAAATACGGGGGTTCGAGTGCTGCGGCCTGGGGTTCTGTAATAGGTGCTGTTTTGGGAATATTTACACTCGGGCCTCTGGGAATTATCGTAGGCCCGTTCATCGGAGCGGTGGCGGCCGACTTTGTTAAACGGGGAAATTTAAAGGCAGCTACCAGAGCAGGAGTAGGAACGATTGTAGGTTTCCTGGGGGGGACAGCAGTTAAATTTATAATAGAAATAGTTATGATCATTTGGTTTTTTACGGTAATATTTTAATATATTTATATACATTTAGAACAGCAGGTAAGAGTTTTAATTTTAAGGGAGTGAGGCAAAATGATACTTACCAGCACTTGTACAATAGCCGGAAAGGAAATAGTTGAAACCTTAAGGTAGCACTATACGTGCAAAGCATCTCGGTAAAGACATTTTATCCTTTTTTAGAATTTTGATAGGCGGAGAACTTAAAGAATACCGCGAAATGCTTGATGAAACAAGAGAAATAGCAGCTAAAATTATGATAAAAGAAGCTGAAAAATTAGGCGCAGATGCTGTTGTATGTGTTAGATATTCACAACT
>DDHO01000056.1:6292-7040 GCA_002352935.1 Firmicutes bacterium UBA1874
TACGGTACGGCAGTTAAAACAAGGAAAAAAGTTGATAATATTTAGTAGAAGAGGGAAAAAGAAAGAGGCCAAGATTAAAAAAAACAATAGTTTACATAATTAATATTATGGGAAGTTACAAAAAGGTTAAAAAATAAAAGTATAATTTATAATGTATGGCCTTATATAATCCGTTTTTTCCAAGCTTTATATTTTTTATATTGAGATCTTAAAGTTTTTAAGGTTACATTTCCTTCTCTGTATGTTAGTTTTTGGTATGTAATTTGGTATGTAACTTGATGCTTAAATTTAATAAGGGATTTTCAATACCTGCCCCGTAAATATACTGCTCGTCTTTAAATTGTTTATTTTTCGAATACGGTAAATCGTGTAACGTAAATCCTCATTTTCAGACCTGCACGTTTTGGCGAGGTCCCACAGGGTGTCACCTCTGCTTACGGTTATGGTTCTATATTCTTTTTTCTCATCAAAGCTGTATGCTTTATGATTAAAAGCATTGTAGAAAGCACCTGTAGCTAAATATGGACCCCACAAAGAAATTAACATTAATAAACTTATAATTATGGTTATTTTAACAAGACTGTACAATTTAGCAGGCATTTATTTAATCTCCTTTTGCAGAACCCGGTTTTTTTTACAAACTTTTAACAAACCGCGGCAACCCTACAAACATATGTTCTTATATTTAATATTAGCAGAACATATGTTTTGTGTCAAGAAAAAACGAAGTTAGAGTAAAGTTATTGTA
>DDHO01000045.1 GCA_002352935.1 Firmicutes bacterium UBA1874
ACATGTATTGTAATCCTACAGTTGTGGTTGTATCTATAGCTGCTACAATTTGACAAGGCAGCTGCTGCAGTCATATAATAAGACGCAAAATTATAAAAATTTTGGTGGGTTGCTTCCTTTTTGGGCACGTATTTTAGCTTTGATTTTATTTTAATTTAGATCTGAATTCGGGAAAAAGATAAAGTAGCAAAAAATTGTAAAAAATATTACCTTTTATTTTTATCAACGGGTCTTCGTTGAAGAAGGTAACAGATTTCTAGGAGGTTATAATAATGGCCACAGAATTATCCAGACCAGCAGCTGAGAAAGTAAAAATTAGGCTGAAAGACAGTTCAGAAAAAGAATATCCTAAGGGCTGCACGGCTTTCGATATAGCCCGGGATATCAGCCAGCGTATGGCGAAGACGGCAGTTGCTGCCAGGTTGAATGGAAAAGTGGTTGATTTAAATACACCTATTTATCAAAACAGCAGCCTGGAAATCCTTACGTTTGATGATGAGGATGGGAAGGATGTTTATAGGCACAGCACAGCACATGTTCTGGCACAGGCTGTAAAAAACCTTTTTCCCAATGTTAAACTGGGTATCGGCCCCCCTATAGAAGATGGGTTTTATTATGATTTTAGTCTTCCAAAGTCTTTTAAACCCGAGGACCTGGAAGCAATAGAAAAAGAAATGAATGAAATAATAAAGAAAGATTACCAGTTTGTGAGACATGAGATGCAACGTGAAGACGCTCTGGAGTTTTTCCGAAAAAGAGGAGAAGACTATAAAGTTGAATTGATAAATGATTTGCCTGAAGAAGAAAAAATTAGTTTATACAGTCAGGGAGAGTTCTGGGATCTCTGTGTTGGGCCTCACCTGCCCTCGACAGGCAGGATAAAAGCTGTTAAGCTGCTCAATCTTGCAGGAGCCTACTGGCGGGGAAATGAAAAAAATGAAATGATGCAGCGTATTTACGGTACGAGCTTTCCTAAAAAAAGGATGCTTGAAGATTATTTAAAAAGAATTGAAGAAGCAAAAAAGAGAGATCACCGTCGCTTAGGAACACAGATGGAACTTTTTAGTTTAAAGGAGGCAGGTCCCGGTTTCCCATTTTTTCACCCCAAAGGTATGGTTTTGCGCATTGAACTAGAAAATTTTTGGCGTGAAGAACACAAGAAAGCAGGCTACCAAGAAATTAAAACTCCTATTATTCTAAACCGTACTTTATGGGAACAATCAGGCCACTGGGAACATTATAGGGAAAATATGTATTTTACTAGTATAGACGGGGAAGATTATGCTATTAAGCCCATGAACTGCCCCGGAGCTATGTTAGTTTACAGCTCGGGCCAACATAGTTACAGAGAATTTCCTTTGCGGTTTGCGGAAATGGGTCTGGTGCACCGTCACGAGTTGTCAGGAGTACTTCATGGGTTAATGAGAGTTCGTGCCTTTACCCAGGATGATGCACATATTTTTATGCTCCCTTCCCAAATAAAAGAGGAAATTCAATCGGTTATTGCTCTTGTGGACCGCATTTACAAGATGTTTAACTTTTCCTATTATGTAGAACTTTCAACAAAACCCTCTAATGCTATGGGTTCTGATGATATATGGGAAAAAGCTATAACTTCTCTTAAAGAGGCGATGGACGAGAAGGAAATGGAATATACAGTTAATGAAGGAGAAGGTGCTTTTTACGGACCTAAAATTGATTTTCACCTTCAAGATTCCCTTGGCAGGACCTGGCAGTGCGGTACTATACAACTCGATTTTCTTATGCCGGAAAAGTTTAATCTCACGTATATAGGAGAAGACGGAAATAAACACCGCCCCGTGATGATTCATCGGGTAATTTTCGGCAGTATAGAGCGTTTTATAGGTATTCTTATCGAGCATTACGGAGGTGCTTTCCCCACATGGATTTCTCCCGTTCAAGTCAGAATTTTGCCGATTGCCGAAAGACATCTTGACTATGCTTATAAAATACGAGATGAAATTAACAAATATGGAATAAGAGTCGAGGTAGACACCCGCAACGAAAAAGTAGGCTATAAAATTCGCCAGGCACAAATCGAAAAGGTACCTTATATGCTTGTATTAGGGGATAAAGAAAAGGAAAATGAAAATGTTTCTGTGAGAAAGCGTAAAGAAGGCGATCAAGGTTCGAAACCTTTGAAAGAATTTTTGAAAATTGTTAGCAAAGAAATAAAGTTAAAAGTAGCGGAATAGTTGTATTGACGGTGTACAATAACTGTGTTATCCTATTAAAGGAAAAAAGTATAATCGTTACGAAGTAGAAGCCATCTGCTTCTCACCCTATGACGCTGGGTGCTGTCTATGGGGTTTTTGTTTCAGATGAAGTAAGCAAAAGAAAGTATTTTAAGCGGGTGGCAAGCCCCGTTTTTTTTTGTATTTTTGGAGATCACTAAGGAAGTAAAGAAATGTCTACCGGCATGACGGTGGCGATTTGTTTCGGAGGTGACAAAGCATTAGTAAAGAATTGAGAGTAAATGAGAATATCCGGGCCCGCCAAATTCGCTTAATTAATACGGACGGGAAGCAACTGGGCATAACTACTGTAAAGGAAGGTTTGAGTTTGGCCGAGGAAAAGGGCCTGGATTTGGTGGAAATAGCTCCTCATGCTAAACCGCCTGTGTGCCGGATAATGGACCTTGGCAAACATAAGTACGAACAAAGTAAAAAAGAAAGAGAAGCAAGGAAAAAACAAAAAACTATAAGCGTTAAAGAAGTTAAATTGCGTTTGAATATTGAAGAGCATGATTTTCAGGTTAAGGTTCGTAATATGCTCCGTTTCCTTAACGAGGGTAATAAAGTTAAAATCACTGTTATGTTTAGGGGACGGGAGATCTCTCATCCCGAACAGGGTGTTAAGATATGTGATAGGATTATTGAAGAAATTAAAGAAGTGGGGGTTGTTGAAAAAAAACCCAAAGTTGAAGGTAGAAATATGATTATGATCGTTTCCCCCAAAAACGAAAAGTAACTTATGGTAAGGAAATACGAAGTGTGGAGTTGTTATTTGTAAAATTATTTTATTGCGGAAAACCAAACTCTATACCAGGAAGGTGAAATATTAATGCCAAAAATGAAAACCCATCGCGGAGCTGCGAAGCGCTTTAAAATAACCGGTTCAGGTAAAAAAATAAAAAGATCAAAAGCCTATCACAGCCATATTTTAGGCAAGAAAACTTCTAAGAGAAAAAGACGACTTCGTAAAGAGGGATTTGTAGATAAAACCGAACTTAAAAGGGTAAAAAAATTAATTCCTTACAGTTAGAATTTTAGTTTAGATTAGAGGGGGGTGGCTTTCATGCCACGTACAACAAAGGGTGGTTTGGCCCGCAGGAAACACAAAAAAATCCTTAAATTGGCCAAAGGTTATTGGGGTAAAAAATCCAAGATATTTAGGCCTGCTAACGAGCAGGTTATGAAATCTCTATCGTATGCCTATGCACACCGTCGGAAAAGAAAAGGTGATTTTAGAAAGCTATGGATTACACGCATTAATGCGGCAGCACGTTTAAATGGGCTATCTTACAGTAAGTTTGTCAACGGTTTAAAACAGGCCGGTGTTGGGATCAATCGTAAAATGCTGGCACATTTAGCAGTTAACGACCAGGAAGCGTTTAGCAAACTTGCGGATTTAGTTAAAGAGAATTTAAAAAAGTAATTGAACACAAAAAAGTTGCAAATTATATCTCTCTATAAAGTAAGTTTTCGTGGTGGCTTTTCGTCACCTTTATTTTTTTATTTTAATCTTTTAAATAAATAGGGATAAATTAATTACAAAAAAAATGTTTTTACTGGTAATTATTGTTCTGTGGAAGTTCGGCTGAATCTTAAGAATTAATTGTATTGAAACGGGCGGCGAAGTTCTTATGAAATTAGAAAAAGGAAAGTATATTTACTCATTTGAAAACAATTTTATCAAAAGGGCAAGAGCGCTCAAACGTTCCAAAGAAAGGGAAAATAGGGGCGAATTCATAGCAGAAGGCATTCGTGTTATAACAGAAGGGCTTTCTTCCGGCTTTTTTCCTTGCTACGTTCTTTACTGTGATAACGTTGAAGAAGTAAACGGCGGAAGAGAACTATTGACAGAACTTAAATTCAAGGGTATACCTTGTTATAAGGTTGAAAAAAAATTATTTACAAGGACTGCTGCTACGGAAAAACCGCAGGGGGTTTTAGGCGTATATAAAATTCCCTCAATGTCAATTAATGACATACCATGGAATGACCCTGAACTGTTTTTGCTTATTGCGGACAATGTCAGCGATCCCGGTAATTTGGGAACTATTATTAGGACAGCATTTTCCTGCGGCTGTACGTCAATAGTATGTACAAAAGGAAGTGTTGATGCTTATAATCCTAAAGTAATTCGTTCCACAGCAGGTATGATTTTTAAAATTCCAGTCTTGGAAAATGTAGAGAGCGGATTAATAATTGAGTACTTACATGAAAATAAACTAAAACTTGTAGCTGCCGACCTTCAGGGGGAAAAGATGTACTTTGAAGCCGATTTAAACGGTAAAATTGCCTTGGCGGTGGGTAATGAGAGCAGGGGGTTGAGTAAAGATATTTACAAATCTGCAGATGAGAGAGCGAGAATCCCTATCACCGAAAAATCAGAATCTCTAAACGTTTCCATTGCTGCAGGGATATTTTTGAGCGAAGTATTAAGGCAGAGATATATGAGAAAAAAACGCTGAAGTTTTTTGCTGTTTTATAAGGAATTAACCAAAAGCGAATTTTTGGAGAGGAAAATTGCCGAAATGATTAATTTTAAAAAGATCGAGGGGAATTTTCGTCCTACCGAGGATGGTAAATGTGCCGAAGCGAGGGGAGGTATGGTAGCTACGGCTTTTCCTGAAGCAACAAGAGCAGGAGTAGAGATGCTGAACAAAGGAGGAAATGCTGTAGATGCTGCTTGTGCAGCGGCTTTTGCCCTCGCTGTGTGTGAACCGCAGGCTAGCGGGTTGGGGGGACAGACTATGGCCCTGATCAACCTTAAAGGTCAAAGCATTGGTATCGATGGGTCTTCCAGGGCACCTTCCCTAGCTCGCGTGAGTGCTCTTGATAAATATTCGATTCGAACGGGTTACAGGGCCACCACGGTGCCGAGCACGCCTGCAGTTTTAAGTTATATGTTGTTCAGGTACGGCACCTTAAAACTGAAAGATGTTTTGGAACCTGCTATTAAAATTGCTAACGAAGGGTACAGGATTACCGAACTGCAAAGCCTGCTTCAAAAGCGCGAAATCGATCGTTTCCTTGAAGTACCTTCCCGGTCAGGAGCAAAGTATTTTTTAAAAAACGGAAAAGCACCCTATGAGCCGGGAGAGCTTTTTATACAAAGAGATTTAGCCCAACTCTTGGGGACCCTTAAATCTAAGGGAATTAAGGAATTCTACCTTGGTAAAGTGGCAAGGTGCATTGATGCGGACATGAGGGAAAATGGCGGACTTTTACGATACGAAGACCTTGCCCGAATTCCGTGGCCTTTGGAAAGGCTTCCTATAAAGCGCAAGTACCGTAGCCTGACTGTTCAAACATTACCTCCTCCTGCTGCAGGTCAGACCCTTTTGATGGTACTTTTAATGTTTGAGTATATTCCAAGAGAGATTCTGGTAGAGAGGTCGGAAAGAAGCTATCAAATTATTGCAGAGGTGTTTCGCAGGTCTTTCCGGGAAAGAACGGAACGTCCTTACGATCCCAATTTTTACCCTCAGGTACAAAAGAAACGAATGCTCCAAAGATCTTATGCAAAAAAGATAGTAACTTCTATAATCGAAAGCGTGGATCCCACTATGCCTATTTTAGAAACGGCCGATGAAGTTGCACAGGGAGAAACTACTCATCTTTCGGTTATGGATAAGGAAGGGAATTGCGTAAGTCTTACCCAGTCCATTGAAAGAGTTTACGGCTCAAAAGCAGCAGCTGAAGGAATGGGCTTTTTATATAACAACTACATGATGGACTTTGAAAGAGAGGACCCTTCTCACCCCTATTATTTATTTCCCAATGCAGTTCCTTGGGCTACGGTTGCGCCCACGATAATTTTTCACAGGAAAAAGCCCTGGATGGTTCTCGGAAGCCCGGGAAGCGAGCGAATTTTCTCGACGATCAGCCAGTTTTTACTTCATGTTTTGGATGAGTCTATTGATATAGGTGAAGCGATGAGACGTCCGCGGCTGCATTGTTCTCTTGGAGGACGTATAAGTCTTGAAGGAGACAGGTTCCCTAAAGAAATTATTGAAGGATTGCGACGTAAAGGATACCGCTTAGATATCAGAAAACCTTATTCTTTTTATTTAGGGGCTATTCATGCAGTGCTGAGGAAGCACGACGGGGAGGGGTTTCAGGGGGTAGCTGAAATACGTCGTGATGGAACGGCAGGGGGGCCCGAATGAGCAGGACAGCATTTCCGGTTTTAGTGTCCATACCGCACGGAGGAGTCCTAATACCCTCTGAAATAAGAGATTTAATTTGTTTAGAAAAAAGAGATATTTTTGAAGATGGAGATGCTTTTACAAGGGAGCTATATGACTTTGGAAGTTTGGTAAAAGCCACGGTTTATACGCCTGTGGCGCGGGCAGCCGTTGACCTTAACCGGGCGCCCGATGACCTGCCGCCTGGAAACCCTGATGGTGTCCTGAAGACGGTTACCGCGATGGGAAAGAGGGTTTATAAAAAACACATGTTCCCCCGCCCCCATTTAGTTTCAAAATTGTTGCATAAGTATTACTTTCCTTATCATAATAAGCTGGAGGTACTGTCAGGGAGTGAAGAGTTCAAACTTGCTCTGGACTGTCACAGCATGGCGGCGTTTGGCCCTCCCACAGCAAAAGACTCCGGCAAGAAAAGGCCCCTGTTCTGTCTAAGCAACAGGGGTGACGAACGGGGTTTGCCACGGTACGGGGAAAACATTACCTGCTCTCCGGAAATTTTAAACCGCTTTGCGATGGCCTTGCGTTTGGGATTTGGCAGCGAAGAAATTGATATTGATGAAAAAATGCAAATTAACAATCCTTTTTTAGGAGAATACATAATACAGAAGCACAGCCGGAAAGGGATGCCCTGGATACAGGTTGAAATTAATCGTTCTCTTTATTTAAACTGCCACTGCTTTAATGAAGAGGAGCGAAATCTTGCTTTTGAAAGGATAGAAAAGATGCGAAATAGTCTTATAAAAAGCTTGCAAATATTTTTTGATCGTTTTTGTTAAATTCTATCCCTTCTTTTTCCTGCATTCATAAATTAATACGGCGAGCAGTGCTGCTCTGTCCCAAAGACTGCTCTTTAAAATGTATTCATCAGGTGAGTTAGTTTTGTCTCCTACCGGCCCGAGTCCGTCCAGCACACCCTTTCCTTCCGGTACAAAACATGTATCTGCCGAAGTCCACCTGTGCTCTTGGTTAATTAGAATTTCTAATTTATCTGCAGCTTTTTTAACTTTTTCCCACAAATTAGCAGTATTTTCATTATAAATTAAAGGGGGGCGCCTGATTCCACCGGAAACCTGGAGAAGTATTTCTTTATCAGACTGCCTGTCGGAAATTTTTCTAATTTTATTATCCAGTTCTAATCCTTGCTGACGGTTCCTAAATCGCACACTTAGAGATGCTGTAGCGTGGTTAGGCATTCTTCCGAAAATTGAATTTGCTTTAATTGAGGTAATCCAGACTAGAGTGCCTTCTTCTTTTCTGGATAGTTTTTGCCAGGAAATTATTTTGCGGCACAGTTCGGTAATTATCCTTGGTGTTTCCTCGTCAGAATACTGCTTAAGGCGCATAAACTCTACTTGATAATAGGCAGAACCCGAACGAGATGTTACCAGCGTGCTATTTTTTCCACCGTGTTTTAAGCCGAGGATATATTGCGACTGTTCCGCTGCCGCTTCCACGTGTTTCCTGGAAAATCGACCTTGAAGCCAGTCGTCAGTAGTCAACAAGATACCTACGCGAATGTTTTTCAGCACGCGGCTGAAGCGAAGAGATTGCAGCGCAGCCAGCATTACGGTAAGGCCGCCTTTATTTTCAGCAATCCCCGGGCCGAAGATCTTGTTTCCGGCATCTCGATAAGCAATACTTTCCTCGTACTTGTAGGGAGTGTCCAAATGTCCGAGCAGCAAGACATCGTTTTCGGACGAAGTATGGTTCGCAAAGTAAAGAATGTTCCCTATTTCCACCTGAGGTATAACCTGCCTATGGAAGCCCAGCTGGCTGAGCTTTTTGGTTACCCAGTTTCCCAGAGAGTTTACTCCTTCTATGTTTTTTACATGGGAATTCATTTCTACCAATTCTTTAGCCATGGTTTCAATTTCTGCGGCGTGGCTTCTTAAATATCCCCGAACCCTGATGTGTAGTGGCGATGTTTTTTTCTTTGCCAAACCTTCGGCGAGTAAGGAAGCTTTCGGCGCAATAGATTCTTGTCCGAAATAACGTACTACGGCTACATCCAGCATCCGGTTTACCAGGCCCTGGAAACTGTAGCCGGCCACTTTTGCAGCTGATACATAGGAGCCCCTGGGACCAAGGCTTGCCATGGAGTTGACTTCCAATATATAAATGTTTTCGCGATTGTCAACCCTAAAATCTACCCGTGCAAAATCGTGCAATCCCAAAGTTCTAAATGCTTTTTTGCTAATACTTTTAAGTTTTTCTGACAGTTCCTGGCTGATGACCGCCGGGCATATCTTTTCGACCGGGCATTTTAATTTTTGTTCCGCTGTCTGAATACCCATAGGGTCTCCCTGAAAGTCGAATTCTACTACGGGAAAAACTTCAGGATCTACATTTCCTAATAAACCTACCGCAAATTCTCTGCCCTGAATAAATTCTTCAACCAGGGCCTGTTGTTGGTAACTGGATATAATATATTCTATCGCTTCTTTGAGTTCATCTAAGCTGTTTACTACTTTTAGGCCGTATGAAACCGCCTCGTTCTTTGGTTTTACGATCAGAGGGTAGTTTAAATACGAGGGAACTTCTTCCGAACTCGAGAATACCCAGTATTTTGGGGTCGGGAGATCGTATCTTTGCAGGAGCACTTTAGTAATAACTTTGTCTAAGGCTAGAGCGTGGCCGGTAGGCCCGGAACCAACATATGGGACACCCAACATTTCGAGCATTGCAGGTAAATGAGTGTATCTGCTTTCACCCTGGATCCCGTAAGCCATATTAAATACCATGCCTATACGCTCTCCGCTCATAACCCTGGGCATAAAATCTCTTAATTTATCTATAACGTGCATATTTCCGTCAATAACTCTTACATTATGGCCGTTTTTTTCAAGAGCAGCAGCAACTGCTTCTACTGTTTTGGGATTGTAATTTTCCCTATTTTGGATGCCGAATTGGCTGATGACTCCACTGCGGTCTTTGTTATGGATAACTGCAACTTTCAACTATTTTCCTCCCTGAAATTTTTTTATTTTTAAACTAAAAGCCAATTCAAGTTTACAAAATAAGTATTCTAATTTCAAT